>JAESUH010000242.1 GCA_016763155.1 Rhizobiaceae bacterium
GAAATTTCAATTCCGAGAAATGGCAGGAAAGATACGGATGTATTGCCACGAAAGGTCATTTTGCGGCCAGTAAGGTTTTCTGCCTCACTCAATATTCGATCTTTCACCGTATCTGGCGAAATAAACAGCGGCGTCATTAGAAAAAGTGCGGTAATGAAGACCAGCAAAACGCCAAAAAATATAACTAACCATTTCACTATTACCAACCTGAGCACCGGATAGATTCCGGTCACGCCTACACTAATTGCATCCAAACGCAGACTACAGCCAATTTGCAAAATATCCAAGTGGTTCGAGACTGTGAAATGGCGCTCTTTATCATTTACAGTTTCGAAGCTGATGTGCCAAAATCAAACTGTAGAAAACAGGAAGTAACATATGCCCAATCAAAGCCCAATCTGGTCGCCAAACGAGACACAGATTTTCGAAAGTAAAATGATGCAGTTTGCCCGATGGGCTGAAAAAAAATGGGGTCGCTCTTTGGCTGATTCTACCGCGTTACAAGCGTGGTCAATTGAACACACCGCTGAATTCTGGGAATCTGTTTGGGATTATTGCGGCGTTATCGGCGATAAGGGCGAGCGCATCGTTATTGACCAGGATAAAATGCCTGGGGCCAGCTTCTTTCCGGATGCACGTCTAAATTTTGCCGAAAACCTGTTGCAAAAAACGGGTGACAGCACCGCCATGGTCTTTCGGGGCGAAGACAAGGTACAGGCTTCTATCTCCTGGGATGAGCTGCGCGCTCTGGTTTCCAAACTGCAACAGGCATTGCTAGCCGAAGGCATTGGCAAAGGTGACCGCGTTGCAGCCATGATGCCCAATGTCATCGAAACCATTGCGGCCATGCTCGCCACCGCTTCAATCGGTGCAATTTGGTCATCCTGCTCGCCGGATTTTGGCAAAAAGGGTGTGTTGGATCGTTTTAGCCAGATTGAACCAAAAATATTTTTCACCTGTGATGGATATTGGTACAATGGCAAGAGCATCAATATTGAAGACAAATTGGCTGAGATCGTGCCAGCACTTGGTGCAAAAACAGTAATTATTCCCTATTTGGGTAATGCTTCAGCCGTGGCCAATAATTTGCCGAATGCCGTAACTCTGGAAGAATTTACAGGTGCTTTTGAAGCCAAAGAGATTACCTTTGAGCAACTTCCATTCGACCATCCGCTCTATATTGTGTTTTCCTCCGGCACGACCGGCATCCCCAAATGCATCGTCCATTCTGTAGGCGGCATATTGCTAATGCATTTGAAGGAGCATCAGCTTCATTATGGGTTGGGTGAAAAGGCCAGGATGTTCTATTTTACCACCTGTGGCTGGATGATGTGGAACTGGCTTGCCTCAGGGCTCGCTAGTGGCGCCACACTAATGCTCTATGACGGTTCCCCATTCGCGCCCGATGGCAATGTATTATTTGATTATGCCGAGCAGGAAAAATTCACCTTTTTTGGCACCTCAGCAAAATTCATTGATGCGGTACGTAAAGGTGGGCTCAATCCTGCCAAAACCCATGATTTGAGCAATATCAGGACGGTGACGTCTACGGGATCACCTCTGGCACCAGAGAATTTTGATTTTGTATATTCTCATATCAGTTCGACAGTGCATCTGGCATCGATGTCGGGCGGCACGGATATTGCTGCTTGTTTCGTTGGTGGAGACCCAACCAAGCCGGTTTACAAGGGTGAAATTCAGGCCAATGGTCTGGGTATGGCAACTGAAGTGTGGGATGATGAGGGAAAACCTGTAACGCTTGAAAAAGGCGAATTGGTCTGTGTCAAACCCTTCCCGTCAATGCCGATAATGTTTTGGAATGACGAAGATGGCAGCAAATATCACAATGCCTATTTCGACCGTTTTCCCAATATCTGGTGCCATGGCGATTTCGCTGAATGGACCGAACATGGTGGAATGATTATTCACGGACGTTCAGACGCCACTCTCAATCCGGGTGGGGTACGTATCGGCACCGCAGAAATTTATAATCAGGTGGAGCAAATGTCTGAAGTAGACGAGGCGATCTGCATTGGCCAGAGCTGGGAAAGCGATGTTCGCGTAGTTTTGTTTGTCAAACTGGCCGCCGGGGTGAAGTTGGATGAGGCTTTGGTTAAGGCAATCAAACTTAAAATCAGAACAGGGGCCACTCCGCGCCATGTACCTGCAAAAATTATCGCAATTGCAGATATCCCTCGAACCAAATCAGGCAAAATCACAGAACTGGCTGTGCGTGATATCGTTCATGGTCGTGCGGTGAAAAATCAGGAGGCGCTTGCCAATCCTGAGGCCTTGGCACTTTATGAAAATCTGGAGGAATTGACCACCTGAGAGGGGCTCAACACAAGTTCTCGCCTTAGAATAGTTAATGAAACCTGAAGAAGATTTTAACCTTGAAACAAATCTAAACGAACTAGTTCAAGGTTTACTACCTCTTGTTAAGGTTTTGGTAATCTTTGCTGGCGATATTGGGGGTACGAAATTCAAGCCTTGCTACAATGTTTGAATTCCATTTAGACCCACTAAATATTTTTTGATATGAAATCATTTTTATTGGCCCCGTTATTTACGGGGCCTTTTTTTTGCCTGTTCGATTGTAAAGACAGATTGACTAATTTTTGCCAGAGAAGGTCCCTAATCCGCCAACACTCGTTGGGTTGGAAATTGAACATGGGCAATGGTGCCTTTTCCGGCGGCACTTTCCAAATCAAAATATGCCTTATTGGCATCAACCAAGGCTTTGGTAAGAGGCAGGCCTAATCCAGTACCTTCGCCGCGCCTGTCGCCCGCTCCTGGAATTTGATGGAAAGGCTTCATCGCGTCTTTTAATTCGCTTTCGCTCATTCCGATACCAGTATCACGAATGCGAAGCGCCACCTCGCCATTGCTCTCATAAACCGTAGATACAATGACCTGGCCATTGCGCTGTGAAAACTTGATGGCGTTGGAAACCAAATTCATGATGATTTGGCGCATGGCCCTTGCATCAGCCACTACTTTGGGCACGGCCCGTGAAAGTGAAGTTCTGATAATGATGCGTCGACCATTGGCCTGCGGTTGCATCAAGGCCACGGTTTCAGAAACAATTTTGTTCAAATCCACAGCTTCAAATGAGAGATCAATTTTGCCGGATTCAATTTTTGAAAGATCAAGAAGATCATTAATCAAATCAAGCACATGAACGCCCGAACGGTTGATATCGCGCAGATATTCCCGGTAACGCTCATTCTCAATTATGCCAAACCGTTCTTCGATCATGACATCGGAAAAGCCGATGATTGCATTAAGCGGCGTTCTGATTTCATGACTGACTCGCGCCAGAAAATCAGACTTGTGCTCGCTGGCAATCTCCGCCTGTCGACGTGCCTGAACAAGGTCTTCTTCGGCCTTTTTCCAAGAGGACATGTCGCGGATGATCGCGCATAATTTGTCCGAAGACCCAATCTTGCCAAACCTCACCAATAAGGGAATAAGACCGCCATTGGTTTCACGCCCGACAAGCTCCAGCCCATCGTTCAAAACACTTCCAACTAAATTAATCGGTGTGTCTTCTTCGGTCTCTCTTGTTAAAGTTGCGATGGCTTTATCAATTGCGTCATGGCTTTCAACCGCAAACAGAATGTCGACGCTCTTGTTGGAAACAGCAGAATGTTCAATGCCAAACAGGGCTTCAGCGGGGGAATTAATTGAGACAATCAATCCCGCTTTATCCAGCACGATGATGCCATCAGTAGCCGTTTTCAATATATTTTGAAGCTGGCTGACTTCTGAAATTTCAATCGAGCTTATTTCCTCAATCTCAGGTTCTTCTTCAGCATCGTCCAAGGAAACATTGTCCGACGAAAAAAAGGTCAACATCAAAGCTCGACCATCTTTCCAGCTAATACTGCGCAGGGTCATTTGGCCTTGCAGCTTCGATCCGTCACTTGAAACAAGGTAAGTCGATCCGTGGCTTTCCTGCTCCTCTGCGTCCTCTTCAATATTGCTTTCAAGCAACGCCTCAATGCCACCGGCAGATGATAATTCTTCCAGGGATGCGTATCCTGTCAGTTCCAGCAACTGGCTGTTTGCAAAGAGGCATTCTTCGTTTTGATAAACTAGAACTGGTATATCTAGCTTTCTGATTTTTTCGAGGTCATCATTCACTTGAGCGCTATCTTCTGGCTCATTGTTAACTGGCGCACTAAACACCGGTTTCTTATTCTCGATATTCTCGATTACCGCGTTATCCTTGCCAACGACCCATTCTGAATCAGATGTTTTGCGCAAGGTTTCGCCGATTTTATTAAATGCCTGGTTCTCCTGAACATTCAAACGGTCGCTTTTTTCTGAATGTTTTTCTGGCGTAAGGCGCACCACATTGCTGGGTGGTTCTTCAGTGCCAAAATCATCTTCCAGATCAAGTTCCTGGCGAATGGAGACGTCGTTTTCTTCAATTTCTTCTGGTTGCAATGGAGCGGAATCCGCTTCGCCTTTTTCAACAGGATTTTCGCTTAGCGCCAATCCGGTAGCATCCGGGTCCAAAATTGCATCGCCAACCCGGATAACCCCAAAGCCGCGAAACCCTTCGAATTCCCGGCCTGCGCCGAATACCGGAAGGGCGGCTAAATCGATGGGAACTTTTAAGTCTGTTCCCTGTATTGGCCACAACACAGATTTTCCGGACCATGTGTCCTGCCTGGAAAGGAGGCCATCGATCACTCTGTTATCGTCAAATCCGAAAACGGTAGCCACATCAGACCATTTGCGGTCGACAATATCTGCAGCATTTGGGCCAACAGCTTCGCCAAGTTCTGGTGAAACAGATTGAAACGTTTTTGATACATCAATGGTCCATGCAAACCGCACGGCATTGGCTGACTCGTCAAAGGAAAACGGTTTTTCTTTTTCTTCGTCTGTAACCGGGGCTGTGTCTGGTTGTTCTGGTTCTAGAATATCTTCCAGATCATCGACTGCCTCCAGCGTCGCAGGTTCTTCATCCACTGGCTCAGGAGCTTTGGGTTTTGTGATAATTCCAAAAGTATCGTTTTCCTCATCAAAATTATCTGAAGTTGGCTCCTCTGACTCTTCTGGGGCTTGTTCTTCGTCGTCCAGCTCTTCTGAATCTAACAATTCATAAGGTTTTTCTTCGGATACTTCGCTAACAGGCTCATCGTCCTCATCCTCAATACCCTCAGGAACAGTATCAGAATCGACAGTATTGGCATCTGGATCAGCAGAGAGAATTTCCTCTTCCACTAACTCTTCAACTTCCTCGTCTACTGTTTCTTCCTGATCATCGGTATTAGAAGCCATTTCCTGGTTGAATAGGCCGATAGGAGTCGATGAGGCCGGTTCTTCTTCTTGCGTTCCCGTTCTTGCCAGCACTAGTAAATTACGCCCAGGGTTGTCTTTCAACCTGGCGATCCCTGCTGCAAATGTGCTTTTGTCCAATGCGCTGATTGGACGTTTTACAAGGCGGTCGCTTTCTCCCAACAAATCATCCACCAGAGATTTAAGATCTTCCATGGATAAATCTATCCCGGAGAAGGATGGGGTAGAGGCAATGGTCAAGGTGTAATCATCTATGATTGCCGCAGCATCGGCAAAGCCATCCAGTGAATTTACGGTAGCGCTGGCAATCTCATGCTCTTTTTTCGTGCGGGATAGCTTTTCATCGCTGCACTGCAACAAAACGGCCGCCTCACCCTGAGGAAGGTGCATCATAGTTAATTCACATTGTATCAATTCAGAGCGCAAACCACGAACTACACGAAAGCCGCGTGACAAAGGTTCTCCGTCTTCCAATTGCGCGCAGGCATATTGCAGCTGTTGGATAAATGGTTGAGATGGAGAAGGGCGCGAAGATAGCATCTCTGCAACCCCGTCGCCGCCAAAAAACTCGGCCCCGGCTGCATTTACCCAAAGCACCGTTTCAATATCAGCATCGAATACAAGTGCCGGCTCTGGCGATAGAACCAGTTCACGCAATTGCGGCAACACACATAAATCAAGATAAGAATATTCAGGCTTTTTCATCATCATCTACTCAATACTGGACAATCTGAACCGGCAAAAATGGTATTCCGGCCTAAAAACTAACACTTTGTTAATATCTCGGGATGGCCACAGGGTCCAGAAAAATGCGCAATTATGGCTATGAACCTTCGATGAGGGTTAATTATTATGTTGCATTGCAATATAAATGTTGCAATGCACAAAAACCGTGCTATATAGGGGTCATAACGAATTCAGAAGCAATGGCGGCACGAAGTTGACCGCATTTCACCCAATGGAGATCGACCATGACTGCAACAGCAAAAACAAAAGCATCCGTAAAAGCCACACCAGCATTCGAAATGCCAAAATTTGATGCAACTGCATTTGATTTTACCAAAATGAACGAAACTTTCCGCGACTTCGCTGAAAAAGGCGCAGTCCAGCAGGAAGAAATGCTCGGAAAATTTAAAACTGCAGCTGAAGAAGCTAAAGTTTCTGCAGAAGAAACTCTTGCAGTTGTTCGCGGCGCTGGTGATGAGCTATCCGCTAAAGCAATGGAAAATGTAAAAACCAACACAGAAGCTGGCACTGCATTCCTTGAAAAAATGATGGGTGTTAAATCATTCTCAGAAGCTTTTGAACTTCAGGGCGAATTCTTCCGCAGCCAGTTTGAAGTTGTATCTGCTCAAGTTAAAGACGCAACTGAGCTGACAACCAAAGTCGGCGAAAAAGCAATTGCACCTGCAAAAGCAGCTTTTGAAAAAGCTTCTAACTAAATAATTCCGGCAAGAATTGCCGAACGATGTGAAGCCGGAGCGTTGAGATTCAACACTCCGGCTTTTTTTATCGTTTTCTGCACAAAACCTGCAACAAAAATTCAAAGCAACCCTTGCAAATACCAATAGATAGCCGTATTTCAATTTCACAGTAAGGTATGCGGTTGTAGCTCAGTTGGTTAGAGCGCAATGGTTTAAATAACACTTTTGTAGAAGCTTTTGGAACAGATGCTTCAAATTCAATTATAATATTTCCTGGAAAAACTACTAAAGCGTATAAAGGGCTTCAGGCAGGAAGGCGTGTTCAATTTAAAAATAAAGAGTACAACTATTTAAAAGAGGAGTTTGGAGATGAAATTCAGTTTATTACTTCTAAAGTAATGAAAAATGTTACAGCTACTTTTAGAGGAGAACAAAACAATTATGAAGTTAGAGCAGTTCATCCAGATTACCTTTTTATTGAAAACAACAAAATAAAAGAAGGACGCTATATAAATCAAAACGATATAAACAATAAAACTAAAGTAGTAGTTATTGGAAAAGTTATTGATGAAGATTTGTTTTCAAAAACAACAGCAGTTGGTAAGTATATTAATTTAAGTGGTATTCAATATAAAGTGGTAGGTGTTTTTACAGATGATGAAGGGTTTAATGAAGAAAATGTAATATATATGCCTCTTTCAACAGCGCAACAAGTGTATGGCAATAACGATTATATAGATTTTATGCACTTAACCTATAGCCCAAAAATGGATTATGATAAAGCACTTGCTTTTGGTGTTTTAATGGAGAAAAAATTAAAGAATCGTTTTTCTATAGCACCAACCGATCAAAGAGCAATTAGAGTGCGTAATATGGCTGGTGAGATGAAAGGTGTTAATATGATGACTTTTGGTCTTGGTGTAATTATTTTAGTAATTGGTTTTGGAACTTTAATTGCAGGCATTGTAGGTATAAGTAATATTATGATTTTTATTGTAAAAGAACGCACCAAAGAAATAGGGATTCGTAAGGCATTAGGAGCACAACCAAAACAGATTGTATCTATTATTTTAATGGAATCAATCATCATTACTACCATTGCTGGTTATTTAGGTTTATTAGCAGGTGTGGGTGTTCTGGAGTTGGCAACACCTGTGTTAAAAGACTATTTTATTAAAGACCCTGGAGTAAGTAATACTCTTGTTGTTGGTGCAACTATTACATTAGTACTTGCAGGAACCA
>JAESUH010000243.1 GCA_016763155.1 Rhizobiaceae bacterium
CCAGTAACAAGCCAATCAGCAATGCTTTTTGTTCGCCGGTTGAACAAAGCGCCGCCTTCATGGCCTTTGGCCGGTGATGAACCAATAAATCAGAACGATGAGGTCCTTGAAGCGTTCGCCCAGCTGCCGCATCTAATCTTCTGGAGGCGTGTAACTGACGCAGGAACTGTTCTTCCAGATCGCTGGCAGAAATTTCTCCAGCCATATTTTCCAACAGCCCTTCCATCGAAATCAGCGCATCGGGAAAGGGAGAATTGGGGTCGTCATTTTCGACAATCACCCTTGATAATAAGGTGATCAATTCCATTCTGGCAAAGGCAATGGCCGTTGCCAGTTCGGCAAACTGAACCTCTAACGCATCGAGCCAAGCAGCATCCGGCATATCGTCCTTGAGGATTTTATTGCGGTTTCGCATGGTGCGTTCATAATTCGAAACACGCTTGCCATGGGCTGGATCAATGGCCAGAACCAACCGATCTAAAAACCGTCTGCGATCTCCAGCCGGCCCGGTAAAAAGGCCGTCCATTGCCGGAGTCAGCCATAAAATACGCGAATGGTCCAGCAATTCATCGGTTGCACGCGCCTGCACCCCATCAATGCGAATACGGCGCTGGGACTGGGTGCCGATTGTATCTTCCTGCAATCCGGTTCCAATGCTGACATCGCCTGCCATGCCATGCATTTGGGCAAAAACCGACCAGGTACCATTTCCTGGAGTTTTTGCAACGGCATCATAAGTTGCCCGGCGCATTCCGCGACCAGGAGACAGAAAGGAAACGGCTTCCAGAAGGTTAGTTTTGCCGGACCCATTGCTTCCGCTCAGAACCACATGGCGATGGTCAAGATCCAGCGAGAGCTGGTCATAATTGCGAAACTGGTGCAGTTTAATCTGTGTTAAGAATACCTGGTTTGATGAGGTCATTCCAAAACACAATTAAACGCGCATTGGCATAAGCACATAGATTGCGCCATTATCCGTGGAATCCCTGATCAATGTAGGGGAGCCGGAATCTGCAAGCATGAAAATCGCTTCTTCACCGCTCAATTGATTGGTGATATCCAACAAATATTTGGAGTTAAAGCCAATTTCCATCGGTTCGGACTGATATCCAACCGGCAATTCTTCTTCGGCAGTGCCTGATTCAGGGTTGCTCACAGAAAGGGTCAATTGCCCCTCTTCAAGCTGTAACTTTACCGCTCTGCCACGATCAGAAGAAATGGTGGATACCCTGTCTACTGCACGGGAAAATGATTGTCGGTCCATCACCAATTCGCGGTCATTGCCGGAAGGGATAACCCGATTATAATCGGGAAAGGTTCCGTCGATTAGCTTGGAGGTCAATATTACCTCGCCGACAGTAAGCCTGATTTTGGAATCTGAAAGTTCAACGGCCACATTGGCATCTGGATCTTCCACCAGTTTCAAAATTTCACCCACCGCCTTGCGGGGGATAATGATGCCGGGCATTCCTTCGGAACCTGATGGCGCCTCGATTTGGGCGCGTGCCAAACGGTGACCATCAGTTGCAACAGCACGAATGACAAGATTGCCGCCATCCTCTTCGTCTGCTTCAACTGTATGCATATAGATACCATTGAGGTAATAGCGGGTCTCCTCAGTAGAAATTGCAAATTGAGTGTGTTCAATCAAACCCTTGATTGATTTGGCAGGCATTGAAAATGTGTGGCTGAACTCGCCTGCGGTAATGTCGGGAAAATCGCTGGCTGGCAAAATCTGTAGTGTGAATTGTGATCTGCCAGAGGTGAGATTTAAAATTGAACCTCCCTCGTCAATTGACAACATCACTTCCGATCCGTCCTGCAACTTCCGCACGATTTCATATAACATGTGGGCTGGAACGGTTGTGGAACCGGGTTGTTCTACCCGGGCTGAGGTTTTTTCAAAAACTTCCAAATCCAGATCAGTCGCTTTCAAATGCAATTCGTCATTTTCAGCCACCAATAATACGTTTGATAGAATTGGAATGGTGTTGCGGCGCTCCACAACCCGGTGCACATGGCTGAGTGAACTCAACAGGGTAGATCTTTCCAGTGTAACACGCATATTATTATCCCGCCTTCCAGGCATAATTGTCACTAAAACTTCACGGGAACACAATCAAATTATCGTGGATGCCAATGGCCATCCCGCTCGTTGAAACTAGTCCTCCAACGTGGGAAAAAAGCAGTAAATTTGCAAGTCCTGAATCCAACAAAGCAGGCTTTTTTCCCCTGAAAACAAGAGAAATAAGCCCACTAAGCTAGACAATTGGCTGATGCATAAACTTAATCGAGGATTAAGCGCTTTAACAACTCAACTTCATGGGCCAAATTCTGGTCCTGAGAAGCCAATTCTTCAATCTTCCTGACCGCGTGTAACACCGTTGTGTGATCGCGTCCGCCAAAGCGACGACCAATTTCCGGCAAAGAACGTGGGGTCATGGTTTTTGCCAGATACATGGCAATTTGTCTGGGGCGCACAATCATACGAGTACGCCGATTAGACAGAAGATCATTTTTTGATACGTTGAACTGGCGTGCAACAATGCGCTGAATGTCTTCGATGCGCACGCGTCTGGTATCAGCGGAGCGAATGAGATGGCTGAGAATTTTATCCAGCTCTTCCATGCTCATTGGGCCTTCAGAAAAACGATGGCGAACAAGCAGCTGATTGAAAGCACCTTCCACGTCGCGACCGCTGGTTGTTACCTTGCGGGCCACGTAATGGAGAATGTCTTCAGGAATATCCAGGCTAGGCTGTTCCCTCTTGGCTTCCTGATATCGCGCGTTCAACAATTCCTTGCGCAAATTATAGTCAGGTGCCTCGATTTCCAAAGTCACGCCGCCTTTTAGGCGAGAACGCACCCGATCATCCAGGCTCTCAAGCTCTGATGGCGGACGATCTGCAGCAACCACGACCTGGCGGGCGCTGTCGATCAGATCATTCAGCAAATGGCAGAATTCGGCCTGAATGGATTTTCCCTGCAAAAATTGCATGTCATCAATCAACAGAATATCAATATCGCGCAAAGATTCTTTCAATGTGAGCGCGGTTTTATCACGAATGGCTGAAGCAAAACGCCACATAAAATATTCGGCCGTAAGATAGAGAACCTTTGTCTTGGGATCACGAGCTCTGGCCTGCCAAGCGATAGCCTGCAGCAAATGGGTTTTACCACGACCAACATTAGCGTGAATAATCAAAGGGTTGAACTGAACATTGCCATTTATGCTGTCTGCAACAGTTCGAGCCGCCGCATGAACCATGCGGTTTGATTGGCCTTCAATGAAAGACGCAAACGTGTGGCTTGGATCGAGAGGTGACCCAGAAAACCCTTGCGTCCTATCTTGCGTATGCTTCCCCATAAGTGGGTTTTCTCTGCCTGCAAATCCGTCAGAGGCCTTCATGAAGTTATTTTTGGGTTTGGTATCGACGTTCTCTTCTGGCTTCGTTACCGCCAGAGTACGGCGCACGGCGCTGCGTACAGAGATATCAACTCTGAGAATGTTGGAATCTTCCTTTTGCCAAACTTCAAGAAGCAAATCGCGATAATGCGAATTGATCCAGCTTTTCAAAAACACCGTCGGCACAGAATGCTGTGCAACACCACCGTCGACTGACGACAGTTTCAGACGGCCAAACCAGCTATTAAAAACATCTGATCCAAGTTTTGCTTCCAATTGGGTGCGCACTCGCTGCCATTTTTCCTGAGACTTGTTTTTCTTTGGATCATTACCGCTTGCCACCTCAATTGCCCTCGTATCTTTCTTATTTTTAGCTCTTAGAGCCACATTATTGTTTTTAGTTTCCTGCTCACTGCCCCGATTTTCCATTATTTGTTCAACTACCTCTTAAAATTTGACCGATCAAAACCGCTTCCCACCGATCTCAACATTTTCTTTTCCGCCACTAGTTAGAACCAACGGATTACCGCTGGACCCATGGTAAAGTATCGAACTTCCATCCCCCTATTTTGCCGCGATGTTTTTCTCCATCGGGCGCACCTTCAAATCCGTTCAAAACATTGAAAGCCTTAGTATATCCGGCACTTGTCAATTCTGACGCAGCCGACTGGCTGCGAACGCCAGAGCGGCACAGAAAATATATGGGCGTATCTTTGGAAACATTCAACGCCTCCAAATGGTTGATCACCTTATCTGCAAATTCATGATCAATATCCATGACCGGGTAAACCTGCCACTCCACCAACAAAGGCTGTTTTTCAATTTGTTGCAAATCCGGCACGCCAACGAAATTCCATTCCGCTGAACATCTGACATCAATCAGCTGTGCGCCCGCATCTTCTTTCAAAACGGAATAACATTCCGTGCAGCTTACATCGCCCGCATAATTCATTTACACGTCTCCATTCACACCAGAGCTTTTTCAAAAAAGTCTGGCATGGCAATAAAATAAATTGTTTAGACAACCTTCGCGCCATCATCAAAAGATGGACAGAAGACGGATTCCAAACTCGCCAATACGTAAGTACAATTAATCTGCCAAACAACATTCAGTGCGGTTATAATTGCCACATTATCATTAGGCCCTAGATTGAAAAACGACCAACATGCGAAATGCACATAACGCTTGTCGAAATCATCGTTTGCCAACAGACCGAGTTTCGCGTGTTGCTTGGCTGCCCCCATGTCTCTCGTTAAAATAAATTTGCACGGAGACCGGCATGGCGCAATAGGCCAGAATGAGATTCAATTTCTGGTCAGACGATTCAATTTTTTTTAGTTGAATTTTACCCCTGAGAATCCATTAGGAATCAACGTGTTTGGCATTCAGGATGGATCTTTTTGATGCTCAAAATTTATTTTTGGCGAAGATGCTATTGACTCACGTTCTTCCCTTTAGCCCACCCAGCATAAAAATTGACGTAGGAATAAGGCGTTGTTTTTAAACGATTTATCTCGACAAAATTATGTTTCATTTGCAAGTAAATTTTTGGGCAAAAAGACACGATATGGCGAGAATAAAGAATAGCCGGCTCACCATTTCTGGGCAAATTGCAGCTGAATTTTTTGCTGCTTGCCGAATTTTGGATTTTTGAAATTTTCAACTTCAGCCCAAAAATTTTATTGAGCCGGATAAGCAATTTTTGATCTGGTAAATGCAGATACAAAAAACCCGGCACGCGGCCGGGTTAAATAAATTATGGGCTGTTTTCGCCTATGCGCCAACCTTCTTAATGCGGGCAGACATGCGCGAAATTGCTCTTGATGCTGTGTTCTTCTTCAAAATGCCCTTGCTAACCGCACGCATGATCTCAGGCTGTGCTGTTTTCAACGCTGCGTTGGCTGCATCTTTGTCGCCACTTTCAACAGCTTCATCAACCTTGCGAATGAATGTGCGCATGCGAGAGCGGCGGGCTTTGTTTACTTCGGTACGTGCTGCAATTTTGCGAACTGCTTTTTTTGCCGATTGGGTATTGGCCATAGGAATGCTTTCCACTATCAAAATTCAATACAGATGCCTGTAGGATCCCAATTCCAAACCACAGATCAAAACAGCCAAAGTAGCGGCCAATCCGTCTCATGTTGTTGTCAGAAGAACCAAGGTGTTCCAATATTTACGGAACCTGGCACCCAAGTTACGCGGCTTATACAGGCGCAGGCGCGATACGTCAATAAAAAAGCCGTAATCAATGCGATGATTTCGCGGGTTTTTCATCAATTCTTCTGGCCTTTTCACCTTTGACATTGCGGACAGTAAAAGGTGGAGCGTCCAGATTGGCTTATTCGTGCGATTTTTACCTTGCAAGTCTCCCGTTTACAAGGCTCACCTTCCCGATCATAGGCGTCAAAACGGTGTTGAAAATAACCAAGACTACCATCGGTTTGTCGATGATCCTGCAAGGATGACCCTCCAGCTTTAATCGCTTCAGCGATGATCTCGCGGATATGGCTTGCAAGTTCATCCGCTTTCTTGGTTGATTTGCCAGTTTTCGTGGTAATTGACCCGGCTTTACGGGTGGGGGAAAGACGGCTGCGCCAAAGTGCTTCACAAACATAGATATTGCCTAGCCCCGCAATCAGGCTTTGGTCGAGCAAAGCAGATTTCAATGGTGTTGCCTTGCCGTGAAACATTTGGGCAATGGCTTCGCCGCTTAATTCATTGCCGGTTGGTTCAATGCCAAGTTTCGCAAAAAACGGGTGAATATGCAGATCGGCAGTGGTGATTAAATCCATATAACCAAACCGGCGGGGGTCATTATATATAACCTTGGCATCGCCATGGGGCGTATTGAGATGAAAAACCACATGGTCGTGGGCAGGTTTTTTGCCCGAATCTTGGTGCATTTGCCCCGGCAGGGAAAAATTTTCGCCCACTTCTATACGGAAGGAACCGGACATACCCAGATGCATGGCAAGCGTGTCACCACTATCTAGCTCTACCAGCAGATATTTGGCACGGCGGGAAAGCGTAATAATTCGAGCATTTTCCAGCCGGGAAACAAAATTCTCCGGAAAGGGGAACCGCAAATTTTCCCGTCTTTGTTCAACCCGAACAATTTGCGCACCTTCCATAACGGGCGCTAAACCACGTTTGACGGTTTCAACTTCAGGAAGTTCGGGCATATTCGCTCTTTTTATCCGCATATGGTGTTGGAATCAGTGGGGCATGTTAGCATATTGCAATAAGGGTTGGCATATGCTGTTTGCCAATCAGTCACATTTTTAAACGGAATCCCAAATGGCAAATGACCGCGCTACCAAAGCTGAGGACATGGCAACCTCCTACGGATTTGAAACCGTATCTGACGGGGAAAAACAACCGCTAGTAAATGACGTCTTTTACAAGGTTGCTGAACGTTATGATGTGATGAATGATATTATGTCAGCGGGCATGCACCGGCTATGGAAAGACGCCATGGTTGCTTCCCTTGCTCCCCCCAGAAAGGGACGTCCCGACTGGCGTTCAATCGATGTGGCTGGCGGAACCGGCGATATCGCATTTAGGATCGTTGAAACTGGCAATCGCGCCATTCACACCACTGTACTTGATATCAATTCTGCAATGCTGGCTGTGGGCGAGACCCGTGCGGAAAAACGCGGACTTAGCGAACAGGTAGATTTTGTTGAGGGCAATGCGGAAAAATTGCCTTATGAGGATAATTCCTTCGATGCCTATACGATTGCTTTTGGCATTCGAAATGTTCCCAAAATTCAGACTGCTCTTGAAGAAGCCTTCCGGGTTTTGAAGATTGGCGGGCGGTTTTTATGCCTTGAATTTTCAGAAGTAGAAATGCCCATTCTCGACAAGGTATATGAACAATGGTCCTTGCACGGCATTCCCAAGGTTGGGAAGATGGTTACGGGCGATGGTGAGCCCTACCAGTATCTGGTAGAATCCATACTCAAATTCCCCAATCAGGAGTTGTTTGCGTCGATGTTGCGAGAAGCGGGATTTGCCCGGGTAGATTACCGCAATTATACGGGTGGCATTGCTGCCCTTCATTCCGGCTGGAAATTGTAAGCGTGATGGGTACAATTTCTTCATACGTGTCTCTGGCAAGAGCGGGCTATGTGTTGGCTCGCGAAGGGGTGGTTTCCGCACTTCCCTCAGAAGGCATGCCGCCACCTTTAATGTTTGCCCAAAAGCTGGCAAATCTGATTGCAAGGCCTCGCTCGAAAGACCGTAAACGCTCAGAGCAATTGTCGATCGCACTCAACAAGCTTGGACCAAGCTGGGTGAAGCTTGGGCAATTTTTGGCAACCCGCCAAGATGTTGTGGGTTCCGATATCGCCCGTGATCTGGCCTTGTTGCAGGATCAAATGGAACCATTTGATACAGCAATAGCCAAGAAATTGATTGAAGGATCGCTGGGTCGCAAGCTGGATGATTTGTATAGTGAGTTTAGCGAACCGATTGCTGCAGCATCGGTTGCACAAGTTCATAAGGCTACGCGTAAAAGTGATGGGAAAGTTGTGGCGGTGAAGGTCATTCGCCCCGGAGTTCGAAATCGCTTCGATAAAGATCTAGAGACTTTTTATGCGGCCTCCGCGCTGTTGGAACGCAATTTCCCGGCCGCAAAGCGGTTGCGGCCGACAGCTGTTACCGACATGCTGGCGCAATCAGCAAAAATCGAGATGGATTTACGGCTGGAAGCTGCTGCTTTTTCCGAAATGGGCGAAAATATCGCCAATGATCAGGGCTTTCGTGTGCCAGAGGTCGACTGGCTTTTAACGGGACGTGATTGCCTGACCATGGATTGGGTCGATGGCATTAAAATGTCAGATATTGAGGGCATGAAAAAGGCCGGTATCGATCTAAA
>JAESUH010000244.1 GCA_016763155.1 Rhizobiaceae bacterium
GGTAATTATCCCCAATTCGAAAGATTCCCAAATGACAGCCATCATTGATATTAAAGCTCGCGAAATTCTCGATAGCCGGGGCAATCCAACAGTTGAGGTAGATGTTCGGCTGGAAGATGGTTCTTTCGGGCGGGCAATTGTTCCTTCCGGCGCATCCACTGGAGCGCACGAAGCTGTAGAACTTCGAGATGGCGGCAGCCGATATCTGGGCAAGGGCGTATTAAAAGCCGTTGCAGCCGTAAACGATATCATTCTTGAAGAAATTTTTGACATGGAAGCGGAAGATCAATTGTTGATTGATCGCGCCATGATCGATCTCGACGGCACTGCCAATAAGGGAAAATTGGGAGCCAACGCCATTTTGGGCGTGTCCATGGCAGTAGCAAAAGCTGCAGCCGAAGCTTCCGGCCTGCCACTCTATCGCTATATCGGCGGCCCAAATGCACACATTTTACCCGTTCCCATGATGAACATCATCAATGGTGGGGAACATGCAGATAACCCAATCGATTTTCAGGAATTTATGATCATGCCGATTGGGGCTGATACATTTTCTGATGCGGTACGAATGGGTTCAGAGGTGTTCCATACCCTCAAAAAGCAATTATCCAATGATGGTCACAACACCAATGTGGGTGATGAAGGTGGCTTTGCCCCCGGTTTGAAAAGCGCGCCAGAAGCTCTGGATTACATTATGGCCTCCATTGAGAAGGCTGGCTACAAACCCGGCGAAGACATGATGATTGCACTCGATTGCGCAGCAACAGAATTCTATGAAGACGGAAAATACGAGCTGAAAGGCGAGGGGCGTTCGCTTTCTTCTGCTGAAATGGCTGGATATCTCACTGAGCTGGTGGATAAATACCCAATTATGTCCGTTGAAGACGGCATGGCTGAAGATGATTGGGATGGTTGGAAAATTTCCACTGAAATGGTCGGCGATCGCTGCCAGTTGGTGGGCGACGATTTGTTTGTTACCAACACACAGCGCCTAAACGACGGCATTAAAATGGGCGTGGCCAATTCCATCCTCATCAAGGTCAATCAGATTGGTACGCTGTCTGAGACCCTTGATGCGGTAGAAACCGCCCACAAAGCCAGCTACACCGCCGTGATGTCCCATCGTTCGGGCGAAACAGAGGATGTAACAATTGCAGATCTTGCAGTTGCCACCAATTGCGGCCAGATCAAAACCGGTTCTCTGTCACGTTCAGATCGATTGGCAAAATATAACCAATTAATGCGCATCGAAGAAGAACTTGGAAATGCGGCCGTGTATGCCGGGCGTTCTATTCTGCGTTAAAGAAAATCTGGTCAAGCGAGCCATTTAATGGCTCGCTTCATTTAATTTTGTCATTGGTGAACATGCCTGATATCTCTGTTTGAGCGGTTTTCACCATGACATGGAAGACTGCCGTAGATAATCAGCATTCAGCTCTGCGCCTGAAAAATTCTCAGTGCTTTTTGAACTTGATCGTTCCAACCTTGAATTGCTTATTGGTTTTCGGGTCTGCCCGTTTGATTTCAAGGTGGAAATTATCACTGCCACTGCCAATGATCGTTATGCTGGCTTTGATCGGTTGTTTGGTGATGTTATCAACGCCATTATAGTTCAGTTTCAGCTTTTTGCCGCTAATCCGGCCACTGAAATAGTTGGAACTCAACCGTGTCAGTGAATTGAACAGGCTGGCGGTATATGAGTTCTTTTTACCCTTTTTCTGAATCCAGCCGTTAACCGGTAACAAAAAATTGCCGACACTACAGGTTCCAAGAATACTCATTTTGCTTTTGTTTTTGACAGGCCGATTGGTCAACCGACATCGAATGTTCTCTTTCTTTGATTTAATGCTGGTTTTGACCTTTCCCTTGCCGCGCCAATTTCCTGATAGGCTTGCAATTTTCAGCTCTGCAGCACCTGCCGTTTGAACAAACGGGGTTTGCATGGCTAAGGGAGAAAGAAAAGCAATTGAGAGAGCCAGAACAATGGCTGGTCTAGATTTTGGTTGATGCAAGGTCATTCGAAAAACTCCTTGGCTGATACATTTATTTGAGCGCCAACAAGTGTGCCGGCAGCAACACCATATCGCATAACAGTGCGAATAATAAGGTTAATATAACTACTAATGCGAAAACTGAAAGGGCTGGCAGAGAGCTAAATAGCATAATCGACAATCCTGCCGACAGAATTAGAGTGGTTGAAACCAGCGCAGGAGTGACGTCACGAAGCGCGCCAATAACGGCAACTTTCCCTTCGAGACCCTTACTTCGATTGATCATATACTCGTTTATCAAGTGTATAGAATCGTCGACGGCGATACCAAAAGCCACAGTTAGAGCCACGGTAATTGACATATTCAGCGGAATTCCAACCATCCAAAGCACAAATTCCACGGCCAGTATCGGCAGCAAATTGGGAACGAGGCACGCCAAGCCGATTTTCACCGACCGCGTGGCAATCATCAACACACCAATTGCCAGACCAACTGCGATAATCAGGCTAATTCGCAAATTATTCATCAGGCGAGGGGCAACAACCCCGGACAACACTGGGTATCCGGTGACAACCACTCTGTCTCTGAACCCTTTTTTGGTCAGTTCCTTATCCAGTTCTTTGAGCTTGATCTGGATTTCACTGGCAGACGTGTTGGCGGAAGAAAAAATGGTAATCAACACATGAGATTTATCATCGGAAATAAAACGGCGGGTGAGATAGCGGGGCAGTTCGTCAATATCGGCTTCTTTGAGTTCACCGCCACCCTTGGTTACTTCCTTGGCAAAATCAGCCAGAGAATAGGATGAGGTGGCGTTAAAAACGGTATTCACCAAATCCAGCACTTCATAGAACGGCTTGATGTTTTCATCAGCCAATAGTGGGTATATAGCGTCCACGTCAAATATCGCAAATAGGGGCGTGCTGCCGGAATATTGCTTATCAATATACCCTTCACTCTTGGCGATTTGAGATTGTTTGGCGAGGTAATCCACCAGGCGGAAACGGCTTTCAATTTCACTGTGGGCATAAAGGCCAATAACCAGAAACACCAAGCCTAAGCCTAATATGAGAACCCGCCTGTTCATCAAGGCGATGGCAGGCTTGGCGACAGCAGATAATCGTGATGCATTGCCACCTTTGGGAACGAACCCGGATTTGATTAGCCAATAACAAGCCAATGGAAGAATGGCGATAACGGTGATGAAACATACCAATATGGATATTGCTCCAATTATTCCAAGCTCGGTTAAACCGTGATTGCCGCTGAAGGTCAGCGAGCCTAGGGCAATGGCCGTTGTTAAAGTGGAAAGCCCACAGGCAGGCCCAACAGTGACGACAGCCTGATGGATTGCCTCCATCGGATCATCCCCATCCGTGGCCAGTTTTTCCCATTTGAGATAGAGGTGTAGCGTGTCAGCAAAAATAATAACTATCAGCAAGACTGGCAGGATGTTGGTTAGAAAATTCAGCTCAATCCCCAACAGGCCCATTCCGCCCAAAAACCAGATAGCTGAAACAATGGTCGGCAAGGTACATATTGCCATTGCATAGAAATTTCCGAAGATAATAAAAGCCAACACAGCACAAAATACGGCTGCAAAAGGCACCAACAGGCTTAAATCACTAACGATGCTGTGGATCATTCCAGCGCGGATAGCGGGCTGTCCGGCAATGGTTATCTGGGTGCCATCGGTGGAAAATTCTGTCGCAATTTTTTCAAATTCTGCAATCGTTTCACGGATGCGCTTATCATCCACCGCACTGGCCTTGGCATAAACCACAATGACGGCTGATTCGTAATCTGCCCCCAAAAGAGAGCGAGAATTAGGAATAGTCTTCACCAGTTTTTCCAAGAAAGCCCGAACTTCCTCATCACTGTTGAATTCATCTGGAACCGCAGATGCCCAACCGCCGGTTTCTTCGTCATAGGTCACCAGAGAAAATAGCGACAATAGGCTTTCTACTCGTTCACTGAATTGATATTCGAAATGCAGATCCCGGAAAGCTTCTATGCCCTCAACAGTTGCCAGGTTTTTGGAACGCACAAGTACCACAGCATCATTATTGAAGTCTCTGAATTCA
>JAESUH010000245.1 GCA_016763155.1 Rhizobiaceae bacterium
ACAGCACCACGTGCCAATCTCTAAATGATTTAACCAGAGCGAACGATGTTATCGCCTGCGGCGCGCCGCCCTCGTTGTTGGGGTATATAGTCCCCATAACTCACAACTGTCAACAAATATTTTGAAAAAGATGTCACTTTTCTTAGCTCATTTTCAAAGGCTTGTAGCACCATTGCAAACAACCCCCTTTTTTGGCCAAAAACAGGTGTTTTTTACCAAATAGTCAAAATTTTTTCTCAAACTATTTTTGCAGCAATGACTTTTTTTTGCTCAATTGCTATAATACCAACACATGAAAGCGTCTGCGGGCACTTCAAATTCAACAAATCCGGGAATCGGCTCAGCCAAACCCGAAATTTTTTAGTATAAATAGCGAGATAGCCGTATTTCCATGACGACCCCGCAACAAACTCTCGAATCTCAGTTATTGGGTGAGATGCCCGCAATTTCTGCAAATCACAGGAATAGACAACCAGACCGACGTCAGGTCAGCTTACGCTGGTTGGCCAGTTCCATCCTTGTTGGCCTTACATCGCTCTTTCTTATGGGCGGGGCATTATTTGCAACCCTTGATGGCCGCCAGGAACTAACCCTTCCAGCCGTAGCTTATGAAAAAGCCATCACCGGTGTTTCCGCAACTGGCCTACTTAAAGGAGACCGCCCGGGAAGCAGTCTTCAGGTCGCGCCTGCTGTATCTAATGTAATGATGGTATCTACCGTTTCCAAGGAAGGTGACCAGGATATCATTTCCGTCCATCCCTTCATGCATATTAAGGCACCTCTTGCGATTGCACCAAAACCAAACCTTTCTTACCCCAAATTCAATGCGCTCTCTGTGTTCTCGGAATCCAGCAAAACGGAATTGAGCGCTAAATTCAATGATTTGATTTATGGAGCTGACGTGGAAAGCCAGGTAACCATCAAAACCGCTGATTTTCCTTTTAATGACAAATCCATTGCCAAATACTCCAAACAAAGCCTGGCTGATATTGAAGAACTGGTTCGCAGTTCCGCCCCGGGGCTGACAAATGGCGCCACATCAATATCAACCGTCGCTTATTTCGACGATACGCGTTTCTCATTCGAAGCCCCCGGCTTCATTACTTCGCCAGGAATTACCATCATTGCAGAAAATGTGTCGGTTCAGGCGAAACTCGACCCGAACGAATATGTCGGCAAACATTATTTCGAACGCATAATTCCAATCAGATCCGAGGCTGAACTATCAACCATCCTGGAAACAGAGGGTATTGGTGAAGATGAAGCCTCGGTAATTATCAAGACACTGGCTTCCGATCTTGGTTCCACAAAACTTCGAGCCAGAGACAGTTTGCATATTTCCTTTGAAGCGAACCGCCTGAGCAAAGAAGAAGTGATCACAAAAATTTCGCGCATCAGCGTCTATCGCGCAAATACGCACCTGGTCAGCATTGCCAGAACCTCGGACAACCATTTCGTTTATGCCAAGCCGCCAGAGAACCTGGAAATTAGAACAGCGCAAAAAAACGCCCGCCCTACAGTTTCGAGATCTCGCCTGCCCTCCGCATATGATGGCATTTACCGCGCAGCCCTTTCTGAAGGACTAACTCCGGACCTTGCAGGCAAATTGATAAAGATATTTGCCTTTGACGTAGATTTTAAATCTCGGATTTCGCCTACCGATGATCTGTCAGTCTTTGTCTCACTAGAAGAAGGGCAGCAAAAACCGACAATAGAATCAGAAATTCTATTCACATCCATCAAACTGAACGGCCTGGAACGGCGCTATTATCGTTTTCGCGACGCAAAAACCAACCTGGTCGACTATTATGACGCCAAGGGTAAGAGCGCCAAGAAGTTCTTATTGCGCAAGCCCGTCCCCAATGGCCGCTTCACATCACCCTTTGGAATGCGCCGTCACCCGGTGCACCGTTATCGTAAAATGCACTCCGGCGTGGATTGGGCAGCCCCCCGCGGCACGAAAATTCTTGCAGCAGGAAATGGCGTAATCGAAAAAGCAGGTTGGCGCGCCGGCAATGGCCGTCACACCGTCATCCGCCATGCCAATGGCTATAAAACGTCCTATTCACATCAAAGCAGGATTGCCAAAGGCATTCGCCCCGGCGTGCGGGTCCGTCAGGGCCAGGTTATTGGTTCTGTAGGGTCAACCGGACTTTCTACGGGGCCTCACCTTCACTATGAGGTGTCGGTGAATGGCAACAAGGTAAACCCAATGCGCATCCGCTTGCCAAATGGTAGAGTTCTCAAAGGTGAAGAACTGGCTTTTTTCCAACAGGAAAGAGATCGCATTGATGCATTGCTTAAGAAGCGCAACCAAACTCTGGCTTTGCTGAATTAACTTGGTCACAACACGCAGATGAGTTGATGCACCAATTTGGTATCAGCTCACTTTACCTCAGCTAGGGCGTTTTTGGGATTATGCTCAACTAACATCGATGATACCGCCTTCGCCCTGCTCGCTGCCAAAAGCCAGCAAATGGCCGGATTTATTCCAGCCCATAGAAGTGATCGGCCCACGGCCTTCGCTACGAAGGGCAACTTCCTGACCATCATCAATCTTCACAAACAATATCATGCCATTGGAATAGCCGATCGCAACCACATCTACCCCCGGATGGCATGAAACGCAGGTAACTTGTAACTTGCCCATCGAGCCCAGCTCTTTTGGCGCTTTGCCCATGGGGCCATCCTTGCCGGAAAAAGGCCACACTATAGAAGCGGGTGCACCTGACGTTGCCAGCCATTTGCCTTTTGGCGACCACGAGGTTGATTTAACCTTTGAGGGATATCCCTGCATGCGCATATGGCGCGCATCTTTCAGCCGCCAGCCATGCAACGCATTTTCCTGCATGGTGGAAACCACATATTTCCCATCAGGTGAAAAGAAAACGCCGGTATGGGCGCCCTTCCACTCAAGGAATTGCATTGAACCACCAGAATTCACCCAGTGAAGTTCCACCCCATCATAGCGCGCCAGTGCCAACCGCAATCCTTTGGGGGCAAATGCCAGGCCTTCAATGGTTCGTTCCAGCGTAATTTTTGCAGCAATCTCACTGTCAACAATAACCCGCGCCTCGCGCCCGCAAGCAAATGCAACAGCTTCACGCGGACCTGCTGCAATCAGATCAATCCAATCACCCGGCTGTTCAGCCAAAACAGATGAAGAACCAGCAGCATCCACACGACAAACCTTGCCATCTTCGCCACCGGTCAAAAGATAACGACGATCTTCACTTAGCGCCGCGCATAAAAGGCCATCATGGATGTTAAAAACCGTCTGCTCCCCTTCAATGCGGATTAGATCCCCATCGGCCGTTGCAAACATAGGCACATCATCAACAAACCCGGCCCATTCCACAAAGGCATGTTCATCAAGATCAATATTGGCAATAGTCACCATCAGGCAGCACAAGCAGCAAAGCTGCGCTCCAGTTTTTCATGGTTGAGGTTACGCCCGATGAAAACGAGCCTGCTTTCACGCTTTTCATCCTCACCCCATTCTCTCTGGCTATCACCCTCCAAAATCATGTGAATGCCCTGAACCACAAAACGGTCCGGATCGTCCTTGAAAGAAATGATGCCCTTGAGGCGCAAAATATCCGGCCCGTCAATTTGGGTGACTTTTTCTATCCATGGCAGAAACTTCTTTGGATCAAGATCACCACCACGAAGGGAAATGGTGCCGATAGTCGTGTCATGAACATTACCATCCAGTCCTGCATGACCATGGTGATCATGATGATCATGATCGTGGTCGTGGTCGTGATCATGTGCCTCGTCATGGTGATCCAAAAATTGAGGGTCAGTAACCATCACACGCTCAAGATCAAAAGCTCCACGGTCAAGAATTTTGGCAAGATCAACATCCGAACGATTGGTATGATGCAATTCCGCACGAGGATTAATCCGGCGAATGGTCGCCTCTACCTTTGCCAGTTCTGTGGCATCCACCAGATCAGTTTTGTTGAGCAGAATCACATCAGCAAAAGCAATCTGGTCTTCCGCTTCCGGGCTGTCACCTAATGACAATAAGAAATGCTTGGCATCCACCAGTGCAATCACCGCATCTAATTGCGCCTTGGCTCGCACGTCTTCATCCATGAAAAAAGTTTGGGCAACGGGTGCAGGGTCGGCAAGTCCAGTAGTTTCAACAATAATGGCATCAAAGCGACCTTGCCGGCGCATCAGTTTTTGCACCACCCGGATCAAATCACCGCGCACCGTGCAACAGATACAGCCATTATTCATTTCGTAAATTTCTTCGTCCGATTTGACGATCAAATCATTATCAATGCCAATTTCGCCAAATTCGTTGACAATCACCGCATATTTTTTGCCGTGATCTTCTGACAAAATGCGATTAAGCAGGGTCGTTTTGCCCGCTCCAAGGTATCCGGTAAGGACAGTAACAGGGATGCGCGATGAAGTTTGGTTCATATTAAATCCTGGGATTGACGTTTGATTTAGAAAATAGGTTTTGATTGCAGGTTTTTCAAATCAAAATGATCGATTTCCTCCAATAATGTTACCAGCCCCATAAGCGCCTCTTCAAGCAATGCTTCACCTTTTTCCGCCGTTGCAGCAGCAGAGTTTCCCACCACGCCCACCGGATTCAGGTCCTGCATCTTCCAGCCAAACCCGTGACGACCATAGGCACGCAAGAATTCATTCTTACGATTTAACTCTGCCTGAAAACTTGAATGGTCTCCGGCCTTTTCCATATCGACAAGTTCTGGAGCAAGGGAAAGCATCACAGATGTCTCAATATCCCCGCCATGAATGCCAAAATCTTTTTCCTCGCTGCCTACAATTTCTTCAGGCGCGCCAAAACGCGTCCAACTGGTATAGGCGCAAAGCATATCAAAGCGACAGCGCAGCTCTGTTGCGACAATTGTCATTAAAGGAGAATTACCTCCATGCGCATTGAGTAAGAGCATTTTACGAATGCCGTAAGAATGAAGCATTTCGCCAAATGAGACCCAACGCTTTATGGCATCCTCATAGGTCAGAGTTTTGCTTGTTGGATAATCCGAATGCTCCGGCGAATAACCGATCTCTTCCACGTTCAAGAAAGTAACCGGAATATCTGTCAGCATCGGCTTCAACCGCTCACAAATACCCCTTGCAATAATAGTATCGGTTTCAATCGGTAGATGTGGCCCATGTTGTTCGCTCGCCCCAAGCGGCAACACAACAATCCAGCTTGAAGTATCGGCTGCAGAAATTTCCGCTTCGCTCATTTGGCGCCAGTCCGGGTTTGGCAACATCAGCCAATCTCCTCAAACAGAGCTTTTGCTGCGGCCCCGTGTTCTCGTCGTAATTTTACAATGTCTAAGCCTACAGGCAAACCATCAACAACAGTCCATTTCCCGGCAATCATCACCCGGTCGGCGGCATGGGCACCACATAATACCAATGCAGCAATCGGATCGCCTGCGCCCGAAAACCGTAATTCGTCCAAAGTGAAGAGTGCAAAGTCGGCTTGTTTCCCAACGGCAATTTTCCCGATATCTTCACGCCCCAAACAACGCGCAGATCCTTCGGTCGCCCAACGAAGCGCATCCAGATGGGTGATGCCAGCAGCACCATATCTCAACCGGTTGATCATCAATGCGTGACGCACACCCTCCATCAAATTAGAATTGTCATTGGAGGCCGAACCATCCACACCGAGCCCGACCGGAGAACCGGCCTTTTCCAGCTCCAATGTCCGGCATTGCCCCGACGCAAGCACCATGTTGGAGGTTGGGCAATGACAAACCCCAACCCCATGCGCACCAAGACGAGCAATCTCGCTATCATTAAAATGAATACCGTGAGCAAGCCATGTGCTTTTGCCAAGCCAGCCATTTTCTTCCAGATAATCAACAGGACGACAATTAAATTTCTCGATGCAATAAGCATCCTCATCATGAGTTTCACCCAAATGAGTGTGCAAGCGGCAATTGCACTTGTGGGCTAGATCTGCCGTTGCCCGCATTAATTCCGTAGTGACGGAAAATGGCGAACAAGGTGCCAGCGCCACCTGAACCATCGCGCCGTCGGATGTATCATGGTAAAGTGAAATCACCCTTTCACAATCAGCCAAAATTGTATCGGCGTCCTGCACCACACTATCAGGCGGCAGGCCCCCATCTTTTTCAGAAAGATCCATCGATCCCCGATTAAGCGTGATACGCATTCCAAGTTTGTTTGCTTCATCCGCCTGAATATCCATCGCATCATCAATGCCTAATGGATAAAGGTAATGATGGTCGGATGCGGTGGTGCACCCCGATAACATCAGTTCGGTCAGCGCAAGCCGGGTTGCCAGCCGGAAGCTATCCCGATTAACCGCCTTTGCCCAAACCGGATATAACGCTTGCAACCAGCCAAATAATTCTTTGTTTATGGCGTCGGGATGCGCTCTGGTCAGGGTTTGGTAAAAATGATGATGGGTATTGATAAGCCCGGGCAAAAGCACGTGATTAGAGCAATCGAACACCTCGTCTACCTTGCAAACCGGTACACTGCCAGCTGCCACCAGCTCGGTAATTTTGTTGCCTTCAAGCACCAAACCACCACCAGCACTGGGTTCAAGAATTGCCAGCGGGTTCTTCAACCATAATCTGTTTTTACTTTTTTCCATTGGTCCAATAAGAGGAGCAGGTAGTAACTTGTCAATCAACAAGTGCTAGCAATTACTTCTATAGAGAAGCAGAAGAATCATTTTTTTGTTTGCCGCTCGGTAAAATTGTGTTTCACTTAGGAAAACTTGGGAAATCTAGGGGAGAATTCAGACATGCAACTCGGTGAAGAGTTGATCGAAACGCTGATTCACACTGCACGTGTGTGTCGAACGCTACGTTCTGAATTGCTTTTAAAGCATGGGCTCTATGTGGGGCAGGATAAATTGCTGCGCTGTCTGGAAGAAGAAGATGGCCGCTCCATGGGCGCTTTGGCTTCACGTCTTGATGTGCGTCCGCCCACAATCACAAAAATGGTTTCACGAATGGCAGCGCAAGATTTTGTCGAGCGCAGAACTTCCACCACTGACAACCGCCAATCCCATGTCTTTATTACCGACAAGGGCCAGCGAGTACTGAAAAAAATTGACAAAGCTCTGCGGAAAACCGAGAAGAAATCATTGTTGAATGTAGGTAAAAGGAGACGGAAAAATCTTTCCAAATCCTTCAATCAGATTATAAAAAATGTTCAAAGGCATCAATCAAATAATACCAGCGCGTAATATTTGGGCCAGAGGTCAGGACCAAAACCACATGCCACAGCACCTTGTCTCAGGAATTTTCCAAGGGTTTTCCCATTGAAAGCAAAAATAACCCTTTCAACTATTGCCGAACATTTAGGCGTATCCACAGCGACAGTTTCGCTTGCATTGCGCGACAGTTCGCTGGTGGCCAAAGCCACTCGGGAAAAAATCAAGGCGAGCGCGGCAGAGCTTGGCTATATCTATGACCGCCGTGCGGCAAGTCTGCGCACATCACGCTCCGGTATCATCGGCGTTTTGATGCACGATATTACCAACCCGTTTTATGCAGAAATCCTTTTGGCAATTGAAGATGAGCTAGAGGCAAGCAGACGAATATTTCTCCTGTGCAATCATCGTGACAATTTAAAAACCCAGACCAATTTCATTGATACGCTTTTACAATTTGGTGCTGACGGTGTGATTGTTTCACCAGCCCTTGGCACCACTGCTCAGGATTTGGAGAAGATCGAGCATAATGGCCTGCCGGTCATTTTGATCGCGCGGTCAATCGAAGGCGCCTCAGTGCCAACATTTCGAGGTAATGATAAGCAGGGCATCCAGATCGCGACCCAACATCTGATCGATCTTGGCCACAAGGAGATCGCATTTATCGGCGGACTTAGGGATACCATCACCGGACGCGAGCGCAGTGATGGCTATCTCACAGCTCTAAACCAGGCAGGAATTAAGCCTGATCCCGCCCTTCAAATGGGCTCGCAATCCACCAGACTGGACGGTTATGAAAGCGTCCGCGCCCTTTTTGCCAGTGGCAAGAACCCAACGGGAATTGTTTGTTTCAATGACCTTATTGCCCTTGGCGTGATGAGCGGCCTGCGCTCAATTGGCAAAGAACCGGGTGTAGATGTCTCGGTCACGGGCTATGACAACATTTCAGAAGCAGAGATTTTTTCTCCGGCCCTAACCACCATCTGGAATGCACAACAGGAAATCGGCAAAGCAGCAGCCCGGGCCATGGTAGAAACCCTGCAAGGCGGTGGCGCCGGAGTGAAGAGCATTTATTTCGAACCAAAATTTGTCGAGCGAAACAGTACATCCCAGATTTAACTTTTCACTTCGCTAAAGTCTGTCCTGGTTAGATTGAACCACTCAGCCAATTCCACCTTCTCTGCCTATAAGGTCTTTCAGGTGAATAGATTGCCATCCTCAACTGCCGCTTCCAGTTGATCCACGCGTTGAGCTAGTTTCTCATCAATCAAATGAAGATATTGGGTCCAGTCATCAACATGTTTGAGATCATCCGCCCCGTCTGAAATTCCGCGAAGCGCCACCATTGAGACATCAAAATACTGGCAGGCTCGCAGCACCGCAAAGCTCTCCATATCCACCATATCCGCATCAATGCTTCCATATGCGTGGCCAGTGATGATATTCGCACCAGTCGAAAGACGCGCAGAAGGAATGTCCGGCACCTGCAATGGAAGAACAATTTCAGCGGGCAAATTGAGAAACGGCGTGCACCCTTTCTCAAACCCAAGTGGAGACGCATCCATATCCCGGTACGAAACTGAATTCGCCTGATAAATTTCCACCTGTTCCAGCGTATTTGACCCGGCTGATCCTAGCGAGATTACTAAATCCGGCAAAAGATCGTTTCCCCGTAATCGCGACAGGCTATCACTAAGCACCATCGCCGCTTCCACCGGGCCAACCCCGGTCATTAAAGGCTGGAAGCGTTTTTTCAGATGAACGCCATATTCCGCATCTGCCGCCATAACAAATAATAGCCGCTTATCTCCGACCTGTTTTATTTCAAATTCCATTACTCAGCTTCCAAAAAGATTATGTTGAACTTGATGTAGAGATCGGACATGGTTCGCCAAATCAACAATTAGGGTAAAAAGCATGCTTCACACTGTCAATAATTTCGAGCGGATTGGTGAGGAAAATGCATTTGCAGTGCTGGCACGGGCCAATAAACTGGCTGATGAGGGAATGGACGTCATCAATTTGGGCATTGGCCAGCCTGATTTCAAAACTCCTGAACATATTGTCGAAGCAGCCATCAAAGCCCTTAGAGACGGGCATCATGGTTACACTGCGGCTAACGGCATTTTACCCCTGCGCGAGGCGGTGGCCAGACGCACCATGACCACTACCGGCATCGAAATTTCGCCTGAAAATGTGCTGATTGTGCCCGGTGGCAAGGTCACCATGTTTCTGGCTATCCTAATGTTTGGCCAACCCGGCAAGGAAATTCTCTATCCCGATCCAGGCTTCCCGATCTATCGCTCAATGATTGAATTTACCGGCGCAACGCCTGTGCCGGTCCCCATGCGCGAAGAAAATGATTTTGCCTTTTCGGGTGAAGAAACCCTTTCACTGATCAATGAAAATACCAGCCTGATCATATTGAATTCTCCAGCCAATCCGACCGGCGGCGTGACCCCGCGTGCAGAGATTGAAACACTGGTAGCTGGCCTAGAAAAATGGCCGGATGTGGCCATCATGTCCGACGAAATTTATGAAGTCATGACCTATGATGGCGCGGAGCATGTTTCCATGCTGGAATTTGAACAATTGCGCGACCGGTTAATCATCCTCAATGGTTGGTCAAAAACCTGGGCCATGACTGGCTGGCGCATGGGTTGGTCTGTATGGCCGGATGCACTCTACGACAATGCCCGTAAGCTGGCGGTGAACGCATGGTCCTGCGTCAACGCGCCGGCTCAATATGCAGGAATTGCAGCCATTGACGGGCCACAAGACGAAGTCGCAACAATGATGGAGGCGTTTGATTTCCGCCGCAAGCTGGTGGTGGAACAAATGAACGCCATTGACGGCATAAGCTGCCGCACCCCCAAGGGCGCGTTTTATGCTTTTCCCAATATTAAGGATACCGGATGGCAGGCCAAGGAACTGGCTTCTGCTCTGCTAGAAAAAGTTGGAGTAGCCACAATCGGCGGACCGGATTTTGGCATTTTGGGTGAGGGCTATATCCGTCTTTCCTATGCTAACTCCGCCGAAAACATCGAAAAAGCCATCGAACGCATCGGCAATTTTCTGGCGAAATAGCGACAACTATCAGGCACAGAGCAAAACCTCCTAAGCAAAAAATCCATTTTTGCTTAGGGCCACTGTTTTCAGAATCGCAAAACAGTCTGTGCCTTCCTGAAGCTCCATCTCCACTCTGGCTTTATCGGTAATATAGGCTTTCAACTGTTGTTGACCGATTGCCAGCACCACCAAAAATGTGCCTCCATTCACCGAGCTGATAGAACGCACAGTTCCTGCCAAACAGTTTTGAGCGCTGATTTGTTTCGGCACACTTCTGGCCAAAATCACTTCGTTGGGGTGAATGGAAATACGTATCTTTTTGCCCACCGGAGCATTTGCTCCTGCCAAAAATACACGCTGACCTTCCACATCAATCAGATCAAGCCCGTATCGGGCATCATATGCTTCGACCTTGCCAGTCAATAATCCGATATCGGAAAAGCCCGGTTGTGAAAAAACCTGCTCTACACTTCCGGCGGCTTCCACTAGTCCGCCTTTCAGCACAACCACATTATCGGCCAGCCTGATCACTTCGCGGGTGGAATGACTGACATAGATCATCGGCAGGCCAAGTTGGTCACGCACAGTTTCCAGAAACGGAAATATCTCCGCCTTGCGCGCTTCATCCAATGCAGAAAAAGGTTCGTCGAGCAGAAGAATTTCTGGCGAGGAAAGCAGAGCTCTACCGATGGCAACCCGCTGTTTTTCACCACCAGACAGTCTTTCCGGAAATCGTTCAAGCAATGGTCTAATTGCCAGCATCTCAACAATATCGGAAAACTCAAATTTCGAAACCCGTCGTCCTGCCCATTGAGCATAGGTCAAATTGCGTTGAACGCTCAGATGGGGGAAAAGGCCGGGCTCCTGAAACACATAACCAATTTTACGTTGGTCAGGTTTCAAGTTTATCCCTTTTTTCTTATCAAAAAGAACTTCTTCTCCGAATTTTATGATGCCGGCGTCCGGCTTCAAAAGACCCGCAATCATTTGCAGGGTCGAAGATTTACCTGAACCTGATTCTCCAAATAAAGCGGTCACACCGCCTTTCGTTTGAAAGGCAATATCGAGCAGAAATTTTCCTGCTTTTCCCTGAATGTCGACAACAATTTCTTCAGCCATCTCGACCTCTCCGCAACAAGCGCGCACTCAAACGCTCGGAAAACAAAAGGGCCGCAAAAGAGATTGCAATCGCAGTGATGATCAATATCAATGCCTGACGGTCCCCATCCGGGCTTTGCAACAGAGAATAAACAGCAAGGGAAAGCGTGCGGGTTTCTCCAGGGATATTGGAGACAAAGGTTATGGTCGCACCAAATTCACCCAAGGCCTTGGCAAATCCGAGTACCAGACCGGCCAGTATCCCCGGCAATGCCAAAGGCAGGCTGATAGTTAGAAGCCGCACTAATTTCCCTGCCCCAAGGGTTGAAGCAATATCACAAAGGTTTCCGTCTATCGATTCAAACGCCAGCCGCATGGGCCGCATCATTAAAGGGAATGCCATCACCGCAGCAGCAAGGGCTGCTCCCGTCCAGCGAAACCCAAATGAAAACCCAAACCAATCCTCAAGCAAAATACCCAATGGCCCCTTTGGCCCGAGAAGCAATAATAGCAGATAGCCCGTAACAACTGGCGGCATGACCAGTGGAATATGTACCAACGCATTGAGAATGCTCTTGCCGGGGAATTGCCAATTGGCTAGCGCATAGGCCGTGAAAATTGCAGGCAGAGTGGCAAAGGCCACTGCAAGGCCTGCAACTTTAAGCGAGAGCAATACGATTTCAATATATTCAGGCGAAGGCAAAGCTGTGTCCAACCGGCAAAAAAAATCTATTTATCAGTTACAACGCTAAAACCAAATTTTTGCAAGATAGCTTGTGCTTTTTGAGAATTCAGAAAATCCAAAAATGAAGAAGCTTTGCTATGTGCAATATTGGTTAGTGCTGCCAAATATTCGATCTTGCTATGCAAATTCGGCGCAAAACGAAACACTTCCTTGACCCGTGGTTCCACTAACAAATCGGAAGCGTAGACAATAGCGGCACTCACATCGCCACGCGCAGCCATGGAAAGCGCGATACGCACATTTTCCGTTTGAACCGCATTCAATTTGATTTTTTCCCACTCACCGAGATTTTTCAACGCTTCTACAGCATAGCGTCCCGCAGGCACCGAAAGCGGATCGGCGAGGGCAAATCGTTTCTCGCCAAGAAGCTGCAACGCGCTTTCATTTCCGCTATGAGATTTGGCAACAGCAATGATCAATTGATTGATGGCAATTATCTGAATTGATTTTCCATTGATCGCCTGCTTTTCAATCAGGTATTCAATCCATTTTTTATCGGCAGAAATAAAAATTTCCGCAGGGGCTCCCTGCGCTACCTGTCTTGCCAACATGCCGGTGCCGCCGACGGAAAGAATAATCTTACAATCACAAGTGCTTTGATAAGCGCGGGCAATTTCTTCAACGGCTTCTTTCATGCTGGCCGCCGCATAAACGATCAACCGCTCCCCACTGGCTGCCTCTTTAGCTTGAAAGCTGAAGAAGACAGCAAGGGTTATAAAAAGAACGCGCAAGAAGGGCATTATTTTAGCCCGGCTGCTTCTCTCGCAATTTTGGTAATTCCGTCCCAATCTCTAGCCTCCACCAGATTTTTCGGTGCCACCCATGAACCACCAACACATAAGACATTTTGTAGGCCAAGATATTCACCAGCATTGGCAAGGCTAACCCCGCCCGTTGGGCAAAAACGATAGTCTGGCAATGGGCCGGAAAGCGCTTTTAAATAAGGTGCGCCACCGGCAAGAGAGCCGGGGAAGAATTTCATATGGCCATAGCCGCGTTCGCCGAGCCTCATAACCTCACTGGCAGTTGCAGTTCCAGGCAATAGCGGCAAGGGGGAATCATCGGCTGCATCCAGCAAGTTTTCTGATACGCCCGGGCTAACCATAAATTTAGCGCCAGCCTCTTCAACTTGTTTGATTTGCGCCGGCGTCACAACGGTTCCAGCCCCCGCAAATGCGCCTTCCACTTCCTCGGCAATTGCCTTTAGGGCTTCCAGTGCAACGGGCGTGCGTAAAGTGACTTCAATAGCAGGCAAGCCGCCAGCAACCAGCGCTTTGGCCAACTTAACCGCATGTCCCACTTCCTCAACCACCACCACAGGAATTACAGGGGCGAGCAGCATAATATCATGAATGATTTTTTGTTTGTTTTCCATGGTCAAGGTTTAATGCAGAAGGTCGGAGAATTAAAGGCGGTTGAAAAGAAATATTAGGTCAAACGAGAGAAAACTAACTTCATATTTTCATCAGAACCCGTCACGAAATTCCTGACATTATTATGAGCATACAAAACCAAAGGATTTCTTTTTTCATATTGTTGAATTATTAGATGAAACTCACATAATGTGGATTGAAATCCTGGAGCGCTAAATGACTTTATCAATTCTTCTGATTAACGGACCAAATCTCAACCTGCTTGGCACAAGAGAGCCGGAAATTTATGGTTCCCAAACCCTTGCAGATGTTGAACATTTTTGTCTGTCTCATGCAAAAACCCACGGCATGAATCTTGCCGCATTTCAGGCAAATAGCGAAGGCGCAATCATTGACGCAATCCATGATGCTCGCGGCAAACATCAAATAATCATCATAAACCCCGGTGCTTACACCCACACATCCGTCGCCATCCGTGATGCGCTTTCAGGTGTGGCAATCCCGGTCTATGAGGTACATTTGAGCAATGTGCATGCGCGCGAACCCTTCCGCAAACATTCCTATATCAGCGATATTGCTGTCGGGGTAATTTGCGGACTTGGTTCACAAGGTTATCTGGCAGCGATTGACGCAATTGCCGCCAGTCATAAAGACTGAGATGACCCGCGATTATTCAGAAGTCAGCCAGCGCATCGCCGCACTGGTTGAGGGCGAAGATGACAACATCGCCAAAATGGCAACGATTGCCTGCGAACTATTCCAATCCTTTGAACCGTTTCACTGGGTTGGTTTTTATCGCAATATAGGCAATGACACACTGAAAATTGGCCCTTATCAGGGCGCGCATGGATGTTTGGTGATCCCGTTTGGCAAAGGCGTTTGCGGTGCCTGCGCCAGAAGCGGCGAAGTACAGATCGTTGATGATGTAAATGCTGTGCAAGATCACATCGCCTGTTCCGCCAGCACACAATCAGAGATCGTCGTACCGGTATTTCAGGGCGAGAAGCTCATCGGCGTTTTGGATATCGATTCAGATAATCCGGCAGAATTCACCAACAATGATGCGGAAAAACTAACCGAAATAATCGGTTTGGCTTTTAGAGCACTTTAGCAATTCAACGAATGGCGAATGTGCTCTAGGTAACCGTGCTTCTCAGGCTGAACTTCTTGTCTTTCCAGCGACCTGATTCCACAATATCAGCCAAAATTTCAGCAGCCCGAACTGCATCCTTATAGCTGTTATAAAGCGGAGCAAATCCAAAGCGGAGAATATCAGGTTGCCGAAAATCTCCAATAACCCCCTCGCTGATCAACGCTTGAATGAGCGCGTAGCCATCACCAGAAAATGTAAAGGAAACCTGGCTTCCCCGCTTCATCGGATCGCGCGGGCTGACAAGCGTTAGCTCCTGGCACTTTTCTTCGATAGTTTGAATAAACAACTGGCTAAGGCCAACGCTTTTCTGGCGGATATAGCGCATATCCACATCTTCCCAGATTTTCAGCGCTTCATTCAGCGCAATCATGGAGAGCACTGGCGGCGTGCCGGTCAAATATCGCTTAATGGACGTGGCAGGTTCAAAATCAGGATCAAACTGAAACGGTGCCTCATGGGCAAACCAGCCGGAAAGCGGCTGAACAACCGCTTCCTGCAATTCCTTCTTCACATAGATGAAAGCCGGCGCACCCGGGCCACCATTGAGATATTTATAACCACACCCAATAGCAAAATCGACGTCACATGCATCCAGCGCCACTGGAAAAGCACCCGCAGAATGGCACAAATCCCAGATAATCAGAGCGCCCTTCTCATGGGCCAAATTCGTAATTTCAGCCATATCAAGCATCCGGCCGGTCTTATAATCTGTCTGAGTTAGCAACACCACGGCCGTTTCATCATCAATCGCGTCCACAAGTTCTTGGTCGCTTTCAACCATAACAAGCTCATGCCCCATACCAAGAAAATTGGTCATGGCCTGCGTCATGTAAAGGTCAGTTGGAAAATTGCCTCGTTCCGAAATTATTTTTTTCCGGTCGCTGCGTAAAAGAAGAGCTGCAGCGAGCGCCTTAAATACATTGACGGAAGTACTGTCTGTCGCAACTACGCAGCCCTTAGCAGCGCCAATGATGGGAGCAATCTGCTCTCCAACCGCTTCGGGTAAATTAACCCAATCAGCCTTGTTCCAGCTTTGAATAAGGTCAGTACCCCATTCCCGCACGACGGTTTCTGCCAAACGTTTGCCGATTGCCGGTTGCAGAGCACCCAGCGAATTGCCGTCGAGATAAATACACTCAGGCGAAATCGCGAACCGCTCACGATACGCAGCCAGCGGATCACTCTTATCAAGAACTTCGGCAATTTGTTGAAAGGCAGTGGCTGGCTCTGTCATAAACTATCCCTGTCGCACAGATGGTGCAGTGAGTTGCGTTGACAAATAATCCCAACATCTTCCAAATCTGGCGGTAAAAGGACTACTTGCGCTTAGGCTTATTGGACTTGCACAACTCTTGCAGCATATCCAGCAAAATTTCAGTTTTTTGCGACCCAAAACGATCTTCAATTTTCTGAAAAACCTTGGCCGTTTCAGGATTAACTTTGTTACTTACTTCAATGGCCAGATCTGTCGGAGTTAAAACGAGTTTACGCGCATCATCCTTGGAAACTCCCCTTTGCAGAAGCCCCCTGCTCTCAAGGTTTTTGATTATCCGTGTCAGGCTGGGAGCCAAAATGCAGGAATATTCAGCCAGACTTGTGGCATCTATGGCCTCTGCTTCAATTAAAATTCGCAATACCCGCCATTGTTGCTCTGTAAAGCCGTGGCTGGCTAACAGGGGGCGAAAATCAGCCATGAGGCATTCACGAGCGCGCAACAAAGCAATAGTTAATGATCGGTTGGTTTGCACCTAGACGCCCTTTACAAACTTGAATAACAACGCACTACTGAAAGACAATGCGTGTATATAATAAGCATATTGCACAAAATTTACCAAATCCCCCAAACCATGCAGTCTATTTGAATAAAATATCTGATCAATTAAACTATGGTTTACAACGCACATTTGCCGATATTGCATATCAATTACGTACTTGTAGCATTTCCTGAAAAATGGCAAATTTAATCGAACTGTTAAAATATAGAGCGAGAACCTATGACCACGATCGAGACGATTGACCAATTAGAAGCCATTTACGGCAAGCCTTCGCAAGCATCAATAATCAAGGAAGTGCCCTATCTCACCAGTGAATATCAAAAATATATAGAAGCCTCTCCCTTTTGCGCCTTGGCCACAAGCGGCCCTGAGGGGCTGGATTGCACCCCGCGCGGTGATATGCCGGGTTTTGTAAAGATACAAGATGAAACCACTATTTTAATGCCAGATCGCAGAGGCAATAACCGGGTAGATTCCTTGCGCAATATTGTCCGGGAACCCAAAGTTGGATTATTATTTCTCGTTCCCGGGTCTAGAAATTGCCTGCGAGTGAATGGATTAGCCCATCTTTCCACCGATCCAGAACTCAAGGCAGGTTTTGCGGTTGATGGCAAAGAACCCCGTTCAATCATTGTGATAAAAACACAGGCCGTCTATTTTCAATGTGGCCGAGCCATTATGCGGGCACGCCTTTGGGAGGCGGACGCACAAAAAGGTGCGCAAGAGCTTCCCACACCCGGCAAAATTATGAGTGCCATTACCAATGAGGAATTTGATGGCAAAAAATACGACAGAGAGTGGGAAGGAAAAGCAGAAAAAACCATGTGGTAGTTAGACCAAGGTCTGATAGAATCACACCACAACTCAAACTTCCCACATTCATTGTGCAATTAATTCGATATTGTTTGACGCTTTCCGGCTGTATGCTAAGAAATGGTCATAAAAATTAAAGGGGTACTTCGATGAATACGATTTTCTCGACTAACACAGACGTTACACCAAAAAGCGGCGTCGTCCGGTTTTTGACAATTACAGTCGTCGGCATGATGTTGCTTACAATTAGCGCGAAGATGCATGTGCCTTTCTATCCAGTACCCATGACCCTGCAAACATTGGCAGTCATGGCATTTGCTTCAATGTTTGGCATGCGTCAGGCAGGTGCAATATTCATTGGTTATCTGGCTATGGGTGCCCTCGGTTTTCCGGTATTTTCCGGCAGTCCTGAACGTGGCATTGGCATTGCATATATGATGGGCCCAACAGGCGGGTTCCTGGTTGGTATGTTTGTTGCAACCCTTTTTGTCGGTCGTTTTGCTTATGGCAAAAGTTCACTGGTGCAATTGGCTGTCATGGCAATCAGTCTGGTTCCGGTTTTTGGACTTGGCCTTGCATGGCTGGCAAACTTCGTTCCTGCTGACAAAGTACTGGCATATGGGTTTATGCCGTTCATTCTCGGCGACATTGTAAAAGTTGGCATTGCTGCACTCTGCGCACCTCTTGCTTTCAAACTTCTACGGCGCGCCGGACTGATTTAGAGCACAATCTGAAAAGTGGTAACCGGTTTTCAGATAAATTGTGCGTTAAAATAAAGAGTCAGGTATAATCTACCTGCATCAGATATAGGCCATAAGGCGGGGCAACGACCCCGCAGGCCTTACGGTCTTTGGCATCCCGGGCAGCAATAAAATCTTGCTTCGTCCATTTGCCATCGCCAACCATTTTCAACGACCCCACCATTGAGCGAACCTGCGAATGCAGGAATGAGCGCGAAGAAATATCAAAATTGATAATTGTCCCCTCCCCGCCAATGGCTGAACTTCCCTCAGCAATGCTTACCGAGAATGTATCCAGCGTGCGTATCGGCGATTTTGCCTGACATTCACTGGCGCGAAATGTGGAAAAATCATACCGGCCAACCAATTCTTGCGCCGCCTCATGCATCGCTTCCACATCAAGAGGAAACCGTACCCACCAGGCCCGTTCTTTTTCCACGGTCAACGGTGCCCGCCGATTAATCAATCGATAGCGATAATGGCGTTGTACTGCTGAAAATCTGGCGTCAAATTCTTCATCCACCAATTCAGCACCCACCACTGCAATTGGATGTTCTTTAAAGCGAAGCAGGCCGTTTGCAGCTTCTACAATCTTTTCAGTTTTCCAGCTTTTTTCCAAATCCACATGGGCCACCTGACCCACAGCGTGAACGCCAGCATCGGTTCGCCCTGCGCCAAGCATCGTCACTTTGTGCTGGGCAAATTGTTCGACGGCTTCTTCCAGCGCTTGCTGCACACTGATGACATCAGCCTGCCGCTGCCAGCCAAAATAGGGCATGCCATCATATTCAAGCGTGAGTTTATAACGCGGCATTAGCTGAGCACCGTACCCTTGGATACGGCATTTCCCCGCAAAAATTCTTCTGCACTGCCTGCCTGTTTCCCTGCTTTTTGCACCTTATCGAGACGGATAGCACCACTCTTGCAAGCGATTCTCAGCCCATCATCAAGCACTTCACCGGGCGCACCTTCACCTCCAACAATCGATGCCCGAATGATTTTAACCCGGGTAATTTTACCGCCAAACTCCATTTCACACCAAGCGCCAGGAAAAGGCGAAAGTCCGCGAATATGATTGTGCACGTCTTTTACCGGTTGATCCCAATTAATTCGGGTTTCTGACTTTTCAATTTTCTTGGCGTAGGTGACGCCCTCATCTGACTGCTCACTTAGAACAAGGCTGTCATGTTCAATCGCAGCAAGAGCGCGAACCATCAAATCTCCACCTGCGATGGAAAGCGCATCGTGCAATTCTCCAGCACTCATATCTGGTGAAATTTGAACAGTCTCCACCAAACCAACCGGCCCGGTATCAAGCCCTGCTTCCATTTTCATTACCATCACACCGGTTTCACTATCACCGGCCATAATGGCCCTTTGAATGGGAGCAGCACCGCGCCAGCGCGGCAATAGGGATGCGTGACCATTATAACATCCAAGTCGCGGCGCATCGAGAACGGCTTGCGGCAACAGTAAACCATAGGCCACGACCACCGCCACATCAGCATTAAATGCCGCAAACTCTCTTTGTTCGGCTTCGCCCTTCAGACTTTGCGGTGTCCGTACCGGAATTCCAAACTGCTCGGCTTTTAAATGAACGGGACTTTTGCGCAATTCCATACCGCGACCAGCCGGACGCGGAGGCTGGGAATAAACAGCAACGACCTCGTGACCATGACCGATAATTTCCGCCAAGGTAGGAACAGAAAAATCCGGCGTTCCCATAAATATGATGCGAAGCGACATAGGAAATCCTGCTGGTTAGATAATGATTGGCTCTGCTGGCTGCGTGCCATTTTGTTTAGCGATTTTGGTAAATTTCTTAATCACCATATCACGCTTTAACTTCGAAATGTGATCAACGAATAGCTTTCCATCCAGATGATCCACCTCATGTTGAACGACGGTAGAAAGCAGGCCTGTGGCCTCAATGATATGTTCTTTGCCATCCCGGTCAAGAAACTTGACCGTGCATCCTGCGGGGCGCTCAACATCGGCATAATAATCAGGAATTGAGAGGCATCCTTCCTCGTAGACGGATGGCTCCTCCGTAAAACTCACTATTTCGGGATTGATCAAGAACATCGGTTCAGGTTCAATTTCCGCTTCTTCTTCCAGCTCTTCCTCTTCGCCATCTTCCCTTGATGAGCGCACGGCCACATCCAGCGTGATGATGCGCAATGGAACCGCGATCTGAATACCCGCCAGGCCAATGCCCGGCGCTTCATACATGGTTTCAAGCATGTCATCCAGCAGCTTTAGAACAGCATCATCTATTTGCTCCACAGGCTTGGATACCATGCGAAGCAACGGGTCTGGAATATTAATGATCGGACGAAGGCTCATTGGATGTTTAAACTCATACAGGAGAAACTAATTTACGTAGTTGAGATAGGGAATGGAACCCTGACCGTCAACACAATTTACCGGCTTTATCAGAAAACAACTATTCCGATATTCTCTTTTTGTTCTTTTTTATTTATCAAAAATCGATTATGACCGTTGTTATGGATACCTCACTCAACGCCCTTAAGGCACTATTTTCCGAACCCATCACACATTTCGGTAATCGACCTATATCATTGGGCGAAATTGCATTGGCAATCATTGCATGCCTCGCTGTACTCATTATCTGGCGAATTATTGCTTCCATTCGCCATAATAAATCCCGCGCATCAGCTGACGCCGCACGTGAAGCGGTTCACACCGAACGTGCGCGTGAATCTGAATTGCGAATGGCAGAACTTATCGCCAGCCAAAACGCACTAACCGGTCGTATGCAGACGATGGGAGAGATGTTTTCTTCCCGTCAGGGCGACATGATACGCTCGGTCAACGAGCGCCTGGAGGGCATGAGCGG
>JAESUH010000246.1 GCA_016763155.1 Rhizobiaceae bacterium
GGACTATCATGCAAATTGATATCGCCGCCATGATTGCGGGCGATATCTCTCGCAATAGAAAGCCCTAAACCCGTGCCTGTTTCATCCAGATTGCGCGCTTCATCGAGGCGCATGAAGGGGCGGAACACCTCTTCGCGCAGGCTTTTGGGAATTCCTGGGCCATTATCGTCAATGACCACCGTCACCCAGCCCGCACTTTTGGATGCTGACACCTCAACATCGTCGGCATAGCGAAAGGCGTTGGAAACCAAATTGCCAAACAGGCGGCCAATTGCGCCCGACCGGCCTGAAAAACAAATATCCTCACGACAATTGAATTTGTAACCCTTGCCGCTAATTTCGGCCTGCTTCACATATTTTGCCAACACTTCATGCAGCTTGATCTCAATCCGTTCCTCGCCGCTTTCGCCCCGGGCAAAATCTATATAACCCTGCAACATTTTCTGCATTTCATCCACGTCTTGCTGCATGGCGTCTATCTCTTCACTCTCTCCCACCAGCGCTAATTGCAGCTTGAAACGGGTGAGAATGGTGCGAAGATCGTGGCTGACGCCCGTTAGCATGGCAGTGCGCTGCTCAATCTGGCGCGCAATTCTCTCTCGCATCTGCATGAAGGCAAGCCCCGCCTGACGCACCTCAGTTGCACCGCGCACTCGAAAATTCTTGGGCATTTTCTGCCCCTTACCAAATCGTTCCGCAGCATCTGCAAGATGCAAAATTGGCTTGATCTGGTTTCTCAGCAACATGATGGAGATAGCCACCAAAACCAGAGATGTCCCCACCATCCACATCAAAAATATATGTGAGTTCGAAGCATAGGCACGGTTACGCCGCACGAATACGCGCAACACCTTATCCGGTTCAGTTAGCCTAATTCTGATTTCCAACAAATTGGAAGCGCCCAAAGTATCAATCCAGAAGGGGCGGTTAATCTGCTGGGTAATCTCACTCCGCAACACATCATCAAGAATGTCAAAAAAGGGTTTGCTGCTTGCAGGTGGAAACGCGTCAGGCGGCAAAACAGATATATTAAGCCCCATACTATTCCCGGCAAGATCTACGATTTTATCGTATTCAGGATCTTGAGGATATTTCTCGATCACATCAATGATCGCCGCAATATCCCCTACCACAGCCTTGGACAAACGCTCGGTCACTGTTTGCCAGTGACGTTCCATAAACACGAATGCCACCACCGATTGAAGCAATACCATAGGAATAATGACGATCAGAACAGAGCGCGCATAAAGCCCTTTTGGCATACGACGCCAGAACCAGCCACGGACCCCACGACCAAACAGCGAGCGCTTAGACGAGCCACGCTCGGATTTACGCGTCAGTTTGGCATTAGGAACATTTTCAGCTTGTTCCATTTCGCCAATATTATCACCGGTTTTTTCGCTCATGCTTAAGTGACAAGCCATATTATGATTGCAGAAATTCCGCTTGCAACGGGTTCAACCACCCATCGAAACAAGGTTACTCTACAACAAGCTTGTAGCCAATACCACGCACAGTTTGCAGCCATTTGGGATTAGACGGGTCAGTCTCAATCTTGCGCCGGAGACGGTTAATCTGCACATCAATTTTACGCTCACCAGCAATGCTGTCAGTTCCCAGCAATTCATGGCGCGCCACCGTATCGCCGGGGCGAGAGGCAAATATCACCATAATTTCCTGCTCTCTATCGGTTAAACGCACCATTTCCCCATTTTGAGTGAGGCTGCGCTTTTTCACAGAAAATTCAAAATCCCCAAAAGAGATTTGTTCAATCACTGGCAAATCAGGTTTTGCCGTGCGCTTCAAAATCGAATTTATTCGCAATAGTAATTCGCGCGGATCAAACGGTTAGGAAAGGTAATCATCTGCCCCGGCCTCCAATCCGCTGATGCGGTCATCGGTTTCTGCCAGTGCAGTCAGCATCAATATCGGCACATCAGCATATGCCGCTTGCGCCGTTCCACTTTTGGCTTCTTCCCGAAGTGACCGGGTAAAGCTTGTGCCGGTTTCCCCCGGCATCATCACATCAACAATCAGCAGGTCAAACTGCAAACCCGCAATGCTGCGACGCGCTTCGGCTGCATCGCTGGCCGTTGAAACCCGAAACCCGTGTTCCCCCAAATAACGCGAAATAAGTTCCCGCAAACGGCGATCATCATCCACCACCAAAATATGCGGAGCGTTATCTGGTGGCGTTTGGGTTTTAGCAACAGACGTTTCCTGCATTGAAAGAGTTCCCGCAATCTGGAGCACTTCCCGAAAAGTGGTAGCCGGTTTTCGGATAAGAAGTGCATAAAAAATGATCAGGTCATGACCTGATGTTTCAATTCAAAATAACTTCTATCGCATCTTTAACAAGATTGCTTTCAAATATTGTATCCGCGTATTTCGCTTAACTATGACAAGATGTCATCCATATGCGTAAATGCCGCCTCCCAGCCGCCGCCAATGCCACGTCGGGAATCTTCATTACTGATGGCCGTGTGTACGAGGCGAACAAAGGTTCCCTGCCCCTTCGAGGTAAAGGTGACCTCAACCCGCGAACGAGGCGTCTCTTCACGCTCGCCATTAGCGTGTTCGACCACATGAGCCCAGGAGAACACAAGCTTTTCGCCGGGCAAAACATCTTGATAGAGCCCTTCAAACCCGATTGATTTATCATCGTCTTTCGACAATAAGAACTGCCATTCGCCGCCTGGACGAAGATCAATACTCGCGGAATGAAGCGAATTCGGCTTATGTCCAAACCATTTCACCACAATGTCAGGCTTCGTCCACGCCTCAAAGACTTTTGCAGGCGTTGCCGCAAAAAAGCCCTCAACAATGATTGGGTCTTTACCCGGTTCAGTTTTGACAAATTGCATGATCACTCTCTCTCATCCGCCAGATGCAGGGCCAGGTTGTCGAATTGATGGGACCAGAACATTTGATAATTTGCAAGCCAGTCCGTCACCTGTTTCATGGGTTCCGCATTCAGCCGGCAATGGCGGGTACGGCCCCGCTTTTCAATGACCAGCAAACCGGCATCACTCAACACCCGAACATGCTTTGAAACCGCCGTTTGCGACATGTCGAAAGGTTCCGCCAGATCAGACAATCTGGCCTCTCCTCGCATCAACTGGTCTAAAATAGCGCGCCGCGTACTATCGCCGAGAGCCGCAAATACTGTATCAAGGTTTTCCATATTTATGCGACTAACACTAAACCATATGGTTGACAATGATGTTTGAATGATATTAATCAACCAACGAGTTCACTAACTGCAACTCTTCGTCCCTGAAACAATCAAATTAGGAAATTCCCATGCCAAATTATGTTTTTGCCTATCACGGTGGAAAAAGACCGGAAAGTCCCGAAGCAGGCGCACAGCACATGAAAAACTGGCATGCCTGGATCGACAATCTCGGGGAAGCCAATGTTGATCCCGGCCATTATCTGGGCATGTCCAAAACCGTAAGCGCATCCGGCATCACCAATGATGGCGGATCAAATCCCTTGGCAGGGTTTTCCATCGTCAAAGCAGATACCATCGAAGGTGCAATGGAATTGGCTAAAACCTGCCCGCATCTGAGCCTGGAAGGCACGATTGAAGTCGCCGAAGTTATGGAAATGTAACTTTTAGGCCAAAATAACGCGTATCGCGCTCTAGCGATACGCCAATATCCGCCCGGCACTTTGATCAGGCGGCATAAAACCCGACCCACATTTAAAACCAATTGATTACTTAAAAATGCATCCATTTTCTTTCGAACTGCTTTACCAGCAAACCTGATCCCTCACCTGAACAGACAAAAACATGTTATAAACCTGTCTGGAACAGCACAATTTTTGGTGTGCAATCAAAGAGGTGTTCAAATGATATCAGGTATTACAAACGGAGGAATATTAGTCCTCCAACCCCAATCAAAAGCTCCGATTTATGAAAAATCATCAAAAAAAGGCAGTTCGGTTTCACCGACCTCCAAAACTGGAAATACACCCTCTGTAGCCAGTCAAACTTCGAATTCTCTAATTCGAACGCAAGGCTCCATTGTTTCATCTCTGTTGAATTATTGATGTAACCTTTTACGCCAGCCAGCAGGAACGCAATAAGATTTAAGCCTCAATGGCGTGCGCTACGGAACCAACTTGCGTAAATTTTTGCGACCATCACCGTCAATCATTGCGGTCAAAAATTCAGAAACAATTTCACGTTTTTCAGTGCTCATTCCGACCAGAGCTTTGTCTATCCTGGTCGATTGAAATACGGACAGATCATAAATCAAATCCCGACACAACTCCGTTGGATATAGCAGACGCTTGCGCCGGTCATTTTTCCCCATGCGCTGAGTGACGTAACCCTCGTCAATCAATTGGCGCAACACCCGAGCCAAGCTCTGCTTGGTGATCCCCAATATCTCCAGAAGCTCCGCCACACTCAAACCCGGCTTGCGGTTTATGAAAAACATCACCCGGTGATGGGCGCGCCCAAATTCCAGCTCCGCCAACAATCTATCCGCGTCACCAGTAAAATCGCGATAGGCAAAAAACAAAAGCATGATGTTATCGAGTTGAGCAATTTGCTCGCTGGTGATCGGATCGACAATGATTTCAGGCTTTTTCATTTTCGTTCTCAAAAGAATTAAAACGCCAATATTCACACCATGACACTATCTTATTAATATGTCAGCACTATTGACATATTTTTTTCTTCGCAATAGGTCTTTAATATTGAATTCGTTCCCAAAATCGAAACCAGCGTTGGGAATATTATTTTTGCTACAACTCAAACGCTTGGAGGAGCATCATGGCGGGCATTCCATTTGACCAGCTCGACGGTCATATTTGGTACAACGGGGAATTCGTTGAATGGGGAGATGCAAAAATCCATGTCCTGACCCACGGACTCCATTATGCCAGCGCAGTGTTTGAAGGTGAACGCGCCTATGCCGGCAAAATTTTTAAACTGACTGAGCATACAGAGAGGCTGCATTTTTCTGCCAACGTGCTTGGTTTTGATATCCCCTATTCCGTTGAAGAAATTGATCAGGCTTGCCGTGATACAATGGAAAAGCAAGGTCTGACAGATGCCTATCTGCGTCCAATTGCCTGGCGTGGCAGTGAAATGATGGGTGTATCTGCCCAGGCAAATACTATCAATCTGGCGATCGCCTGTTGGGAATGGCCCAGCTACTTTGCTCCTGAAGATAAACTAAAAGGCATCCGCCTCGATATCGCCGAATGGCGTCGTCCAGACCCGGCAACCATCCCCTGCTTTTCAAAAGCCGCTGGCCTTTACATGATCTGCACCCTGTCAAAACATGCAGCAGAGGCCAAAGGCTATGCGGATGCTCTAATGTATGACTGGCGCGGCCATGTGGCAGAAGCCACCGGCGCCAACGTATTTTTCATCAAAGATAACGTCATCCATACCCCGACCCCCGACTGTTTTCTCGACGGCATTACTAGGCGCACGGTAATCGCATTGGCAAAAAAGCGGCAAATGGAGCTGGTTGAACGCACTATAATGCCTGAGGAACTCGATAGTTTCGAAGAATGTTTCCTCACAGGAACGGCCGCAGAAGTAACGCCAGTTTCAGAAATTGGCCCACATAAATACGTCCCAGGCAACATCACCAAAACCCTGATGGACGATTATGATGTAGCCATCCACGCCCACGTTTAGAGGCGTAATGTGGGTGCCAACGCGGTAAAAACATCATAGATACCAGTATGTTCGATCAAAATAATTGCACGAACAACAGTCTTGATGAAGCAAAAACGGCCACAAACAGCCTATTATTTAATCAAACCCACCATATGCCTAATTAATGGACGGGAATTACTGCGTTAATTAACAACAACTTAACAAAAAGTTAAATTCATGTTAATATTCTCTGGAAATATGCTCCCCTAAGGGGCATATGAACCAAGCCAGTTGGGGAATAACTGGCTTATTGAAAACGCTACATGATGTGGCGAAATGGAGAATGTTACTATGGAAGCACTAATTCCACTTATTATTCAGGCAATTTCCGGCGTTGTCGGCGGCGGTATTGCTGGGACACTTATTAAGAATGCTGCAATGGCATTACTGCCAAAATTACTTGCCGGCATTGTCGGCGGTGTAGGCGGCGGCGCAGCCCTCGGCCCACTCATTGGCGGCTTGCTGGGTGCAGCAGGCGGTGATGGAGCCTCCGGCATGGATATGGGTTCAATTATCGGCAATATCGGCGGCGGCCTTGTAGGCGGCGGCGTATTGTCAGCAATTGCAGGAAAAGTTATGGCTGGTATGTCCAAATAATTTTTGCAATTCACTAAAGTTTAAGGCGGCTCAAGGGCCGCCTTTTTTTTAATTCTATTTTATCTTCGGGAGCGCGATTTGATCAGCATCAAAAATTATATTTCATGCTGGGAGACTTCCATTTTTTCCCAGGCAGACCTTGCCCCATGGGATGTAACTTCAAATGCGACAGAAGCAATCAGCCGCGCCATCGAAAATCTCGATGATGATTATTTAATTAAAGACGATATCGCCATCCATATGACGGCACATGTAGAGGCAGGTGCAATTATTAAAGGACCTGCAATCATGGGTCCCAATTGTTTTGTTGCAGCCACTGCCTATCTTCGCGATGGCGTTTATCTGGCTGAGGATTGTATAGTCGGCCCCTCATGCGAACTAAAAACCACGATTATGTTCCCCCGTTCCAAAGTGGCCCACTTATCCTTTGTTGGAGATAGTTTGATCGGTGCAGGGGTGAATATTGAGGCCGGGGCGATTATCGCCAATTATCGAAATGAGTTGGAGAACAAGCGCATCCTGATTCAGGCAGATAATCATATAATCGACACCGGCACAGATAAATTTGGTTCGCTCATCGGTGATGACGCGCGCATAGGAGCCAATGCGGTCATTGCGCCCGGCTCACTTATTTCGGCTGGACAAATCGTGCCGCGTCTTGGATTGATTGATCAACACCCTGAAACCCAACCATACTGAGAAAATCCATGGGCCAATTACAAGTCGCCATCGTCCCCGTTACGCCGTTCCAGCAAAACTGTACAATCATCTGGGATGACGAAACCAATAAGGGCGTCGTAATCGATCCCGGCGGCGATGTGCCCCAGATCCTGACAGCGATCAAGGAAATTGGCCTTGAGGTAGAGAATATTTTGATCACCCATGGTCATATCGATCATGTGGGCGGAGCAATGGCACTCAAAAAGGAACTCGGTGTAAATATCATTGGCCCTCACCTTGATGATAAAAGCCTTTGCGAAAACATTGAGAAACAGGCCAAAATGTTTGGAACAGGCCCAGAATATCAAAACGTAACCCCGGACCAATGGCTCGAAGAAGGCGACGAAGTATCAATTGGTGGTCATAAATTTGCCGTCTATCATTGTCCGGGCCATGCACCCGGCCATGTGGTGTTTTATAATGATGCGGCAAAATTTGCCCATGTGGGTGATGTGTTATTTGCGGGCTCGGTCGGGCGTACAGACCTTCCCGGTGGCAATCATGATGCGCTGATCAATTCCATCAAAACCAAATTATTACCACTTGGCGATGATATCAGCTTCATTTGTGGTCACGGCCCCGGCAGCACCTTTGGTGAAGAGCGGCGAAACAATCCGTTCCTGAAATAAAATCTCCTAGGGTCAGGATTCTAGATACAAAAAAGGCCCGTAGTCACAAAACACGGGCCAATTTCTAATTTTTTTACTGGAATTATTCAGTTGCTGCTAGATTAACCGCTTTTGGGCCTTTGCCGCGCTCATCAGGTTCCGTCTCAAATGAAACCTTCTGATTCTCAGCCAAAGACTGTAGTCCTGAATCCTGTACTGCAGAAATGTGAACGAAAACGTCACTTCCCCCTGCATCCGGGGTTATAAAGCCGAAGCCTTTATCCATATTAAAAAATTTTACAACGCCTGTTTGAGACATAGATCTTTCCTCATTTGAAATCCCCCGCACCTGCAGGAATACCACAACATCGTGCATTTCCGATGGTTTGGCAAGGAAACTTTGCGCTACTGCCAGTATTCGTCAGCAGTGGCGTGATTGCCCCTTCCTATTTCACTGGACTAGCCCCATATTGCGGCCATGGCTTCAAAAGACAAGAAAACATCCGGATTTGGCGAATCTCCCCAAGCGGAGCTTGAAGGTGTCCCCCTTTCAGGCAGCTTATCCGCATGGGCCGATGAAATTGCCAACGCGCCAGATGAAGCAGCTCCAAAGTCAAAAAAGCCAAAAAAAATCCCTGCCAGAACCTCAGCTCCCGGCAAATCTGCACGTGGAACCTCTATCGGCGGCGCAGCCTCTGCCAGAGAACGCGCAGCAACCGGACTGAACCCGGTTGCCGGTCTCGATATTTCGCTGGAAGAGGCGGAAACCCTTGAGGCGAAGGCAAAGGCTGCACAAAAGCGCCGAAAGAAAACAAAAAAAACTGATAACACCATTGCTGCCCCCTTCGGATATGATGGAGTAAAGCTTGAAGGTGTCACAGCCACCGTTGACGCACTTTCAAAATTAATCTCCGAAGGCAATCCGCTGATCAAAAACGGCGAAGAATGGGTGCCCCACCGCCCTGCACGCCCGGAGAAAGCCGAAGGCGGCATTACCATTGAAATGGTTACCGAATTTGAACCATCCGGCGACCAACCCACCGCGATCAAGGACTTGGTCGAGGGCATTGACGATAAGGAGCAAACCCAAGTCCTGCTCGGCGTCACCGGTTCCGGCAAAACCTTCACCATGGCCAAGGTTATCCAGGAAACCCAGCGCCCTGCCCTCATTTTGGCACCAAACAAAACACTCGCCGCCCAGCTTTACGGCGAATTCAAGAAATTCTTCCCAAACAACGCGGTAGAATATTTCGTTTCCTACTATGATTATTACCAGCCGGAAGCCTATGTGCCGCGCTCGGACACTTATATCGAGAAAGAATCCAGCGTCAACGAACAGATTGACCGCATGCGTCACTCTGCAACCCGGTCTCTGTTGGAACGCGATGATGTGATCATCATTGCCTCGGTCTCGTGCATTTACGGCATTGGCTCGGTGGAAACCTATACCGCCATGACCTTCGAAATGAAGGTCGGTGACACACTGGATCAACGCGCTTTGCTGGCCGATTTGGTGGCACAACAATATAAGCGCAACGATCATGCTTTCACCCGTGGCACCTTTCGTGTGCGCGGCGATACTATTGAGATTTTCCCGGCTCACTTGGAAGATAGCGCATGGCGCATTTCTCTGTTTGGCGATGAAATCGAGACCATCACAGAGTTTGATCCCCTGACCGGCCAAAAAACCGGCGAACTCAAATCCGTTAAAATCTACGCCAATTCCCACTATGTGACGCCTCGCCCAACGCTAAATCAGGCGATGAAATCTATCCGTGAGGAATTGAAGCACCGGTTGGTAGAGCTCAACAATGCGGGCCGCCTGCTTGAAGCCCAGCGACTGGAACAGCGCACCAGATTCGATCTGGAAATGATGGAAGCAACGGGAGCCTGTGCAGGAATTGAAAACTATTCACGCTATCTGACTGGCCGCAAACCCGGTGAACCACCGCCAACCCTGTTTGAGTATATTCCTGATAACGCTTTGGTTTTCGTTGACGAAAGCCATGTGACCATTCCCCAGATTGGCGGCATGTATCGCGGAGATTTCCGCCGTAAAGCCACTTTGGCCGAATATGGCTTCCGCCTGCCTAGCTGCATGGACAATCGTCCCTTGCGCTTTGAGGAATGGGACGTGATGCGTCCACAGACAATTTGCCTCTCCGCCACTCCCGGTGGTTGGGAAATGGAAGCTGCCAACGGTGTCTTTGCAGAACAGGTGATCCGCCCAACTGGCCTGATCGATCCACCGGTTGAAGTGCGCCCCGCCAAAAATCAGGTCGACGATGTGCTCGACGAAATCATAAAAACCACCAAGGCCGGATACCGGACCCTCGTCACCACCCTGACCAAACGCATGTCTGAAGATCTCACCGAATATCTGCATGAGCAGGGCGTCAGGGTGCGCTACATGCATTCCGACATCGATACGCTGGAACGCATTGAAATCTTACGCGATCTGCGTCTGGGCGCTTTCGACGTACTGATCGGCATAAACCTGCTGCGCGAAGGGCTTGATATCCCGGAATGCGCATTGGTCGCGATTCTCGACGCGGATAAAGAAGGATTTCTTCGTTCTGAGACCTCACTTGTTCAAACCATTGGCCGTGCTGCACGCAATGTGGATGGCCACGTTATCCTTTATGCCGACAGAATCACCGGCTCCATGGAACGTGCCATGGCCGAAACCGACAGACGCCGCGAAAAGCAGGTGGCTTACAACACAGCCAACAATATCACGCCGGCAAGCATCAAATCTCAGATCAGCGATATTATGGGCTCCATCTATGAAGGCGATCACGTAACGCCGGATATTGGCTTTGCCAAAGATGGCGCGCTGGTCGGCAATAATTTAGCTACCCATCTGGAATCACTGGAAAAAGACATGCTTGCTGCCGCTGCTGATCTGGATTTTGAAGTCGCAGCGCGTCTTCGAGACGAAATCAAACGCCTGCAAGACACTGAATTGCAGATAGCCAATGATCCAATGGCAAGAGATGTGGGTATTGAAAACACCCAAAAAGCCCGCAAGACAAAGGCCAGCCGCAAAGGACGTTCGGACAAATCCACTGACAAACCTTCATTATTTAGAAAAAACACTCTGGATGAGATGACCGTCGGACGGACCGAAAAACCTAACGGCACAGCACCCGTGCGCCGCCTCAAAGTTGGAACAGGCAGTTACGAAGACCCGGGCGACGTAAAACGAAACAAACGCGGACGCGGCAAGACTGGCCGGCCGGGGCAATAATACATTCTCCCTGGCTCCCTGGCTGCAATAAACCGAATTGCCAATTCCATTCGGCTGAGTATCAATTGCTTGGCTAAAATGGAATTCAACGGAGATATTCATGCGATCCCTAACTTCCTCCATCGCCATCCTTGCTGCCCTGTTTTCCACAGCAATCCCAGCTCATGCACAATTAGAAGCAAGTGCCGAAGACCTGGTACGAGACAATATGAACATGCAGAAATGTGTGGAAACAGTTCGCGACCTAAATGAGGGCGGCGGAAACGAAGCAAAAATGGAGGATTGTATCGGCATAATTTCAACCTCCTGCATGAAACAACCAAATGGTGAGACGACCATTGGAATGAGCATTTGCCTTCAACGCGAAACTAACTGGTGGGATGGTTGGCTAAACGGACATTACCGACAACTAAAAGACATTATGAACAAAGATGACTTCGCACAATTGCGCGACATGCAACGCAAATGGATTGCCTTTAAGGATGCCAAGTGCCGGTTCGAACATTCCAGTTGGAAGGGCGGGACAATAGCAAGTGTTACCGCAGCAAATTGTTACATGACAACAACCGCCGATCAGGCCATTATTCTGGCCGGACATTTGAACAAAGGCTGGTAGAAATACCAGTCCTTATTCCACGCATGAGCAGCATCGACCGATCACTATTAACCCTTTATAAATCATGCACAAATCACAGGCCAGTCATGCAGAAACTGCACTGGTAAAATAACGTTGGAACACCTAGATGTAATTCATCGGAGGAGAGCAGCGGTACCCTTCTTCGGCATATCCGGCATAAGCCATTTAACCTACCGTGGAAGGAACAGTATCATGTCATTTTTCTCAGCAATTAAAGAATTCGCCTACGGTCTCAAAGTTGGAACGTCTTATACTGTTTCCAATCGCCACAACTTTGCTGAAAAAGTTGCAGCTCCAAAAATAACCCACTTCAATCCCGGCGCGTAACCAATCGCTTCAGCCGAATTGAACGGTAAGAACATTCTAGACCCTGCTAAGAAATTAGCAGGGTTTTTTGATTCTATAGCTTAGGTTGAACCACTTGATTCAAAACTATAGCGGCTGTTTGAATCAAAACATGAAGTTCAAGCTGAATCAGATTCATAACTATAGAAATATAGGACAACTAATTAATTTTATACATTAATTTTAGTGAAGACGTCCGCCATTTGGCACATCTTTATCCACATTACTAAGCACCACATGACCCTTTTCATCAGGAAAACCAAGGGTCAACACTTCTGACATGAACGGGCCTATCTGGCGCGGAGGGAAATTCACCACCGCCATCACCTGTAGACCAAGCAAAGTTTCCGGTGTGTAGTTCTCTGTAATTTGGGCTGAGGTTTTCTTTACGCCGATTTTCTCACCAAAATCGATCCGCAGTTTATAGGCGGGCTTTCGGGCTTCAGGAAAATCATCCACCTGAACGATTGTCCCAACACGAATATCCACAGCAAGAAAATCATCAATTGTGATTTCGTCAGAGGCCATGAGCCACCTCCTATTTTGAGTCTAAGACTTAAAGTGATAATTCCTCGGAGCGCTTTTTTGCAGCCCCAATTGCTGCCATCATTAGTGGCCCCAACCCGTCATCCGCCATCAAGACATCAAGGGCTGCTGCAGTCGTGCCGTTTGGCGACGTAACATTCTTTCGCAATTGCGCCGGATCATGCTCGCTTTGCATCATCAATTCCCCAGCACCCGCAACTGTTTCGCGTGCCAATTGAAGAGCAAGTTCAGGAGATAACCCCGCAGCAACACCAGCGGCAGCCATGCACTCAGCAAGATAAAACGCATAGGCAGGACCACTACCAGAAACAGCAGTAACAGAATCTATCAACCGCTCCTCGTCTACCCAGGCCACAGACCCGGTCGCCCGCAACAATCGATCCACCTGCGCGCGTTGAACTTCGCTCACTAAATCATTGGCAAAACCAACGGTAATTCCGCGACCAATTAATGCAGGCGTGTTCGGCATGGCACGAATGCAGGCAATCTCGCCAACACCAGCGCAAATAGATTTAATTGTTTTACCCGCAGCAACAGACACAACCACCGTATCGCTGCCAACAAAGGGTGAAATTTCACCAACCACCAGATCTAAAATCTGTGGTTTAACCGCAAGCACCACGATATCTGCAACTGAAGCAGCGTCATCGGATGCGTTTTTGATATGACGGACATTGTTATCGGAGATCAGCTTGGCCATTTGAGGCGGCGGAGAAGGATCAACAACCGTAATCCTATCGCCAGCAACACCATCACGAAGCCAGCCGCCAAGCATGGCACCCCCCATATTCCCAGCACCTACTAATGCAACAGAAAAATTACCCTCGCCTGACATATCCACTTACCTCAATCAGCAACTACCATGGGTTTCAAACATAACAGCTTCCAGTGCCTCTTTGGGGGAATGACCGGCCCAAATAACAAACTGGAATGCCTGATAATAACGCTCACAAGCCTCTAGGGCGCTATTCATCAAACATTTCAACTGTTCATCATTGGGCTCAGCACCACCGTTCAGCATCAAACTCTGACGGAACATGCCCGTACCATCCTTGCTCCAAAAATCAAAATGACCGATCAGCAATTGCTCATTAATCATAGAAAGCAGCGTGGCAATCTCTGAAGATTTACCATCCGGCACTTTCAAATCAAACACACAGGACAGATGCAGAGCTTCAAAATCTTCCATCCAAGAGAAAGAAATGCTGTAATCAGCCCAAACGCCACCAACCAAAATGTTGATTTCGTCGTCACAACTACGTTCAAAATCCCAATCATTAATAGTTGCAACCTGCTCCACCAGGTCAACGGGATTACAATTACGTGTTGGCTCAAGCTCAAGAAGCTCTATCATTTTATGCCCTATACTCCGCCGATGCTCAGCGAAAAAAAATCAATAAATATCATATCGGCCAATGGTCCATTGGCCGGTTCACTCATAACAAAACTGGATACGCCACATTTTACAAACTGGCAGGATTTGCCGGATTTGAATTCGTTAGAGGCTTATTTGCCTATCACCGAAAATCCCGAATCATCTTGCAGTTCCAATGTACAGGGATGCGTTCTAAGAACCACCCATAGGAAATAAAACCTTACAGAAAAATATTGAGTCAATTGAATCAACAGATTCACTGATTCAGCTAAGGGATTCATACATATGAATATTTTCAAATGTTGCCCTGTGGAAAAATAGCTGTGACTATTTTTTTGTGGCCCTGGATGACGCTCTTTTTGGAGCGGATTTTGGCTTTTCGAGCGAAGAAATTCGCTGCTCTAGAGCATCGATTTGATTTTTAAGTGATTCATTTTCATTTCGCGCATTGGCGGCCATTTCGCGAACCGCTTCAAAATCATCACGCTTCACCAAGTCCATATCACTCAGGAATTTCTCAGCTTGAGCCCTGAAGGCGGTTTCCGCCTCTTTTTTCATTCCCTGCGCCGCTCCGGCAGCATCGGTCATGAGTTTCGCAAATTCATCGAATAATCGATTTGGGCCCTGATTCATTTGACAATTCCATCGCTAATAATATGTGTCTATAAACTAATGCTTTTACGGTAATGTTTCAATACAGCCTAACCGTCGCACCACAACCAACAGGCAAGAACAATTATGTATCAAATCCCCTTCTCGGCACTTGCCTTCCCAAACATCGATCCAATTGCCCTATCACTTGGGCCATTGCAGGTTCACTGGTATGGGCTTGCTTATGTGGCAGGCATTTTGTTTGCCTGGTGGTGGGCACGTAAACTGGTTTCAACACCCAGTCTTTGGACAAAAGATAAGTCGCCAATCACTCAGGATCAAATTGACGACTTTCTGATTTGGGCGGTAATAGGCATCATCCTTGGCGGACGACTGGGCTACGTCTTGTTTTACGATCTCTCTACATATCTGGCCGACCCATTGCAGATCACCGCCCTTTGGAATGGCGGCATGAGCTTTCACGGCGCATTGCTGGGCAGCATCATTGCCATAATATTATTTGCACGAAAACGATCCATCAAATTGTTCAGCCTGTTTGATGTCATTAGCGCCAGCGTTGGCATTGGCATTTTTCTTGGGCGCATTGCCAATTTCATCAATGCCGAATTGTTTGGCAGACCCACAACTGTATCCTGGGGAATTGTTTTTCCTGGCGGCGGACCAGAGCCAAGACACCCGAGCCAATTATATGAGGGAATTCTGGAAGGCCTGATTCTATTCTTAATCATGGCATTCCTCACCTATGGCCTGCGAAAGCTAAAAACTCCGGGCTTCATCGCTGGAGCGTTTATCAGCTGGTATGCTATTAGCCGGATATTCGTTGAATTCTTCCGTCTGCCCGATGCCCATATTGGTTATCTGGCCGGGGGCTGGCTCACCATGGGCATGGTGCTTTCCCTGCCGCTTCTGGCTGTCGGCCTTTGGTTCATGCAGCGAGCCTCCAGGTGAGCAATCCGCTAAAGGAAAAAATCGTTCGCCACATTGAGGCCGTTGGCCCGATGGGGCTGAGCGAATATATGCATTTGTGCATGGCAGACCCCCGACATGGCTATTATCAACGCCAAGAGCCAATTGGTGGCAAAGGAGACTTTATCACCGCTCCGGAAGTCAGCCAAATGTTCGGTGAACTGATTGGCGTTTGGTGCATTCAGGCATGGAAGGGAATGGGCAAACCGCAAAAATTCAATCTGGTGGAACTTGGCCCTGGCAAAGGCACAATGATGTCTGACATATTGCGCGCAGCACAAGCTTCCCCGGAATTTGTAAAAGCTGCAAATGTCGTTCTGGTGGAAAGCAGCCCTAAACTACAAGCAACCCAACGCACCCAACTTGGCAATCAACATTTATGGATAGAGGACATTTCCAAAATTCCATCTGGCCCTTCAATATTCATTGCCAATGAGTTTTTGGACGTCCTTCCCTTCCGCCAATATATAAAACATAAAACCCAATGGCTGGAACGGGCAGTCGACGCCGACGATTCGAGAGAGTTGAAGTCCACAATCGGTGCAAGCGCCTTAGATCCCAGATTATTGCCTGAAGGGCATGACGCAGAACCCGATGGCTCTGTATTCGAGATAGCCCCCGCCCGCGAAGCCATCATGCAAATGGTCGCTGAAAAGACAGCAGAGCAAGGCGGAGCAGCACTGTTTATTGACTATGGTCATACAGCTTCCGGCTTTGGCGATACATTTCAGGCCATCATGGACCATAAATTCGCCGACCCCTTTGCTGAACCGGGCAAAGCAGATTTGACAAATCATGTGGATTTTTCTCCTCTTGTCAAAGTAGCAAAAACCGCGAACTGCCAGACTTTCGCCATCCTGACCCAAGGAGAATTTCTGCTTAATCTCGGCCTGCTGGAACGCGCAGGCGTCCTTGGTCAAAAGGAAAACGAAGCGGCTCGCGCACGATTAACTGCAGAAGCAGAGCGCCTTGCCCTCCCTGACCAGATGGGAGACCTGTTCAAATGTTTTGCTTTTTCCCGAGACGCAATTGAATTGCCACCTTTTGCAATTGACGATTGACTTAATAGTCAACCTTCACCACCATCCAAACTTAGACCCTACTCAGAAGATATGCGGAAAATCTTAAAACGAGGGAATATGCCCCCACTCAACCCGGTTCAGTGCGATAAACTGGCTCGCCATAATGCGCTGATCAATCATGGCTTTTTCACCCGTGAGGGAGGAGCGTCGAGTGGTATCTACC
>JAESUH010000041.1 GCA_016763155.1 Rhizobiaceae bacterium
CGAGAACTGGGAGCAATTCAGATTGCGTTGGCTGGCCAATGATCCTGCCAGTCTTGGTTGGCTGTTTCGCATGCTTGTCAATGGAAAATTATTCTCGGATCTGCCGAATATTACGTCACCGGTGCTCGGCCTTGCAGGGGTTCATGATCCGCTGCGCCCACCAAGCTATGTCGAAAAAGTGGTCAACGCCGCAAACGGCAGTGAGGTGATCACGGTTGATGCTGCCCACCATGTTCCCGATCAGGCACCAAAGGAAGTTGCTACGCATATTGCAGCCTTTGTGAAAAGGGTAGAGATTTAATGCGTTTGCTTGGCTCCACAAGATCGCCCTTCGTGCGCAAGGTTCGCGTTGTTGCAGCGGAGTGTGGAATTGATCTGCCGTTGGTGCAGCATTCGGTCCATTTGGCGAGTGTTACGCCTGATATTATGGCGCTTAATCCACTGGGGAAAATACCGGTGCTATTGCAGGACGGTCACCGTCCGCTTTTTGATTCATTGGTGATTTGTGCAGAACTTTGCCACAGGGCAGGGCGCAATGATCTGTGGCCTGAAGCTCCCGGTCCGATGATTGAGATGTTGCGCCACCATGCTATCGGCGCCGGACTTATGGACTTGTCCATTCTACGCTTGGTTGAAGCAGCAAAACCGCCGGAGCGTCAATGGCCAGAAATCATAAGCGCAAGCGATGATAAATTTTTTGCGATCTTTGATGCGCTCGAGAATGACGAAGAATTTCAGGCCACAGGGACGTCTGTTGGAACGCTTAGTATTGCTGTTGCATTGGGTTATCTCGATTTCCGTATGGCATTCCTCAATTGGCGCGATGAACGCCCGCAGCTCGCAGGTTGGTTTGCCAAAGTCTCGGCACGGCCATCCATGCGAGATTTCCCGTTTCAAGACACCGATACCGCCCGCGCGGGCCAGGTTCGATAAGGTTTAGATAATGATCCATGTACATCAAATTGGCGATATTCGAATTACCGGATTGACCGAATATATTGGCCCTACCCACGATCCCAAGGTCCTGTATCCCGATTGGGATCCTGCCTTTTTGGACCGACACGATAGCTGGCTCAATAATGATTTTTGGTTCAAAAACCTTGGTCGGTTGGTCATCGGCATCCAGATTTGGATCGTTCATGCCGGGGATCGGGTAATCCTGATTGACACCGGCGTCGGTAATCACAAACCGCGTGGTCCCGAGCGGATGCATATGTTGAATACTTTGGTGCCCCAATGGCTTGCAGCAGCGGGCGCAAGCTTTGATCAGGTCACTGATGTGGTGATGACGCACCTTCATTCAGATCACGTTGGTTGGAATACTGTTCCTGATGGTCAAGGCGGCTGGCAGCCTGCCTTCCCCAATGCCCGTTATGTCATGCCTGAAACCGATATTGCGCATTTCCGGGCGTTGTTTGAAGCGGCTCCGCAAGATGATCCATCCTTTGGCGATAGTATTGCCCCAATCCTTGAAGCCGGGTTGGTCGATTTTGTCGAAGATGGAGATCTGATTGCCGGGCACCTTCGTGCCCAATCCGCACCGGGGCACACGCCGGGGCAAACCATTTACTGGATTGATGATCGCGCTGTATTTTGCGCCGACCTTTTTCACCATCCGCTTCAAATTTCCGAACCACATTTGAATACGGCCTATTGCGTATTGCCGGATGAAGCCCGTGCCAGTCGACGCGCGTTTTTAGAACGCGCTGCTCAAACAGGCGCGTTGATTTTTCCCTGCCATTTCGGCGGCTCTCATTGCGGCACGATAGGCCGAGATGGAGAACAATATTCATATCTGCCTGCCGATCCTGCGGCTGCGCAACGTTTCTAAAGTTCACCGACCTAAAATGACCAAAGGAGACCTCTATGTCTAAAACACCACAAAAAACAATTATCACCTGTGCCTCTACGGGTGCAACGTTGTCGCCATCAATGTCACCCAATCTACCGGTGAGCCCGGAAGAAATTGCAAAGCAGTCGAAGGATGCAGTTAAGGCCGGGGCCTCAATCTTGCACCTGCATGCGCGTAACCCTGACGGCAGCCCGACCAATGCCACCGAAATATGGGCGGAATTCATTCCGGAGCTTCAAAAGGATACAGACGCGATCATCAATATGTCGGCCTCTTTTGGGCAAACCGCCGAAGAGCGCTTATCCGCTGTGCGCGCACTGCGTCCAGATATCGCCACCGTTATTGTCGGTTCAATGAACTATGGCCTTTTCGCCAAATCCCGCAATCAGGGCATTGATAAATTTAACACCCAATGGGAGCGCGACACGTTTGGCGAGAATGCTTACAAAATTGTGACCCAAAATAGTTTCGACACCATTCACCGCATGGTCGATATTCTCGTTGATGAAGATATTGGCATGGAATTTGAGGCCTATGATGTGGGACATCTCTATATTCTTGAACATCATTTGAACCGTAAGCCAAACATCAAACGCCCGATTATTCTGCAGTTTCTGACGGGTATTATGGGCGGCATCCCGTCTGACATCGATCATCTAGTGCATCTTAAACGCACCTCCGAACGGCTGTTTGGTGATGCGGTACAATTGTTTACCCACGGCACGGGCATGGGCAATATCAAGGCAGCCACCTATGGCGCAATGATGGGTACCCATTTGCGTGTTGGACAGGAAGACAACCTTTTTGAAACACCCGGCGTTCCCTTCCGTTCTAACGCTCATCAGGTCGAAAAAATCACCGGCATTTTGTCTGCTCTAAACATTGAGACTGCAACTCCGGCTGAGGCGCGCCAAATTCTGGATATTGCCAAAAAATAGAGAGGAGGGTTGCAAATGACCATGAACTTCACGTTTCAAAACCAAACCAGAATTGTTTTTGGCGAGGGAGAGATTGCTCAACTTGCAACTTTGGTGCCTAACGATGCCACCGTCATGCTGTTGTTTGGCGGTGGTAGTATCCATAAAAATGGCGTCTATGCAGCTGTGACCAAAGCGCTGGGTGAGCGTAAAGTGGTGGCGTTCGGTGGGGTTGAACCCAATCCGGATTACGCCACTATTCTGGCGGCAGCAAAGCTTGCCCGTGACCAGAATGTAACCTTTATCCTGGGGGTCGGTGGTGGTTCAGTCATCGACGCGGCAAAGTTTCTTGCCGCCGTCGTTGTGATGGACGAGGCCGATCCCTGGGACGCCCTGTTGGCAAAGACGGCGGTGCCAAGGCCGCTTGCTAATGGTGCAGTATTGACGTTGCCGGCCACAGGATCTGAAAGCAATCCGGTCTCGGTAATTTCTAATTCAAAACGGGGGTTAAAACTACCGTTTGCTATCGAGGCGGCACGACCGCAATTTGCCATCCTTGATCCTACCACCATGGCCTCATTGCCTCGCCGCCAGCTGCAAAACGGCGTAGTCGATGCGATGACCCACGTGCTTGAACAGTATTTAACCCTGCCCGTGAATGCTCCGGTACAATACGGGTTCAGTGAGACACTTTTGGAAGTGTTGATCAGTTGGGGACCGGTTCTATTTGAAACGGATGAAGCACGTCAGGCTGAAGCGCGCGAAAATATCATGTGGGTCGCTAATTTAGCCCTGAACGGACTAATAGGGTCCGGTGTTGCGCAGGATTGGTCAACACATATGATTGGCCATGCTTTGACTGCACTTTACGGAATTGATCATGCGAAATCGTTGACTTTGGTGATGCCGCATCTCCTGCGTCGTTGTTTGGTTGATAAACAGACAATGCTGGCTCGCTTCGGGCGTCGGGTGTGGCATTTAGAAGGTGACGAAAAAGAAGTAGCGCATGGGGCAATTTTACGAACCGAAGCCTTTTTTCAGGATATGGAGTGTCCGATTCAATTCTCAGATCTGCCGGAAATCAGTCTCGATGTGGAAGCGGTAATTCGCCACCTGGAAGAGGCAGGTCAGTTACCGCTGGGCGAAGATGGTAAGATAGACGCAGCTCTCGTTCGCATCATCTTGAATGACGCATCAAAATAGCCCGTAAGCGACTCCCTTAAAAGCGGACAGAAGGGCATCAACTTTGGTGATATCTACTGGTCGTGAATTTCACGTAGATATAGGGTTAGCAATCGTCGTCACTGGCTACAATGTTTCCACCGGGAAGTTTGAAGACATGAAGGGAATGCTCTCGTTAACACGCGTGACGACCAGATGCCTGCCACATGAAGTTTTAACGGCATGCTCGGGCACTGGAATCGAAAGTATGCCAGATCCCGCTTACCGTTTTATCACGAGGAGCACGCAGCCAATTCTTGGCTTCATGGCCTTCCAATCTGCCGCGGCCACGTTGGCTGGTATTGAAGTCGGACACATGATCCGAAAGCAATAATTTTAGTCGAGCCACCCCCCCCCATTTGAACAGTTTGCGAGCTTAGCTGCGTAATTTTTAGAAAACGCAACCTCATTCATGCATAGAAAAACTTGCGACAGAACTCTCAAATACTTCGGGCGAGCAATTTGGTGATGATGGAGTGGGTATCACCACAGAAGTATCTGTCGGTACCAAAAAACGCCGGGTCAAATTGCTGGACGAAGGTGTTATGGGCCGTAAATTTGATCATCAGGGGTGAGAAAGTTATTGACTAGTAAGATATATCATATATTTATATGCAAGGAAATCACTTAAGATATATCATATATTTATAAGCAGAAACCCCATTGGGAGGATACTATAATGAAAACCAGAAGAAGTTTCTTGAAAGCAACGGTTGCAACAACAATGTTGCTACTATGCGCACCGACGATGGCGCTCGCCGATGACGGGACCGTTAAAATTGGATTGTTGTTGCCACTATCTGGTGGATCTGCCGCCATCGGCAATCAAACAAAGGTTGGGGCCCAAATTGCTGCAGCTCAGATTAACGCACTTGGGGGGAGGCAGCTCGAGCTGGTTTTTTCCGATAGCCAGTCTAAGCCCGACATTGGTGTTTCAGAGACGGAACGCCTAATTCAACGCGAAGAAGTGAGCATGATTATCGGTGCTTATAACTCGGCTGTTACCTTTCCCTCATCAGAAGTTGCTGAGCGCTACGGGGTTCCGTGGCTCGTAACCGGTTCAGTTAAGAACGAGATTACCGAACGCAATTTCTCTAATGTCTTTCGCCCAAACAACAAGGCAAGTTACGATGCTCGCGAACAAGTGGATGCAATTGATCTGCTTAGCAAGCAAACTGGAAACCGCCCAACGACAATAGGTCTGTTTTATCGCGGGGATGACTGGGGTCGCTCACACGCTGCCGCTGTAAAAGAAATTGCTTTGGAGCGTGGTTATAAGATTGGTCTGGACGAAGCCTATGTGCCGGGGCAGGTCGATTTTTCCGCTCAATTATTGAAAATTCGTTCTACTAAACCTGATGCACTGATTTTTGTTGCGGGTACGGCAGATCATATTCTGTTTAACAAGCAGCTCTTGGGCAATCGGATCGACTTGCCGTTTGGTTTGCATTCGGTCGGCGGTGGTGCCGAGGATCCGAGCTTTTACGAAGCAGTACCTCAGCGTGGCTATGAATACATGTTCACGCAAGAAGATTGGCAGATTGACCGCATGCAATCGGGGGGACTCGGCAAGGAAATTACTGCTGGAAACGTAGCGTTTGAAGAGAAAATGGGTTACCCTTTTAACTCATACGGTGCCCAGGGGTTTTCGAACATTTACATTGCGTTTGATGCAATTACGCGCGCTGGATCTGGTGATCGTTCTGCAATTCGCGACGCCTTGGCAGCTACAAATATCACCGAGGGCCCCGCATTGATCACTGGTTATCAAAGCGTCACTTTTGACAAAAACGGACAAAATGTGAATGCTCATGGGGTGATTTCTCAGAACATCAAGGGTGAGCGCCTGACGGTTTGGCCGCAGGAAAACCGCCTCGACAGCACAACCCCTGTTTGGCCGATCCCAAGTTGGTCTGACCGTTAAAACAAACAACAAAGAGAGTCCTGCTATTCGTGGGGCTCTCGTTTGAATTTCATTCAACATTGACTGGGGGAGGGGCAATAATGGATCTGTTATTGGCGGCTCACATCGTAAAAAATGGTTTGCTTATTGGCGGCATTTACGGAGGCGTGGCATTGGGCCTTAGCCTGATATTTGGTGTCATGCGCATCATCAATTTTGCCCACGGTTCGCTTTTGATGGTTGCGATGTATCTGGCATGGTTTTTGTGGAAAACGTTGGGGTTGCACCCTTATGTTGCTGCTTTCATTACCGTTCCCGCCTTGTTCGGGCTTGGTTATCTGATTCAATCCCAAATCATTTCGCACTTATTCACTCGGGAAAAGGCGCTTGTGGTTGAACCTCTAAGTGCACTGCTTTTGACGGCGGGAATTTTTTTGGTTTTGGACAACTTGGTCTTGATGATTTTCGGTCCAGATGTGCGAGCGGTATCGGTAGATATTGCGTACGCGAATTTCTTCATTGGCGAAATCCCGGTTAACATCCCGCGCTTTATTGCGTTTGTGGCGTCAATTGTTGTGGCGAGCGGACTGTCTTATTGGCTGAAACACTCCAACATGGGGCGTGCAATTCGTGCCACAGCTCAAAATCGGGATGCCGCTACAATGTCTGGCATCAATGTGCCCTTTATCTACAATGTTACATTTGGCCTTGGGGTTGCGATCCTTGGTCTGTTTGGAGCGTTGCTGGTGCCGTTCTTCTCCATCACGCCAACTCTTGGCCTGTCCTTTGGCATCAAGTCATTTATCGTGGTCGTCCTTGGGGGCATCGGTAGTATCTGGGGTTGTGTCGTTGGCGGGATCGTTCTGGGTTTGTTTGAAGCCGTTGCCTCACAATTCGTCACGGCCACCTCCGCAGCGATTTTCTCCTTCGGTTTGTTCATTGTGATTCTTCTCGTTCGACCTAAGGGTCTGATGGGCAAAGCGTAAGGAGCGCCAGATATGTTTGGTACAGCTACACCATTAGAACGCGGGCTGATAATCATAGGTTTTCTATGCTTGTTGGTGCTGCCTTTTGTAATCACAAACCCTTATCACATTCATACCGCTACGATGATTGTTTACTTCGCCTTTATGGCAGCGTCGTGGAACTTTGTATGTGGCTATTTGGGGCAACTCTCACTCGGGCACTCTGTTTTCAGCGGTGTTGCCGGCTATGTCACCGTTTTGATGTTTACCCAATTGGGGATCAGCCCATGGATCGGTATGTTGTTCGGGGGGCTTTTGGCAGCGGTTCTATCTGTGGCGATTGGCTCCCTGACATTTCGATTGAAAGGGCCATATTTCACCCTGACGACCATCGCCTTTGCTGAAATCATGCGCATCTGGTTTGAAAACACCGACAATTTCATCGGTATCCCCTTGAAAGGGTCAGAAGGGCTGGTCGTGCCATTAGTGGGTGACAGTTGGTGGGCATTTCAATTCAATGATAAAACGCCCTATTACTACATTGCACTTGGTTTGCTTTTGATGATCGTTCTGGCGACAATCATGCTAGAAAAATCCAAACTTGGATATTACCTCAAGGCTATCCGGGGGGATCAGGACGGGGCAGAGGCTCTGGGTATTAATCCCACAAAATACAGCCTTATTGCTCTCTCAATCAGTGCCTTTTTCACAGGAATCGGCGGGGCGTTTTTTGCGCAGTTCTTTCGCTACATTAATCCGGAACGCAATATGGGTATCGATATGTCGATTGATATGGCCATTATGGCGATTATCGGCGGCCAGGGCACGGTACTGGGACCAATCCTTGGAGCGTTTATCCTTCATCCGATCGCCGAGATTACCCGCACCACCCTGGGTGGTTCGTTTCTGGGTTTGCATCTGGTGATTTACGGTACTGTCCTGGCATTGACGGTATTGTACTTCCCGCAAGGGATCATTGTTCCATTGCGCCGCATTCTGGCACGTATTTCCGGGAGAGCCAAAAAATGAGTGCACCTCTTTTAAAAATTGACGGTATATCAAAACGATTTGGCGGCAATCAGGCAGTAAAAGAAACTTCTTTTCATGTGGATTCAGGAGAGATATTGGGTCTGATAGGACCAAACGGAGCGGGCAAAACAACTGCTTTTAATATGATCGCCGGGTATCTGGAAAGCGACACTGGCGATATTCAGCTGAACGAAAAAAGTATCAAAGGGAAAAAGCCTTGGGATATTTGCAAAGCTGGTATTGCACGTACATTTCAGTTGTCCAAACCATTTGGAGACCTGTCGGTCCTGGAAAACATTATGGTCGGCGGTTTTGTCCGATCTGCGGATCGGCGTATAATTGAAACTAAGGCGCGAGAAGTTGTGGTGTTCCTTGGTATGGAAGCGATTATCGATCAAGACGCGTTAAATCTGACGGCCTTTGATAGACGTAAGCTGGAGCTTGGCCGTGCATTGGCCACCGAACCAAAGCTGCTTTTGATGGATGAAGTTGTTGCGGGTGCCACACCGAATGAAGCATCGGAGATGGTTGAACTGGTAAAAAATATTCGTGACCGTGGCGTTTCAATACTGATCGTAGAACATGTGATGCACGTCATCATGAACCTATCTGACCGCGTTATCGTACTGGACTCCGGCAATTTGATTGCTGATGGAAATCCGGAAGAAGTGGTCAATGATCCAGAAGTTATGAAAGCCTATTTTGGAGAAAAATATGTCCAGCAACAAAGCACTTGAGGTTCGCAATTTGTCCGCTGGTTACGGCGATGCAAATGTTCTCAACGGGATCAGCTTTGATGTTCCACCCAGTAGTATCGTTGCCCTGATTGGCGCAAATGGTGCGGGGAAAACGACTTTTCTGCGTACGGTTTCTGGCTTGCTACCGATGCGGAGCGGCGAGGTAAAGCTGTATGGAAAAAGTTTAGGCGACATGCCTGCTTACAAAATTGTCGAAGCAGGATTTGCATTATCGCCTGAAGGTAAACAACTATTTCCGGAAATGTCGGTTGAAGAAAACCTTATAGTCGGGGCTCATAATCCCAATGCGCGGAAAGTGCGTGATGAAACTAAAAGAGAGGTTTTTGACCTATTCCCGATTTTAAAAGAGAAACGCAATGACCCGGCAAACAGTTTGTCGGGTGGTCAGCAGCAAATGGTGGCAGTAGGACGCGCACTGATGGCTAAGCCCAAGGTTTTGGCCCTGGATGAGCCTTCATTGGGGCTTGCTCCTATTATGGTTGACCGATTGTTCGAATCCATTGAGCGCATCCGGCAATTGGATCTCGCCATTTTGATCATTGAGCAAAATGTATTTCAGGTGCTTGAAATGGCTGATGCGGGATATGTGCTGGAAAACGGTGAAATCACAATTTCCGGATCGGGCCAAGAGCTCTTGGCCAATGAGCACCTTAAAAAGGCCTACCTTGGATTGTAATTTTTTACTGCGGTATGGATTTATTACATAAGACAGTCTGAGGGCGTTCTGCCCCTTTCCCCGGACGGGACCTATCCCACCGGATGAGTTTGGGGACCGCCAAGCGCCGTGGCTCCCATTTATAGCTTATTAACCAGGCGATTGAACTTCATCGCCAAGAGCCTTGGCGATGAACCAACTCGGTTTTGTAGAAGCTCGTTTATAGTCTCTGCTAATGCGTTGCATCCCAAACGCGTTGGATTTCGGGACACAGCTCTGCATCTTGCCGTCGCGCCGATACTTTTGGCAGATCAATCCGATTACATAATTACCTTTGCAATATCGGACGGGCGCAATAGCGGGTAACGCAATATTGTCGTCGGTCATTTCATGCGGCCGGAGTGCGTTTAGTGGAGCAAACCGAAGGGCGCAGGAATTTGTTTGTCAGAAATGACGAAAGCTTGCGTAATTTTGCACTAAAAGGTATCGAGTTGGTAGGCTTGTTGCATTGTCATATTTGCGCAGAAATAGGAGTAGGCGTGTTGGTGGCAGTGTAAGGCAGATATACACTGGAGATTTCGAACCAACCATCACTCACAAACCAATTCGCTGCACAGAATTCTTTGCTTTATTGTTTTTCCTAGCGAAAATTTGAACTGGCGTATTTCGTAAATTGGTGAGACCAAATCAACGTGCTTGCAGTACAAAAAATAAAATATATGCTATAAAATAGCAAAGGAATCAAAGTGTCTAACCTTAAGGTCATTGCAAAATCTTCACTGTCTGACAAAGTCTATGCTGGACTAAGAACAGCGTTAATGGATGGCCAGTTTGAGGCTGGAGAAAGACTTAAAATTGGTGATTTGGCAAAGGAATTGGATGTCTCTATAACGCCAGTTCGAGAGGCTATATTTCGATTGGTTAGCGAAAAATCACTTGTGATGAAAGCATCTACTGCGGTCCATGTTCCTGAGCTGACGGTTTCGGATTTACGGCAAATTAAGCTTATCCGCCTAGCACTTGAGGGTGCCACCGCCGCAGCCGTGGCTGAAAATTGCACGCCGCGCTTGTTACAGAAAATGCGTACTGTTCAGGACAATTTTCTTGAAGCGGCAGGTGTGGATGCTAAACGGGCATCGCAATTGAACCGCAAGTTTCACTTTTTACTGGCAGAGGCTTCGGGGATGGACATCATAGTGCATTCCATAGCCAATATGTGGGCAATGATCGGGCCGACGCTTGGTGAATTTCACGATACCGTGCCCCGTCAAGAACTTGTCGGCGAGCACCGTCACGAGGCAATTCTTGATGCCCTGGAAGCTCGAGACCCCGCAGCTGCGCGCGCAGCAATTCAGCATGATATTGAATGGGGCGATATCTTAATTCAGTGGGTTGCTGAAAGAACTGCCGCTGAATCCTAACGCCACCTGTTGCCGTGATCGATTGTTACTAAAGTTCCATTCAAATGGTCTTGGGTTTGATCCCGTATGTCTAATTCAACTTCAGGGCCGAATCTTGCGTTTCTCGGTATTGGCGCTTTGATGGCGTGCGCGGTCGTGGCGCTGCAATTTAAAATTTGACCCAAACGCTTTCTTCCATTCAGAAAAAATTACGCCCCATTAAATGCTGAGACCAAACATCTCGAGCTAAATTTACATTTTTCTGTTGCGCTTTAAAAAATATCATATATCTTTTAAAACAAGAAAACGCCACTGTGAGAGGTGTGCAAAACTGCACTAATATAGGCAACGGGTTGGCTGGATATACATTGGAAGGCTTACTTGTATCCGAGGATTTGTATCCCACTTGGGTGCTGAAGTTTTTGGAAGAGGCATGGCAAAATGCTTGGCTGCCCCGTTGGGGGTAGTTGCTGTGATGCTAATCTGCAACACGAATGTTGCTGTGATTGGCGACCCCAACACTAATTTTTTTTGTGCAGCGTAATTCAATGGAAATTTGAGGCCGCGCGTCGGCTAAATTAAATATATGAAATAGGAAACAAAATGTCTGCTTCAACAGCACCCAAACCAAACATGCCACCATGGGGCAATTATTTTCCAACGGTCGAAGAAATTGGTTATTTGCGAGATCGAGCACAGTTTATCCGTTTGGAAGCTATCCGTTTGATCGAGATTGCCAAGGTTGGTCATTATTCTTCAGTTTTCTCCGCCGCCGAGGTGTTTGCTGCGTTGTATTACGATGTGATGATTATTAATCGTGATGATCCCGATGATCCTGACCGTGACCGTTTTTTGATGGGAAAAGGACATGCAGCGGTAGGGCTGTTCCCAATATATGCAGAGTTTGGATTTATCAGCCAAGACACTCTTAATGGGTATACGCGCCTTGGCAATCCGCTTGGAGATCACCCGGACATGCGCAAGGTGCCGGGGGTGGATTTTTCGTCCGGTTCGATTGGTCATGCCCTGTCAGCGGGTGTTGGTATGGCACTCGGTGCGCGCCTTAATGACCGTGACTACACGACATTTGTGATGACTGGCGATGGCGAAATGCAGGAAGGCCAAGTCTGGGAAGCCGCACTTTCCGCGGCCCATCACAAATTGTCCAATCTCGTGTGTATTGTTGATCGCAACGGATTTCAGCTTGATGGAGCGGTTGACGATGTCATGGGGATCGAGCCGCTCGACGCAAAATGGCGCGCCTTTGGTTGGGAGGTGCATGTGATTGATGGTCACGACATTAACGAGCTGACCGCAGCTTTGCGTTTTGTCAAGGCGGACAAAACCCGTAGCTGCCCAGTTTGTATCATAGCCAAAACCATAAAAGGGAAAGGTGTGACCTACATGGAAACCGAACCGGGGTGGCATCTTGGATATTTAACTCCAGCCGACGCACAGCGCGCCATCGACGAAATCAAAAGCCGGGTAATCTGAGCATGACATATACAGCAGAAATTCACGACGAAGGATCATGGCAGTATCGCAATTTGAATGCGGTGACACCTGGCTTGTCATACCTGTCCAACGCCTTGATCGAATTGCGCAAAGCCGGGCATCCAGTTGTCGCCGGTTCTGCAGATTTACAGTATTCAAACGGGCTTAATCTGTTCGCTGAGAAATACCCGGATCGATATATCCAGTTTGGTATTTCCGAACAAAACATGGTTACGGCTGCGGCTGGTCTAGCCACAACGGGGCAGATGCCTTTTATTGCGACATTTGCATCTTTTGTCGGGCTGCTAGCTTGCGAACAGATCCGTATGGATGTTGCCTATTGCGCCCAACCGGTGCGGATCATCGGACATCACACTGGTATATCACTGGGGTTTTACGGTACGTCCCATCACGCCACGGAAGACATATCAACCATGCGGGCGATTGCCGATCTGACAGTTGTATCTCCTGCCGATGGCCCACAGTTGGCCGCAGCGATTAAGGCGAGCGTCGATTGGCCAGAGCCAATCTATTTCCGTATCGGTCGGGGGCGTGAACCCGTTGTTTATAAGGATGACACACCATTCACATTCGGCAAGGCGGTTGTGCATGGGATTGGCGATGATCTGACAATTATTGCCTGCGGGATGCCGGTACATCCTTCACTTGAAGCGGCAAAGCAGATGCGCGAGAGGGGGCTTTCAGTCGGCGTAATTGATATGGCCACAATCAAGCCCATTGACCGAGATACCATCCTGCAGGCCGCGTCAAAATCCAAGCGTCTTATGACCATCGAAGAGCACAACGTCATCGGTGGCCTTGGTGCTGCTGTGGCTGAAGTTCTGGCGGATGTAGGCAGTGGTGTGCGGCTTTATCGCCATGGTATTCATGATGAATACGCCCTGATCGCCCCGCCAACTCACCTTTACCATCACTACAAATTGGACAGCGATGGTATCGAAGAAATTAGCCAAAAACTGATTGCCGGTGATCTGTGACTTCCGTGGAATGACCCTTGTTAATCCGTAATTCCGGGCAGGCCTGTGTGTGTACAAATCGGATTTGGGTGGTTTGAACGCATGAAAGGGGGCGGCGGTAACTGCGCCATTCTTGTTTAACTTTTCCCGTTAAAAACTGACCGGAGCCACGTGGCTCCGGCTCTGCTTATGCCTCATTTGGAGCGGGGTTCTTCATCGCAGTAATCAACTCAGCATGGCTAATTTTGCGCTCAAAATTCGCCATATGCGGTGCGGCTGCGATTTTCTCGGCCACCAAATCCAAATCTAACCCTTCAGGGTCCGGCACACCCAGATCTTGTAGCGATCTGGGAAGCCCTACGCGTGGCAACCAATTCCAAAGATCAACATGTTCAGCAGCAGCATTGCGTTCAAGTTTTAACTGCACCATCAGCCCATAAGAAATCAAAAACCCATGGGGTGCTGCACCCAATCCGGGGATAAACGGTAGACCGCGCGTCAACGCATGGGCAATCGAGAGCCCACCACTTTCAAAGCCCAATCCTGCCATCAATATCGTGGCTTCAACAGTTGCTTCAAAGGCCGGATTAGGGTCACCAGATCCCGCGCATTGTAAGGCGGCTTCGGCATTGATGCGCAGAGTATCATAACATGCATTCGCAAGTGCTAGGGCGGTTGCCGTTGGGCGCTCGCCAAACATATTGCGCCCTGATGCCCAGGCACATTGGCGCGCCTCAAATTTTTTCGCAATAGCATCGCCGATGCCATATTTTAGAAGTATGGGCGGCGCGGACGCGAGAATGCTGGTATCAACCAAGACCGTATCGGGATTGCGATCCATGTGAAAAACCCCGGTCATTCTGTGGTTTTCATCATAGAGCACATAGTTTTTTGACGTTGGTGAATCAGTTGACGCAGCCGTTGGTAATGTCATCAACGGCAGGCCCAGCTTATGTGCCACGGCTTTGCCCGCGTCGACACCCTTGCCGCCACCTGCGGCAATAACAAAGTCATGTGTTGTAATGGCAATTTGAGCTGCAAGTTGGTCTACGAGGTCTTGGGTCAGTTCTCCGTCAAACGTATAAGCGCTTACCGTGGCGCCCCGTTTGGCCAGCGCCGTTTGCACCGGGCTCGTCAAAAAACCAGCGACCTTCTGATCAGTCACAAGTGCTGCCTTGTTACCAAGATAAGCTGATAATTCATCCAGCCGCTGCACGAGATCTTTACCTTGATAGTATCGTCCGGGCGATCCAAAAACTTGCATAAATAAGTCTCCTATAGACAGTTTAAAATATATCATATATTATATAGGCTGTACTAGAGGAAAAATAAATGATTTCTGGAACGACTAAAATTGCGGTTCTCCTTTCCCACCCCTCCACCCATTTGCAGACTCCTCCACGATTTAATGAGCGTTGTGTAGAGCGTGGGATCGACATGGTTTTGGTCCCTTGGGATGTGGCACCCGCCGATCTAACAGACGCATGGCAAGGGCTGCGACAAATTCAAAATCTCGCAGGCGTTGTGGTAACGATCCCGCATAAAGAAACCGTTGCTGGGCTATGCGATACGCTCGCAACTGAGGCCGCTGCGATGGGTGTCTGCAACGTTGCGCGCCGATTTCCTGGCGGTAAATTCCTGGGTGAGATGTATGACGGACGTGGCTTCGTCGCAGGTCTGCTCAAAAGCGGTCATCGACTCAAGGACAAGACTGTATTGTTGCTTGGGGCAGGGGGCGCGGCAACCGGCATCGCGCACGCACTCGCCCAGGCAGGGGTAAGCGAGCTGCGTATAGCCAACAGAACCCGTGCCAAGGCTGTTATATTGGTCGCCGCAGTAGCTGCACGCTTTCCGGCGTTGACTGTCACGGCGAGTGATCCTGATGTTGCGGGTGTGGATGTCATCATCAACGGAACCTCAGTTGGAATGCACGCAGCTGACCCGCTGCCGGTTGACCTGAGTAACATGGCAAAGGGCACTGTTGTTGCCGAGGTCATCATGTCACCTGACGTGACAACGCTGCTTTCTACAGCACAGGAACGCGGCGCGAAAATTCATAAAGGCGTGCATATGGTAGACGCGCAAATAGATTTACTTATCAATCATTTACTGGAGATATCATGACCCAAAAACAAGTACTCATCACCGGTGGGGGGTCGGGCATTGGTCTGGCAACGGCGCAATATCTGCTGACCAAAGGGTATGACGTTCTAGCGGTCGGGCTTGACCTTGATGCAGACGCGCCCAAGGCTCTGAAATTCTTGAAATGCGACATCAAAGACGTGGACAAAATAAAATCCGCCCTCGACCCTGATGTAGGCTTGTATGCTCTCATCAACTGTGCAGGCATCCTCCTCCAAAACGCAGAATGGACACCAGATGGTTTTCAAAAAGTCATCGATATCAATTTGAATGCAGGGTTTGCACTCACGACGGGATTGCAGTCATATTTGGAAAAAGCTGGCGGATCCGTGGTGAATATTTCCTCAATGTGGGCCGTTTTTGGGTCACCCAATGCCCCTGCCTATACTGCCAGCAAAGGGGCTGTTTCGGCGCTGACCAGGTCCTTGGCTGTGACCTGGGCCCCTCTCGGTATTCGGGTAAACGCCGTAGCACCCGGCTGGATTGAAACAGAATTGTCGCGACAAGCCCGCGAAAATACAGCCCGCAATGAAGCGATAATCAGTCGTATACCCATGGGCCGCTGGGCAAGCCCCCGTGAGGTTGGTTCAGTCATCGAATTCTTAATTTCAGATGCGGCCAGTTATGTCACTGGTGCGGAGATCCGGGTTGATGGCGGGTATTCAGTAAAATAACGCACCAAGCGCTATACGACCTAAAAAGTTGATGTGAAATTTGTCCTCTTCCTCCTCCCAGAGGACGAACTACTGGCGGCACTGATCCAATCAGTGCCGCCGTTTTTTCGTCAAAATTTCTCTTTTAGAGGTTGTCATGGTTAGTTTGAAGCATTTGAGAGGAGGGAGTGATGATAAATACCGGTTACCGTGACCTTGGCAACGAGGTTTGGTATTCGGTACTCACGGCCCTTTGCAGCCATTCAGGACAAACCCAATTCTTGTTGTAACAAGCCAACTGCAGACATTCAGTTTGGATTTGTGTTCGGGCGTTAGAATGACGACAATGCGGTGCGGTTTCAACGGATCGCTGCAACACAGGCCTCAAACTTCTCCGCTGGTGTCTGATATTGCAAGGTCTTTCTTGGTCGCTCGTTGAGTTGGCGTGCGCCAGCGCTGAGTTTGGCTTGGCTGAAGCTCGATATATCAATGCCTTTGGGGAAGTATTGTCTGAGAAGGCGGTTGGTATTTTCGTTGCTACCTCTCTGCCACGCATTGCCCGGTAGTCGCTGCTGGCAGCGATGAGAGGGGAGACTGAGGATCACAAAAATAGACATCGATGTTTGTGGCTATGGTGAACTTACGATGCCCTGCCATCTCTGATCCACGATCCCAAGTCAGAGATTTGTAGAGTTCCTTGGGAAGCTTTCGCGCTTGTTTGATAAGGGCTGTGATCACGCTCTGTGTGTCCTTGTTCTCAACTTTCGCCAGCATCACAAAGCGGGAATGGCGCTCGACAAGCGTAGCGATATAGCTGTTGTTCGACCCCACAATCAAATCGCCCTCCCCCCTCTCAGGCATGCTGAGCATGCCCTGACGGCAACGATGACCTGGAATAGCGCGATCCTCGACCTCAGCTGGGCGTTCACTAATTGAAATTGCATCTTTGATTCTGCGCAACTTAAGGCCCTTTTGCGTGGCGTGTCTAGACCGCCTGATGGCGCGCGGGCTACGCAGGCATTCCTACAATTCCTTCTTCAAAACCCCACGGGTTTGAACATAAAGGCTACGATAGATCGTTTCGTGCGACACGCGGTTTTGCTCTTCGTTAGGATGCTCCCGTTTGAGCCAACCGGCGATCTGCTCCGGAGACCACTTCAAACGCAGCTTCCAGGATATCCATTGACACAAAGGCGCGTTGAACGAGAGCTTACAAGATTTAGGCCGCTTTGCGCAGTCCCAAGCACGCTGGTCTGAAGGTGCCGCGCGATAGGCCTGCCG
>JAESUH010000247.1 GCA_016763155.1 Rhizobiaceae bacterium
ATGCAGCTGTTTACGTCTAGTAATCTGCAATTAGCCTGAAAAACTTGGGACAAAGAGGGGCAGCGAAGAAAATACGGGAGGTATTTTCTTCTGGCAGATATTCAACTGTGATGGCCCTTCTGAAAATGGAGGAAAATAAATGGGAAATAATCTTGATGCACTAACCACGATATTCACCGAGTTTTATTACTGGGTGACGGTGGTTTTTATGTTTCTGATTCACGTGGGCTTTTGTGTCTATGAAGTAGCGGCAAGCAGGCGGCGTAACCACCTGCATACATTGATGAAAAATATTATGGTGATACCGTTAATTACGGTCACTTTCTTCTTCTTCGGCTGGTGGATTTATTTCGCATTTCCAAATGGCCCATTTATTTTCGAAGGAAAAGGGCTTGATTTTGCCGCCGCATCTGGCGCCAGGCCATGGGACCCCAAAATGGGGACAAACCTTTCTGATCATATTAATGGTGTTTTCTGGGCAGCGTTCTTGCTGTTTTCCTGGACTGCTGCATCCATTGTTTCGGGCGCGGTAATGGAGCGTATTCGCTCTGGTGCATTCTGGATACTGGCCGTAGTTATCGGCTCTCTCGCCTGGATCATTGATGCAGCCTGGGGCTGGCATTGGGATGGCTGGATGGTCAAGTTGCTTGGTTATCACGATGCTTATGCATCTGGCGTTATTCATGCGATTGCTGGCGGTTTCGCTCTCGGCATTCTGGTAGTGCTTGGACCGCGTCTTGGAAAGTTTGCTGCTGATGGAACCCCAAGGGATATTCCACCACATAATCCGTGGCTGGTAACATTGGGCTTGTTCCTGATCTATACCGGTTTCTGGGGCTTTTATGCCGCCTGTAATATTCCGATCATTTCGCCTGAAGTTATTGGCGGCGAGATCGTCGGCGCCACATGGACAGCAACCAACATCTATCTTGCGCCAACCACTCTGTCGGCAATTACCTTCAACTTCCTGATGTCTTTATCCGGTGGTCTGATGGTGGCCTATGTGGTTTCCAAGGGCGATGCTTTCTGGACATTCTCCGGCGGCCTTGCCGGGATCATCACGGCTTCTGCCGGTAATGATCTTTATCATCCGATACAGGCCATGTTCATCGCGGGCTTTGGTGCCTGGGCAGCTTATAAACTGCATTTCTGGGTCGAGCGTAAATTTAAAATCGACGATGCTGTGGGTGCTGTTGCTGTGCATGGTTATGCCGGTGTTATCGGTCTGCTGATTTGCGGCTTCATGCTTTGGGGACAACCATCCTCACCTTATGAAGGCTATGCAACAATCAATCCGCTTGGCATGCTTATTGGCGCAATTATCATGTTTGGTTTGCTTGGCTTCCTGCCGGGCTGGATCGTCGCCAAGATTTTGAAGGCCATGGGTATGTTGCGCATTCCCGAAAAGGTTGAACTCGAGGGTCTCGATTTTGAATCTGCGGAAGCTTATCAAGCTGCAATCGATGATGTGGTTGCCGCTGAAAAAGCTCTGGTTTAAATCTAACGAAAGATAAGGACAAATCCTATGTCTACTAATGGAATGACAAGTTGGGCCGTGGACCTGAAAGATATCGCGGCAATCTATCCCTTCCAGGGAACCGAGGTTCTACTGTGTATTGCCGGGGTGGTTTTCTGGATCGGCTGGCACGTGTTGCAATTGCGCGGCGAGGCGACGGAAGTGAGCCACGAAATGGATGCCGATGAGTCGGGCGACAAAGCGCGCGCTGCAATCGACCGCTATTAGAGCGTCAGGCATTATTGAAAATAAAAACGCCGGTCCAATTTGGGCCGGCGTTTTTCTTGGGTGTGGACCAATTGATCTGCGTTGTTTTCGTTTGTGACAAGCTTGCTCGAAAGTCATATGATCACAAACTGAAATAAATGATTCCGAAAAAATATTGAAAGCAGTAATGGCTGAAAAAAACAAGCCCAAAGCGAAAGGTCGCAAGGCGGTCTTAGCGCAAAATCCGCATTCCACAGCTAAGGCCGGTGGTAATTTGCTGGAAGAGTCCATTGGGCGCGAAGTTCGCACCCTGCGTGAACAATTGGGAATGACCATTTCCAGATTAGCAAAATCGGCGAACATGTCCGGTGGCATGTTATCAAAAATTGAAAATGGCTCGACCTCCGCATCCCTGTCGTCGCTTCAGGCTCTATCCCATGCCTTGCATGTGCCGGTCACGACCTTGTTTAAGAGTTTCGAAAAAAGCCGGGAGGCAACGTTTGTCAAAGCCGGAGATGGATTGGAAATTGAACGGCGCGGCACAAGAGCCGGGCATCAATATATGCTGCTTGGCCACGCCCCCCATGGGGATTTAACCGTTGAACCCTATCTGATCACCCTTCAGGATTCCTCGGATGTGTTTCCGGTGTTTCAGCATGAAGGGCTTGAGTTCATTTATATGCTGGAAGGCGAGGTAGCCTATCGTCATGGGGATCACACCTATAATTTGCATCCCGGTGATAGCCTGTTTTTTGATGCCAATGCGCCCCATGGTCCTGAAGAGATGACAAAACTCCCAATCCGCTTTCTTTCGATCATCTCTTATTCCAGGGATACGCAGAAAAAATAGTTTCCTATCAGTAAATTTTATTTCCTATGAATTGACGGATGTTTTTGCCCCTGTTAGGGTGAATTACAAAAATATCAATTCTGTTATGAGGACGCGCCATGTGCGGTATCGTTGGTCTTTACCTGAAAAATAAAAGCATGCAATCGTCGCTTGGCGCACTGTTTGCGCCGATGCTGATTGAGATGAGTGACCGGGGCCCAGATTCTGCAGGTTTTGCAATCTATCGCAATGAGGTCGACGAAAATCATACCAAATTTACGCTAGCCAGCGATGTTCCAGAAATTGCCTGGAAGGCGTTGGATGCGGAAATGGAAATGGCGCTCAATTGTGATGTAAAAATCGAAATAATGGGCGATCATGCCGTGCTTATCACTGATGCGGATGCTGATAAGGTTACGAAATGGCTGATCGATACCAAACCTCGTATTCGCATTGTCGGCTCCGGACGCTCCATCGAGATTTTCAAACAAACCGGCCTGCCAAAAGATGTTGCCGAGAAATTTGAACTTGCCTCAGCCCACGGTTCACACGCCATTGGCCATACCCGTATGGCAACTGAAAGTGCGGTAACCACTGCGGGTTCTCATCCCTTTGCCACCGGTCTTGATTTGTGTCTGGTGCATAATGGTTCTCTTTCCAACCATAACCGCCTGCGTCGCAAGCTGCAGCGCGAAGGCATTGTCTTTCAAACCGAAAATGATACCGAGGTAGCCGCTGGTTATCTCACATGGAAGCTGCGTCAGGGGGCAACTTTGCATGAGGCGCTTGAAGCGGGCCTTGAAGAACTCGATGGTTTTTACACATTTTGCATCGGCACAGCCGACGGCTTTGCCGTAGTGCGTGACCCGATTGCCTGCAAACATGCGGTGATGGCAGAAACTGATGATTGGGTCGCCATGGCCACAGAATATCGCGCCATTGCTCATCTGCCCGGAGCAGATACAGCAAAAATCTGGGAACCGGAACCAGATAAAATTTATACATGGGGTTCTGGCGGGAGTATGCACTGATCATGGCTGAACTTGATCTTAAAGACATCGGTGTGCGCGGTGTGAATTCAACCCTGCATAATTTACCTGAAGGCACCAATGAAGTCGACTGGGTGATCAACAACACCAATGGTCAACATGCGATTGCCTGCGGTCTGGACGCGCCGCTAAATGTTGTCGTCAATGGTCACGCAGGCTTTTATTGTGGCGGCATGAACCAGCACGCGGAAATTATAATCAAAGGCCATGCAGGTGTAGGTACTGCTGAAAATATGATGTCGGGTATGGTGAGAGTCACAGGCAATGCCTCTGAATCCGCCGGTGCCACGGCCCATGGCGGCTTGTTGGTAATCGAAGGCGACGCCTCCTCGCGCTGTGGCATTTCCATGAAGGGCGTGGATATTGTGGTCGGCGGCTCAGTTGGCCATATGTCAGCCTTCATGGCTCAATCCGGACATTTGGTTGTGTGCGGTGATGCGGGCGATGCACTGGGAGATTCCATTTATGAAGCAATCTTGTTTGTGCGCGGAAAAGTTAAAAGCTTAGGCGCGGATTGCATCGAAAAAGAAATGCGCCCGGAACATTTGGCCAAGCTGAAAGAATTACTTGAGCTTGCCGAGATGGACGCAGACCCAAGCGAATTCAAACGCTACGGCTCCGCCCGCAAACTTTATAATTTTGATATCGACAACGTTGACGCATATTGAGGCAAATCTAATGGCTGACAAAACTCCCCATACCCTGCCCCGCAAATCGGCAACTTTTGACGATTACACAATGTCGGAAATCCGCCGTGCGGCTGCAACCGGCATTTATGACATTCGAGGCGGTGGCGCAAAACGTAAAGTGCCAAATTTCGACGATCTCTTGTTTCTCGGCGCATCCATGTCGCGCTATCCGCTTGAAGGATACCGAGAAGCCTGCGGCACCAATGTCACGCTCGGTGACCGGTTTGCTTCAAAACCGATCGAGCTTGATATCCCGATCACCATTGCCGGAATGAGCTTCGGCTCTCTATCGGCTCAGGCCAAAGAAGCGCTCGGGCGCGGCGCATCAATTGCCGGAACTTCGACCACCACTGGCGATGGCGGTATGACGCCGGAAGAGCGTGGCCAATCGAAAATGCTGGTCTATCAATATCTGCCATCACGCTACGGCATGAACCCCGACGATTTGCGCAAGGCCGATGCCATTGAAATCGTGGTTGGTCAGGGTGCTAAACCCGGCGGCGGCGGCATGTTGCTGGGTCAAAAAATCTCCGAACGTGTTGCCGAAATGCGTGATCTGCCCATGGGTATTGATCAGCGCTCTGCCTGTCGCCATCCCGACTGGACCGGCCCTGACGATCTGGAAATTAAAATTCAGGAATTGCGCGAAATTACCAATTGGGAAAAACCGATTTATATCAAGATCGGCGGCGCGCGACCTTATTATGATACCGCCCTTTCAATCAAAGCCGGTGCCGATGTAATCGTGCTAGACGGCATGCAAGGCGGCACGGCAGCAACTCAGGAAGTGTTCATTGAACATGTTGGAATGCCGACGCTGGCTTGCATCCGCCCCGCCGTTCAAGCGTTGCAGGATATGGACATGCACCGCAAGGTTCAGCTGATCGTATCAGGCGGCATTCGTAATGGTGCTGATGTTGCAAAGGCGCTAGCGCTGGGCGCTGATGCCGTATCGATTGGCACAGCCGCGCTGATAGCGCTGGGCGATAATGATCCAGCACTTGAAGCTGAATATAATAAATTGGGAACCACCGCCGGTGCCTATGATGATTGGCAAGAGGGCCTCGACCCTGCGGGAATTTCTACGCAGGATCCTGAGTTATCCAAGCGTCTTGATCCCGTTGCAGGTGGTCGCCGTTTGGCGAATTATCTCAAGGTGATGGCATTGGAAGCGCAAACCATCGCGCGTGCATGCGGCAAGTCCCACGTGCATAATCTTGAGCCGGAAGACCTGGTATCACTGACCATCGAAGCCGCTGCCATGGCGCAGGTGCCGCTGGCAGGAACCGACTGGATTCCCGGCAAAAACATGAGCTAAGCTAAAAAATTCAATTGAGGGAGAGCAGTAATGGCAATCGATCTGGAGAAGTATGCAGCCGATAAGGGTGTTAAATTCTTCCTGATGAATTTCACCGATCTGTTCGGTGTTCAACGATCCAAACTGGTGCCGACACAGGCAGTTGCCGGTATGCAAAAATCAGGTGCCGGATTTGCCGGATTCGCCTCATGGTTGGATATGACCCCGGCCTATCCTGATATGTTTGCCATGCCCGATGCCGATGCGGTTATACAATTGCCTTGGAAGCCTGAATTGGCATGGGTTCCCGGCGATTTGTATATGGAAGGCAAGCCCGTCGCACAGGCACCGCGCAATGTGTTGCAAGCAGTCATTGCAAAAGCCGCTGAAAAAGGCTTTCGCATGAAAGCAGGCGTTGAGCCTGAATTCCACCTGATCAATGCAGATGGCACCGCCATTTCCGATGAGCGTGATACCCAGACCAAGCCTTGCTATGACCAATCGGCATTAATGCGCCGTTATGATGTGATCTCGGAAATCTGCACCCACATGATCGAGATGGGATGGGGGCCGTATCAAAACGACCATGAAGATGCAAACGGCCAATTTGAGATTAACTGGAATTTCTATGACAGTCTGAAGACCGCAGACCAGATGTGCTTCTTCCGCTTCATGGTAAAATCCGTTGCCGAAAACCACGGCCTTCGCGCCACATTCATGCCGAAACCGTTCAGCCACCTGACAGGCAATGGCTGCCATGTGCACGCTTCACTTTGGACGCTGGACGAAAAAACCTGCCTCACTCACGATCCCGACGGTGAGTTGGGGATTTCTGAAATGGGGTATCATTTCATGGGCGGGGTTCTTGCTCATGCCGAGGGGCTAGCCGCAATCACCAATCCAACCGTCAATTCCTATATGCGCATCAACGCGCCGACCACCGCATCCGGCGCCACATGGGCCCCAAATGCGGTGACCTTCGGCGGCAATAATCGTACCCATATGATCCGTGTTCCAGATGAGGGCCGATTTGAGTTCCGTCAGGCTGACGGTGCGGTTAATCCTTATTTGCTGATGGCCGGTTATCTGGCAGCGGGCCTTGATGGCATTGAAAACCAGACCAGCCCCGGCAAGCGCCTCGATATCGATATGTATGCCGAGGGGCACACCATCAAAGATGCCAAGAAATTGCCGCTTTATCTGATCGATGCAATTCGCAAATTTGCCGATAACAAGGTATTGCGCGCGCAATTGGGTGATGAATTCACTGACGCTTATATCAAATTGAAAACCAATGAATGGGACGACTATTCCTGTCACCTCAGCCAATGGGAACTTGATAACACATTGGATTGCTAATGCGCCTGCTGGTATTTCAACACGTCGATCTGGAGCATCCGGGTTCACTTCGGGCCCTGCTGGATCGTGATGGAATTGAATGGCAGACGGTTCATTTATATCGCGGAGAAAAGATTCCACCGCTCAAAAATTTTGATGCACTTTGGGTCATGGGTGGCCCGATGGATGTCTGGGATGAAGATGAATACCCATGGTTGATAGAAGAAAAAGCAGCCATTCGCCATTGGGTACGCGAACTTGAAAAACCATTCCTGGGCCTCTGCCTCGGTCACCAGCTTTTGGCCGATGCCCTGGGCGGAACATGCGCTCTACAAGACCCATCCGAGATCGGTATCTATGAGATAAACCTCACCAATGCCGGTCTTGAAGATTCTATATTTCAAGGGATGGGTAAAATCCAAAAATGCCTGCAATGGCACTCGGTCCATGTGGCGCAACCACCGGAAGGTGCAACCATCCTCGCGCAATCAATAGATTGTAACGTGCAGGCAATGCGGGTTGGGCCAAAGGCAATATCCCTGCAATATCATGTGGAAATCGAGCCTGATACGATTGCAAACTGGGCGGGTATTCCTGCCTATCACGCAGCCCTGATGGAAATTGTAGGCCCCGGTGGTCTGGCTGCAATGCGACAAGCTGGCGATGACCATATGTCGGAGTTTCAAAAATCTGCAGAAACGCTCTACAAAAATTTTATGCGCATGATTTAAGTGACGTTGTGAATAGATGTCTCAAGCACATGCAAAAATGATAGTGCTGACGAGCGCGGAGACATCAGAAAAAATGTATCTTCATCCGTGCGCTTAATGATGACACTAAGATGCTCCATCGAAGTGCGTGCAACCCTGCCAATTGAAAATGCATCGGGATGCAAATCAATCAGACAAATTCGCTCCAGTGCTAAGCGGGCATTTTTTCCAGAGATGGTTAGCATCACAAAACTATCGGTTTGGTCGCTCAGGTAGGCCGCATCTTTGAGTTGTTCCGCAACAATTTCCAATGCGTTTGGCGCATCGTGTTCGAAGACGAAAAATGTTTGTCCCTGCTGCAGCCCTAAAAATTGACCGTTGGAAAAGGTGCTGCTCTGGCTCCCTCCGATATTGGGAAGAGTGGTTCCAAAAGCCGACTTCACAGCCTTTGCCAGATGTGCTTCGCCACCGGCAGGAGTTGCAATTGAAATAATGGCCCGGTTGGTAATTTCAGCGAGGCTGACCCCGTCAAAATCTTTGGCATACCCATCAAGTGGTGCTGTTGCGACCATAGTGAAATCAGACACGCAGTCGTTCTCCTTCGGGATCAATGAAGTGTGGTGAGACAATTTCCACCTCGATATTTCTGGAACGAAGCGGATCGGCCGCCTGAACAATTTCGCCCAAACGCTCATGGCCGCGTTTGATAAAGCCAAGTCCGATGGAATGACCATGGATCGGTGAGAACGCAACCGAGCTCATCCAGCCTTCGTCATTTTCTGTATTTGCAGGATTTCCTTTTGCCACAAAATGCGCCCCAGCTTTCAGTTCAAGTTTTCGGTCCACCGGTTGGAAACCCACAAGGCTCAAGCCATCTTCTCTATTCAATCCGGGTCGTTCAGAGAGCACATTACCGATGCAATCTTTCTTCTTTGAAACCATGCGCTCCATACCAAGGTCTCGCGCAGTTGTTTGTCCGTTTAGTTCATTGCCTGCCGCATGGCCCTTTTCAATGCGCATAACACCCAGCGCCTCAGTGCCATAGGCAACCACTTCATATTCTTCACCGGCTTCCATAAGTGCGCGGATCATGGCGTCGCCATAGCGTGCGGGCACTGCAATTTCATAGGCCAGTTCGCCAGAAAACGAGATACGGAACAGCCGCGCCGGAAGGCCGCCGCATACAGTAATTTCCCCACAAGCCATAAACGGAAAGGCTTTATTGGAAATATCAAACTTAGTGTCAACGATCTTCTGCAATAGTTTGCGCGAATTTGGCCCCGCCACTGCAAACTGGGCAAATTGCTCGGTTGCAGAAATCATCTTCACATCAAGGTCCGGCCAAAGGCATTGGGCACAAAATTCAAGGTGGCGAAATACGCTAACGGCATTGGCCGTAGTGGTGGTCATTAAATAATGATTTTCACCAAGGCGTGCTGTGGTGCCATCATCCATGACAATGCCATCTTCGCGCAGCATCAAACCATAACGCACTTTTCCGATAGGCAATTTCAGGAAGGGGTTGGCGTAAACCCTGTTTAAAAATTCTGCTGCATCGCGCCCCTGAATATCAATTTTGCCAAGGGTTGTAACATCGCAAATACCAACAGAGTTTCGCGTCTGCTTCACTTCGCGATTGACGCTCTCGCGCCAATGGCTTTCGCCTTCACGCGGAAACCATTGCGCCCGCATCCACATGCCGGTTTCGATAAATACGGCACCTTGTTCCTTGGCCCATTTGTCGCTCGGGGTAAGGCGCATGGGGCGAAAATTTTTCCCGCGCGAACGACCAGCCAACGCGCTAATTGGGATTGGGGTATAGGGCGGGCGAAATATCGTGGTGCCGGTTTCAGGAATAGTTTTGCCGGTACATTCAGCCATGATTGCAAGTGCTGGAATATTGGACGTCTTGCCCTGATCTGTCGCCATGCCAAGGGTCGTGTAACGCTTCAAATGTTCAACGGAGCGATAGCCTTCCTGATAGGCAAGTTTAATGTCTTTCACAGTCACATCATTTTGCAGATCAAGCCATGCGCGTGATTTACTCGCTTTGACATGCCAAAATGCTGAAACTTCAACAGGCTCATCTTCAGCCTTGGAAACTGCTTTTCGCGATGGTTTGAAACCAAGGTCTTTAACAACAGAATTTGCGGTTTTGTGGCCTTGCTTCAAGGCTGAAGCTAATGTTAGCTCACCGCTTGCAGCACCTGCAACCATCATGCCAGTTGGAATATCTCCGCCCGGCACAAAAGCTGCGATATTTTCGCGCCAGACGGGGCGACCACGTTGATGACAGGTGAGATGAACATTCGGATTCCAACCACCTGAAACCGCCAGACAATCGGTTTCTATCTGCTGCCCATTTGCCAGTGTAATAGATGTAATGCCGTGGCGTCCTTTAGTATCAACCACCTGTCCACCCATGATAATCGCCGCTCCAGCGGGTGCGCTTAATGGCGCGCATTCCCGGCTATCGATGATGGCGGTTATCTCCACACCCTTGGCTGCTAAATCATGTGCAGTGCGCCAACCGTCGTCATTATTAGTAAAAATGGCAACGCGTTTGCCTGGTGCCGCGCCCCAGCGATTGACATAGGTCCGCACGGCTCCGGCAAGCATAATGCCGGGTCGATCATTATTGCCAAACGCAATTGGCCGTTCCGTTGATCCAGCACATAAAACTGCGCGTTTTGAATAAATCCGCCAAAGCACCTGACGCGGTTTATTTCCACTGGTGGGTAGGTGATCGCTAATGCGTTCCAGCGCACCATAAGTCCCATGATCATAGGCCCCATAAATGGTGGTGCGGGGCATAAGTCGAACATTATCCATCGCGGCCAATTCGGCAATTGTCTCCATTGCCCAATCGGTTCCAGACATTCCGGAAACTTCAAAGGTTTCGGCGTTTAATCGTCCACCAAAACGAAAATCTTCGTCACACAGAATTACCCGCGCGCCTGAGCGCCCGGCGGCCAAAGCTGCACTTAGCCCGGAGGGTCCGGCACCGATGATGAGCACATCACAATGTAGATATCCCTTATCGTAGATATCAGGGTCTTCTTCGCCTGAAAGGCGTCCCAAGCCTGCGGAGGAACGTATGATGGGTTCATAAATTTTTTCCCAAAACGCTTTCGGCCACATGAAAGTTTTATAATAAAATCCGGCAGATAATAGCGGTGAGAATACATCCGTCACGGCCATCAAATCATGTTTCAAAGAACCGCGAAAATTTTGACTGGTTGCTTCCAACCCACCATAGAGCTCCGCTACTGTGGCGCGTGTGTTGGGTTCAAGATAAGCGCCACGGCGCAGGTGTACCAACGCATTTGGTTCCTCTGATCCGGCCGTGAAAATGCCGCGTGGGCGGTGGTATTTAAACGAACGAGCCACCAGTTTTTCACCATTGGCCAAAAGTGCGGATGCCAGTGTATCGCCGGAATATCCTTCAAACTGGCGGCCGTCAAAAGTGAAACTGATTGGCTCATTGCGATCAATCAAACCACCATCAATACGATTTTTCTGGGTCATGCGCTTCTTTCCAATTCTCGCGCCAATTCCACTTTGCTGATCTCGTTGGTCAAGGTGTTACGGGTGATCACCAACCAGGAACGGTCGCCCTGTTCGTGGTACCAAAGTTCGCAATGTTCCCCTGCCGGGTTTTCGCGTAAATAGAGGTATTCATAAAATTGTTCACTCGCATTTTCGCTTAGCCAGTCTGGGCGATTCATTAGGTTCGCATCGCCCAAATAGGTAAATTCGGAGGCATCGCGTGGGCCCAATAGCGGATGATTGATGATCATATCTTCGTTCCTCTAATGCAAATTGGGCTGGGCGCCCATGCCTTTTTCGTCGATCATGGAGCCGGTTTTAAAGCGGTTAAGCTGAAACTTCGTGGCCAACTCATGGGGGGCGTCATTGGCCAGCAAATGCGCATAACACCAGCCACTGGCTGGCGTTGCTTTAAAGCCGCCATAGCACCAGCCGCCATTAAAATAGAGGCCATCAATATGGGTCTTGTCGATGAAAGGAGAACCATCCATGGACATATCCATCAGCCCGCCCCAACTGCGCAGAATTCGTGCGCGCCCAATCATTGGCATCAGCGCCATGCCGCCTTCGCAAACATCTTCTACCGCTGGCAAATTGCCCCGTTGGGCATAGGAGTTATAGCCTTCAATATCGCCGCCAAAGACCAGCCCGCCCTTATCTGATTGGGAGACGTAAAAATGCCCGGCGCCAAAGGTGATGACCCCGGGCAATATTGGTTTCAATCCTTCCGTGACGAAGGCCTGCAATGCGTGGCTTTCAATTGGCAATCGCATGCCAGCCATGCCCATCACCTGGCTGGATGAACCGGCCACACATACGGCGATTTTATTCGCCTTAATGCTTCCACGTGAAGTCTCGACGCCAGTGCAGCGACCGTCCTCTATTTTGAAACCAGTAACTTCACAGTTTTGAATAATATCAACACCACGACTGTCGGCCCCACGGGCATAACCCCAGGCCACAGCGTCATGACGCACGGTCCCGCCGCGAGGTTGCCACAGGCCGCCCTTGATGGGAAATCGAGCATTATCGAAATCAAGATAAGGGCACTTTTCGCGCAAACTATCCTGATCTAGCAGAACTGCATCAGCACCGGAAAAGTGCATGGAATTGCCACGGCGCGCATAGCCATCATGCTGGGCATCCGAGTGGGATAGGTTCAATATGCCCCGCTGGGAAACCATCGCATTGAAATTGAAATCCTGTTCAAGACCTTCCCATAATTTAAGCGAAAGTTCATAGAACGGTTGATTGCCGGGGAGCATGTAATTGGACCGGATAATCGTGGTATTGCGCCCCACATTACCGCCGCCAATATACCCCTTTTCGAGCACGGCCACATTGGTAATGCCAAATTGCTTGGCAAGGTAATATGCGGTCGCCAACCCGTGTCCACCACCGCCCACAATGATCACATCATAGGCAGGTTTTGGTTCCGGATCACGCCAAACAGGCTTCCAGCCCTTATTGCCGGTAAGCGCCTGAGTGAGGAGTTTCAAAGCCGAATATCGCATTACAATTCCTTTGCTAGTACCATCCTAGGCTTGATCCAATGCGCTTGACTTCCATAAAATAGCCTGTTTATTTTGAAATATGGACAATACCGCTGCAAATACGTCTCCCTTCCGCATTGGTTTTCTGCTCATCGACGGATTTGCCCTGATGGCTTATGCCGCAGCAATCGAACCCTTGCGTGCTGCAAACCAACTTGCAGGAAAGCAGCTATACGAGATTAGCCACTTTGCTGTTTCCGGTGAAAGCGCATTCAGTTCGTCAGGTGCCAGCATTGCAGCTGATGCCAGCGCACGCGGGCGGCTGGATTTTGATTTGGTGCTGGTTGTTGCCGGTGGAGAACCTGCACAATTTAACGATCCTCCCACTTTGCAATGGTTGCGGCATCTGGCAAAAAACGGCGTGCAATTGGGTGGTGTTTCCGGGGGGCCGGTTATTCTTGCTATGGCGGGTCTCATGAACGGGCGTCGTATGACAGTTCATTGGGAACATGCCGAAGCCTTGATAGATAGATTGCCAGAATTGATGATCGAGCGCAGTCTTTATGTCATCGACCGGGATCGAATAACCTGCGCTGGCGGTATTGCACCCCTGGATTTGATGCACGCCCTGATAACAGAACATCACGGCACTGCTTTGCCCGCTAAAATAAGCGACTGGTTCATGCATACCCAAATTCGCCCGTCCGGCGGCCCCCAGCGCGCTGGTTTGGTTGAACGCTACGGCACAACCAGCAGACCGGTAATTGTGGCGCTTGAGGTGATGACCAACCATATCGCGGACCCCTTGACCCTCAACCAATTAGCAGGTCTTGCTAATATCAGCTCGCGACAACTAAACAGGCTTTTTAAGGAGAAGCTGGATCAAAGCGCCATGAGTTTTTATCGCGATATCCGTTTGGAAAAAGCTCATAATTTTTTGACACAATCAACCCTTTCAACAACCCAAATTGCATTAGCAACAGGCTTTGCCGGATCAGCGCATTTTTCCACCAGTTTCTCGGCAAAATATGGCCAGCCACCTTCCTCAATAAGAGGTTAGTCAATTGGGTCTAGCCACATTCAAAATCAGTGCTTCCAGCGGTCGTGAAATAGGCGGACCAGTATACCCGAACGCATCTGAATTGGTTGCTGCGACCAACTGGACCAAATTACAAAAAACTCTTTCTTTGGCTGGGCGGATTAGTTAGCATCGCAACGAATTTGAGGGCTGATTGAATTGCGCAATAGGGCCCGACAATTGATCCTCTTTATCCAAACCAAAATTTTTTGAGTAGGAATTTGCATGAAATATGACTTCGATCACGTCTTTGATAGAAGCGGCACTGGTTCTGCCAAATGGGA
>JAESUH010000248.1 GCA_016763155.1 Rhizobiaceae bacterium
AGATCGTTAGTTTTTTGAAAGGCCCGTTCAAATGAACGCCAAGCAACACGTCCACATCCTCTCAGCAATCGTAATTTTGGTCACTTCGCTGTTTTTCGCGTTGCCACCAACGAACACCCTTGCTCAGACTGCAACCAACACGATCTCCGAAAATGGGGCGGTGAGTGAGCAGGTAACCAAGGAAAACATAGCGGAACTCGTATCCAATCTGAATGCAGAAGAGATCACCGTCCTGAACAGACTTTTGAAGATCATGACTACGAAGAACACTGTGATAGAGTCTGTTACAGCGCCTGAGAACACAGAATTAATAGATTCATTTGAAACCGTCTGGGTAGATTATTCCAATTTTGTTGTAGGCAATTTCAAGGCCCTTCCACTTGCAGTCCAGTCTGGTTATCAGGCCATTTTGAAAACACTGGGCGGACGCGGACTTAGCGGCAACTTGCTATTTTACCTTCAAGTTGCACTGGTTCTTTTAGCGGGTGCCGTGGCCGAATTTGTTATCGGCAAAATTCTAAATTTTAAGAGAAAGACCACCCCAACTGAAACCGCCGAAAACACCGGCCACACGGTCAAATCCCTGACTATTTCCGCCGGAAAAAACCTATTGAAATTGATAGCCTTTGTTGTTGCCGCTCTCATTGCAGCAAAGTTGTTACTCGACAATCCGTTTGATCAGTTTCTAACCGTATCAGCCATCGTCTATTTGGTTGTGATTGCGCGGGTAATGATAATTTTCCTTAACTACGCACTAGCTCCCAAGGATTCATCAAAGCGGTTGGTTTCAACCAATGATACTGAATCTCAGACTGTTTATAGGAATTTCCTTTTCATCGCCTGTCTGATAGGCGCAGCATTATTTATGCTCCAGGTTATTAGGGAAGTTCCGATTGATGGCCGCGCGCCATTCCTCTACTGGGCCGGAATACTCATTTACATCGCCCTTATTTTTACCACCTGGCGTTCCAGGCACGGAATATCCGCAATCATCCGAGGCAATGAAGACGTTACGACACCGGGACTAGAAAGAATGGCTGCATGGTGGCCAACAATTTCGATGGTCATTATCACGCTTCAGTTCTTCATTATGCAGGTTATCAAGAGCACTGGCAGTGTTGATACTCCTCCAGGCGCGAATATCATTACGATTATGTTGATTGTATTGGCTCCATTCTTCGACACTATGCTTCGCGGAATTATCGGTAAAATTGTGCCGAAAATGCAGGGCGAAGGCGAGATTGCCGAAGCCGCTTTTTATGAAACCAAGCACAGCTATGTACGCATTGGGCGAGTATTTTTCATTGCACTTATGTTTTTCGTCATCGGAAGATTATGGGGCATTGAATATGCAAATCTGGCTCAACAGGGCTTTGGTGGTCAAATAGCAAAACAAGGAAGCGGTTTTCTGCTCATTGTAGCTATAGGCTATCTCGCTTGGGAATTGATCAACCTTTGGGTCAATCGCAGACTTGCTCAAGACATACCAGTCGGAGGAGCCGTAGTATCCGAAGAGGGCGGCGGCGCAGGCAAATCCCGCATGGCCTCTGTATTGCCGTTAATCAAAATGGCGTTACAAACTTCAGTCATCCTCCTGACTGTTCTGCTTGGCCTTAGTCAACTTGGACTAGACACCACACCGCTTCTTGCCGGTGCAGGTGTATTTGGTCTGGCCATTGGCTTTGGTGCTCAGGCATTGGTCAAGGACGTCGTCTCGGGTGTATTCTTTCTATTGGATGATGCATTCCGTGTCGGCGAATTTATCGAGGTCGAAGGGATAATGGGAACCGTTGAAAAAATCTCCATCCGGTCCCTGCAATTGCGCCATCCGAACGGTCCGGTACATGTCATTCCATATGGTGAAATTCCTAAACTCACAAATAACAGCCGCGACTATGTAATTTTGAAACTGCGCTTCACTGTTCCATTTGATACCAACTTGGAAAAAGTCAGGAAACTGTTCAAGAAAATTGGCCAGGAAATGATGGAAAATCCAGAACACGCGGAGAACTTTATCCAGCCATTCAAATTTCAAGGCGTTGCGGATGTTGATGATGTGGGCATTGTTATCAGGGGAAAATTCTCCACCAAGCCGGGAGCCCAGTGGATGATCCGAAAGGAAATCTATGCACGAGTGCAAAAGGCATTTGAAGAGAATGGAATACAATTTGCCCGCAGAGAAGTGCGTGTGCAAATTCCAGGACTTGAAAAACACCCTGACCTAAATCCAGAGCAGGTGGAAGCTATAGCAACAGCAGCTGGTGAAGCTGCCTCAATTGCAGCAGAAAGCGAGGGAAAAGCTCCCAAAAAGGATCTACCTTTTTAGGGCGTAGCCTCGAAATATCAGATATTGTAGTCCAACAACTATGCTGGAGCACAATCCGAAAAGTGGGAACCCGTTTTCGGATTGTGCCTATCTGCCGCACTTCTTAGTTTTGAGGCATCGCGGGTAGCTTGCGTGCAACCAGATAGGTCATGGTGTTTGCAGTGACCTCCCCAAGCGATCCGCTCAACATGCTTTCAAATGGATGGGCATTTAAAGATAGAAGTTGCAGCATAGTGCTGAGAGAATGTGGAGGCAATTGTGACAGAGGTTGAAATTGTCGGACTTGGCCTAGCCAGGTAAAATTAAGTGCGACTATAATTTAATACTTTTAACACTCGTCCGAGAAAGCTTCCAGAGGCAGCTCCTGCCAAAAGTGAAAACAGTGCGATAAATCCCTCCGTAAAATAGATTCCCGGACTAACCGTTTTCATCATGCCGCTCGCGAAATTCATCCAGAAAATGACCATTAAAACCAGCATTGTGAACCATTCGCCTGATAGCGAAACAATTCTCCCATGCTTGCCAAGCAGCCACTTATTTTGCAGTGCGTACCCTCCGAAAACGCCTGCAACACATCCAATTCCAAAGCAAACCCATGCTAATGCTTGAAATGGCAGTTGCACTAAGCTGTTTATTGGAATCAACCCAAGCAACGGCAAAAAATAAAACAAAATAACGGAGGTTTGCCGTGGCTTTGAGGCTTTGTAACCAATGAATAACAGTAGAACAAACAATGGCCATACCCAGACCGGTGCACCATCCAAAACACCTCTAATCACTACACAATTCTCTATATATTCGGTCGTTTTTGATCCAACCGTCGCTCGATTTGACGTTTTTCCCAGTCATTACCAAAGAAATTAATGATTTCAAAAACGCTGAGACCGTGGGCTGCGAGACCAATCCCCCAGCCAAGGGCAGGCCAAATGGCCCAAAAATAACCGGGACTCGTGACAATATTTAAAATGGTCAATCCAACCATGACTACGCCATACTGAATAGCGTGCGTATAGAAGGCCTTTATATCGCGAACATATTCCATAGCCTCCCGTTCATCAGGTTGCAGTTCCGGAAGCACCGTGGCGTTTTCTGTAGGCATTGTCTGTTCCTTTTTCAAAATTGTGAAATCTGTTTCCAGAACAGCGGCAAGACATTTGAGTGTTTCAGGGCTCGCATTTGCACCCCGCTCGATGCGTTGTAACGTTCGAGTACTCACGCCAGCCATACCCGCAAGCTGTTCCTGCGAGAAGCCTTTGTCCATGCGAAGTTTTCTAATGATCACCGAATATCTTCCTATTGTTCACAAACAGTTTCTATTACTTAGACAATTGAAGTGCCACGACACGACCCCGACATTTCCCCGACAGATATACAACTTTCACGCAGTAATTTAACCGCAAAGTTTTGCAACAGCTAAGCTCCTGAAATCATTGAGGCTGAAAACCGTTGCACAAACTATCCAGAGCATGTGGAAACACGTGCGGTTGCTTTTAGACACGGAGAAACAAATAATTATTTAGGGGGAATTACTGCCCGCAAACAAAAAACCCGGCTTGATGCAATCATCAAGCCGGGTTCAAATCGGTAAATATAAATTGGGCCGGTATCAGGAAGGCCCGATATTAATGAGTTCAACCCGACGATTTACGCCATCATTTGGTTTTGCAGTATTAAACAATTGTTCCTCGCCCAATCCCAAAAACAAAATCCGTTTTGGATTGACGCGGAATGTGCCTGTGAGCATTTCTGCAACGGAAAATGCCCGACGCTGGCTCAATTCCAGATTATAAAGGCGTTTGCCACGAGCATCCGTATGCCCGACAATCAAGAACCGATTTCCAGCCAGCAATGGATGATGAAACGCATCTGCAATTTTGCCAATTGTTACCCAGGATTCAGGACGTATCGTATCCTTATCCAGGTCAAACTGGATCTGTACAATCAGTTGCGGCAATTTTCTCAGCACGTCCAACACTGGTGAAGGTTTTTCAGCATTCTCGGTGCCTTCAGCAGCAATACGCGCTTCAATATCCTGTCGGATAGCATCGGTATTAATACCAACTCGTCTAGCTGTGCCGGTAGTGGTTACCAGGCTCTTCATGACCTGACCATAAGAAACCCTGTTTTGGGCTTGCGCACTGGTCACCATCATCGCAAGACCAAGAAGTCCCCAAAGTGGTAATTTAGCAAATTGTTTCATGGCTTTTTCCTGTAATTTGTTTGCATCATGACGATACAGGGCATTCAATCAAAATTGGATTTTGGTTAGTTTACTTTTTTGGAAATATTATCCAGCCAACCAGCAGACTGCAGAGCGTTTTTGCATGGCCGACTTGCAGCACGAAAGTTTTCTTTTCGCATTATGCAACGCAGCAATCTTGCCCGACCAGATTTAACGCCAGAGCACAAACGCTTCGCATCATTGCCGCATAATTTTGGGGCCGCTGCTTGAGCAGCAAAGCGAGCATCCATGTTAACTTTGAATGCAACGGTTGCTTTCTTACAAATTTGAGAACCTTTGCCCGCCAAACATGAAACCATCTGGTTGCTACCAGGTCTCACACCTTTACAAAACTTACCCACGTCACCCCCACAGGCTTGCGCCCATCCAGCAACAGCATCACCAAAACTCATCGTCTGGGCGAAGCTTGGTTGTGACAATGAAAAGAACATGATTGCACACCCAATCCATATCGTGATCGATTTTATCATTAAATAAATACCTTCTAAACGTGAGTATCAGAATACTGTATTCAACCCGGCAAAGAATAACACAAGGTCAAACCCACCAAATATCTCTGCCACATCTGTAATACTAAGTCATTGTGATTTCAAGCTAATTTCAGGTGGCGATTTGGTATGAAAAACAAATCATTAATTTTCACCTGCCTCATGGTCATTGCCATTTACGTAGAATTCATCTCAAGAGTGACGAACAACATACCGGTCTGACCAAAAATCAGTGGCACTCAACTGACACCGCCACTGATATAGTTTTCACTTCACCAGTTCAAAATCCCCAGGCTTCCAGGTCTTGTCAAACCACGGATCAAGGGGACCATAGAGGCGCAACAACGAATTCCAGCCCTTACCGGCCATCGTCTGGACCCAGTTACTCTCATGGCCTTTTGGTGCTTCGGGACCAAACCAGATCGTATAGGAGCCATCCTTATCAGCCACCAAATCGGGATTATTACTATCCACCCCGGCTAAACGCTGATCAGTCTCAAGCATTGAGCGGGTCTGGTTGTCATAGACCATGAACGACCAGAAATTATTGACCGGAATTGGTGCGGGCATCGTGATCTTGTAGGTCTTTCCACCATCCAGATATTCCCCATCGGAATCGCGTTCTGAATATGCATAATTGGAACCCTGTCCAACCATTTTCGCCGCCATCGCAGGCGTGATACCCGTCGCATAATAATGGAATAATATTCGGGAATCGAGCATACGCTCGCCATTGTCATAGAATGCAGAACTGCCGCCAATAAAGTTTGTTTTCCATTGCCTATCCGGGAAATAAAATCCACGCGGATCACGCTGTGCAAAATCAATTGAGCGAGCCGTTGCATTACCCACAGCAATTGCATCTTCAAGGATCGCATGCATGCGAGCGTCAGGTTTAAATTCCTGTCCCTTTTTGATGCCGATTGCAGCTAGCGTACCAACCAATTCAGCAGGGAATGCATCTGCAGGTTCTTTTTGGATGCTTGCATTAATCTCTTCAAAAAACTCAAAATTATTGGCGTGAATAGTATTCACTTTTTGGCCCGTAAGATTGATAAACTTGGTTTCCGGTGGATTATCCCGCTTTGCATATGGATAAACCCGCATGGTCTCCTTAACGGCAGCAACTGTTGCTTCGATATCTCCATCTTTCACAAATACTCTGGCAAGTTGCCAGTTCATATAAGTGCGGGATTGGAAAACAAAATACCCCTCGTCTGGCAGCTCACCCTTATATCCAGGTGGCACGAACAAATATTTCCCGCCCTTCCCCTTATCAGGACCGGTAACACCAACATCTGTTAAATGACGGAAATATGCATCATCCACCGGGCCAAGCACGCCAGCGGGTGCCTCCAGCACAACTGGACCATCTTCCAAATCATAGCACCGCAACACATAAACGGTGGTGGAGTTAGCAGTCAGGAACAAAGACCGCGCATCCATCAATCCTTCAAACATACCAACCGTTTGAGAATCAATGCCGGCATCTCCAAAACCCCGACACAACGCATAAATTGATGCAGCAGGAATTCCATCCAAAAACGCTTCAACGCCACGCATAAAATCAAGGTTGTCGTAGACAAGTTCCACTGTATTCTTGTCCGGCATTCCATCTTTAAACCGCAAGGTTCCCAGACGGGTTTTCACTTCATCCGGGGTTAATATTGAATGAGGAACATCCGCCTTATATTTTGGTTCATCCGCGCTCAAGGCCGGAGTAGAAACCATAAATAATGCGCTTATCGCCGTCGCCAAGGCAAGATTACTGAACTTCATATTTTATCCTCTGTTTCAATTATTGTAGTCAGTTGCAGTGAAAATCAATTCAAATACAGGATTCTCCATGGTTTACACCTGTTTCAAACGGTCATTTTGGATATAGAAACGTCATCGAAAAACGAGCACGCCAGTCTTCAGCCCCACCTGTGGCACTGTTGGCGTAATACCCAACACCAACCTGAAAAGAGACCGGCTGTTCACCCAAGGTAACCAGTTTGGATACAGACGCATTAATGGGCACAGTCCAGTCATCCGTGTTCCAGTTATAGGAAGCTTCCGTATTGAGAGCGAACGTCCATGCGTCAGGAGTTGAGTAAGTAATAAACGGCTGCACAAACGTAGCATTGACGGAGTTGGCATCGTCAAATGACCAAACGTGGTTGGTCAGCCCACCTATCGTCCATGGGCCTATTTGGGTAAGTACAATCGCAGTTGGCCCAGCTCCCCATTCATCAGTACCAAGTGCTGAATCTGTCGCGGTCGGCAAATAGATTACCGGCCCAACACCCCATATCAGACCAGATGATGTCGGCTCTTTCGGTGAGAACCACAAGGATTGCAATGTGTCCCCAATTCCAAATTGAGTGCCAGATTGGCCCGCAATATCATCTTGGTGTTTTATGGGAATAATTGTGCGCGAAATTAGATTCCAATCATCATTAAGAGAGATCGGAATAACCGGCTGCACATTAATCGTAAGTTGATTGCCATCAGCGCTCCCATATCCTCTGTCCCAGTTGAACTGGAACGGCACTGAGATCATCGCTGCAATTGGGTTGGCAAGTTTCTTGGCAAGTTCCTCTGCTGACTGTGCTTTGGCCACATCATTGCCCATTGCCACCATCGTTACAGCCATCACGCCAGCAATAACCAAGCCAAACAATTTTTGGTTACTAAAAATTTTTTCCCTCGTAATATTACTCATTTTACATCTCCAAGATATGCTGTCTCACGATCAGCCCAAGTAAAGTATTTTAGCTTATGTCTTTGACATCACAGTATATACTTTCTTACGAGGAGCACAAATGTGAAATTTTATGCACATATATTAATGAGCAAACTACCTAATATCCCGATATGAAATGTAGCTGGAACATCAAAACAATCAGACTAAAGAGCGTATTAACTCATCTCAGATTCACTTGAGGTTTGGGTAGCATTCTATAGGGTATCATTTCATGCCAATTTCAATCATTTGGCGAATTGCGAGGAATAATGAGTAGCCAAATCCCTTTG
>JAESUH010000249.1 GCA_016763155.1 Rhizobiaceae bacterium
GCTTCATACCGTCCAGCCAAAGGAAGCACTGGCGGTTTTCGGTGCGCGTCTAAAGCAGCATAATCACCCAATTGCGCTGGCAGCGCTCCATACTTTCACCTCGCTCACAGGCTCTGCAATCATTGCCCTTGCAATTGCAGAAGATGCGATAAAGGTTGAAGATGCATGGGCGGCAGCCCATGTGGATGAAGACTGGCAAATCAGTCTATGGGGCCAGGATTTCGAAGCCGAAGCCCGGCGAGAAAAGCGTTGGCTGGACATGAAATCTGCTCATCAGGTTTTCATAGCTCTGAAAAAGTAACCGCAAACAAAATAGAGTTTAATCGCCAAATGAATTTCCTCTCTAAGTCAAACCTGAAATTCACCACATGGCTCACCATAATTTTCTACGGTGCTTTGGTCGGTTATGTCTATGTCATGCTGGTCTATACCCCAATGGGCAATAACGTATCTCCTTGGCTTGGAGTAAGCATCGGTATAGGCATTGCAACGGTAACCTCTGGGTTTGAGTTGTTTTTCGTTTCCAACCCGAATTCACTGTTTCGAAAACTCGCATTCATTCCGCTATTATTGGTACGGGTTTTCGTCCATGCCGTTCTTATTCTTTCGACCATCATACTGTGCCAACTTGTGTATGATGAAATTTACGGCACGAGTATTGTAGATTTTGACAATGGGCTGAGTGGCTATACGACCGATTTGGGGTTCTCGCTTTTTGTCGCTGCCTTGGTATTGTTTTATATGCAAATGCGTTTGTTCATCGGTGGGCGTACTTTAAAGAATATAATTTTGGGAAAATATAACAGCCCGAAAAGCGAAAACCGGATATTCATGTTCGTTGATGTGATTGGTTCCACCGCTGCAGCTCAAGAAATCGGCGATATCAATTTTCACAAATATCTGAATCGGCTATTCACTCTGTTTGATGAACCGATAGTACGTCTGGGCGGAGAGGTGCATTCCTATGTGGGCGATGCCATCATCGTCACTTGGCCCTTGTCATCCAACCCGGTAAAGAATGCACGCGCTCTGTTAACAGCAAGAGAGATTGTTGAACTTTGCCGCGAAAATGCTGCTTTGATATCCAAACAGTTTGGTGTGAAACCTGAAGTTCGTCTTGCCATTAATGGTGGTCCGATTGTGGCCGGTGAAACCGGTTTTTCCAAACGTCAGATCACCTATCTTGGGGACACCATCAACATCACTTCCCGCATTGAAAGCCTTTCCAAGGAACTGGGGAAGGATTATCTGATTTCTACCAGCCTGCTTGATAGCATGACAATGCCACCTAACATTCAGGCTCACCCACTGGGTGAGTTTCCAATGAAAGGTGTCAGACATAAAATGGCAATTTCAAATTTAGAATTTTCGTTATAAATCAATTTGTTATATGGCTTTGCGGAATCAGATTGCCACCCAGCTTGAATCAATGCGTTAACAAGCTGAATCAGTTTCTCAGCTGTGAAATTAACTCAGTATATCAACTGTCTACCTATGTGGTGTTGATCGTAGGCCCGAAGTGTTTTTCAAATTCCTGTCGTAGAATAATATCGAAATCCACCATGCTCAATGGATGACCAAGGTCTACAAGACTTGTCACACCATGCCCCTGTACGCCACACGGCACAATGCCGCTGAAATGTTCAAGCTCCGGATCAATGTTGATCGAAATTCCGTGGAAGCTCACCCATTTTCTAAGTCGAATACCAATCGCCGCAATCTTGTCTTCGCGGGGGGAGCCATCTTCAAGCGGAGGTTTTTCCGGGCGCGACACCCAAACACCAACCCGGTCTTCCCGACGTTCCGCTTTGATATTCAGCTGATCGAGCGTTGAAATAATCCAGGCCTCTAGGCTTGCCACAAATGCGCGAACATCAGGCTTTCGCCGTTTCAGGTTAAGCATCACATAAGCTACTCTTTGCCCGGGCCCATGATAGGTGTATTCGCCACCTCGACCAGTTTTGAAAACCGGAAACCGGTCAGGCATCACCAGATCATCGCTATTCGCACTTGTACCAGCGGTATAGAGGGGAGGGTGCTCCACCAGCCAGACCCGCTCCGGTTCATTGCCCTGATATATTTCATTGGCCAGCACTTCCATGCGCGCAACAGCTTCATCATAGGGCGTCAGTCCATCAGCGATATCCCACAATACCGGGGCATCATCACCCAGAGATGACATCATGTCTTGCGCGATTGCACTTCGCAAAATTGGGGCGTTTAGCTTGTTCATAAATGCATGTTTGGCGTATTTCCCATCATATATCAATATTTTCTGCCTATGGTCGCATTAGCCCTTGTTTCGCGCTTGTTGATTTGTTACATGCGCGAAGCTGACAAGTTCAGCTCTACCCTTCGCGGCCGTGGCGGAATTGGTAGACGCGCAGCGTTGAGGTCGCTGTGGGGTAACACCCGTGAGAGTTCGAGTCTCTCCGACCGCACCATCTCACTTTTTGGGTTGTCAAATCCTGCTAACACCTTGAAAGGTAAGGTGGTTTCGATAGTTCGATAACCACTTTCGCGAGAGTATCGCAGGGGCTCGGCAAATGCCAATCTCAGCACTGTTTGCTTCAGCGCCAGACTGCCATTTTCGTAAAGATTCCAAGGCTTTGATAGGAACTCAAGCGATAGTTCGATAAACTCTTCGAACCTACCCTTCGGAGGCACCGTTCGAGCAGCCCTTTCCGCGAGCAGAATCTTTTCTCGTTCGAGCTTCGCTATCCGTCCCTCATAGGCAGAGATCACCGAAGGACTGGACGCATCGACGATCCGATCCAGCAAGCCCTCAATCTGCTTCTCTAGCTCCTTGAGTTTCTTTGCCACGCCTTCTTTAGCTTCGTGCGCTTCCGTCAGTCGCATATCCCAAGCATCCTTGAACATAGCCTTTGCCAGTTCAAACAGTTGATGTGTGGGCTGAAGGCTCTGAAGAACTTCTGCAAAACCATCTTCGATCTTCGCGCGCGGGATCGACTTGCGCTTTGAAGCGCAGCCGCGTGTATCGCAAAGATAGTACGGATAACGCTTACGACAGCCCTTAGACCAGCAGGCCGTCATCGGCTGCCCACAGTCATCACAGGCGACAAAGCCGCGAAGCGGAAAGTCCTCGTTGATGTCTTTTCGTGCCGCAGGCCGTGCCTTCTCTTCCAGATTGTCCTGAACCTTGGTGAAAGTTTCAAAACTGATCAGTGGTTCATGATGCCCCTTACGCAGCGAGACCCCCCATTTGGGGGCTTCGACATATCCTGCATAAGTCGCCCGCTGAAGCATCTTTGTGACTTTCCAGAAGCGGATTTCACCGTTTGGCAGGTCTTTGGGGAATTCGGGCTTTGTTTCTAAGAAGCGCTTTACTTCCGCTTGCGATAGGAACCGCCCATTGGCGAAGCCTTCCAGCGCTTCAGCAACAATGGACGCCAGCGGTTCGTCACGCACTAAGAGCTTACCGTGCACACGGTCTGACGCGTAGCGATATCCGATGGGTGCGTGAAACACCCAGTAGCCCTTCTCTACACGCGCCTTCATCTTCTGAATGACCTGACGGCGGTTTTGTTCGCGTTCAAGTTCGCCTTGCGCCGCAAAGATCGTTTCGACGAACTTACCTTCTGGCGAGTCATCGAGTTTGAAATTCAGGCATTCTATCCGCGCACCGCGAGTTTGGAACTCACGTCGCAGCTTGATATGAAACTCCGTGTCGCGCGCAAAACGTTTCAGGTCATCGAAGATGACGACATAGTTTGGACCTGTCGCGGTTTGATGCCGCTCCTTTGATAGCATTTACTGCAACAAAGGAGATGAACTATGGGACTGAAACGAACAGATGAATTTCGCAAAGATGCGGTGCGTATCGCACTGACCAGCGGGCTACCACCACCGCTACGCATGCTCAACGGCCCGGAACAAGGGTACTTGCCAAAATGACCTGAAGATTGAACAGAGCGTCGTTGAACAAGCCGTGGTGTCGGCGCTTCAGGAAAATCTAATGAATGAGGAACTGTGCGAAGTTTTTTGCGACGAATATGCGCGTCATGCCAATCGAATTCGAATGGAAAAGAATGCCACTATTGGTCTGCTAAAATCAGAACTCGAAAAACTTGATGTAGGGCGCAAGAGAATAATTGAAGCCATCAAGTCTGGCGTGCCAGGTGAGGACGTCAAAGATGAGATGATTGCGATAGGGGTTCGTCGTCGCGAAGTTGAGATCACACTCGACGGTATGGAAGAAGCACCGGTTCTCCTTCACCCAAGCATGGCAATTAAATATCGCAGTGAAATCACTAAATTGATCGAAACGCTGAATAAAGAGGAATCGAGATCAGAGGTCGCTGAACTGATTCGCTCTCTGATCGACCGAATCGTACTCACTCCAAATGAGGCTGGAACCGAGCTTTCAATTGACCTGTTTGGTGACTTGGCTGGAGTGCTGTTGATGGCCCGTAAGGGTAAGAAGGCGCTGGGTTCCAGCGAAATTGAAACCATGGGGGTTAAGTTGGTAGCGGAGGAGGGACTCGAACCCCCGACACCAGGATTATGATTCCCGTGCTCTAACCAACTGAGCTACTCCGCCTTAGGCTCGGGCGTCGTATGCC
>JAESUH010000250.1 GCA_016763155.1 Rhizobiaceae bacterium
ATCATAATAATCCGTTTTGCATAATGGCTGACTGCATATTCCCAGGTCATGCCATTGCCACCGTGAATTTGAATGGCTTCCTCTGCCACCTGTCGGCCAATGCGCCCGGCAAGATGTTTAGCTGAAGAAATCATGCGCTCGCGAACAATACGATCATCATCCATATGTCCGCTTGCATTGATGATGCTGGAGCGCATTTGTTCAAGCTCTATCAATACATCGGACATACGGTGTTGCAGGGCCTGAAATTTACCAATTTCCACACCAAATTGTTTTCTCTGGTGCATATATTCCACGGTAAAATCCTTGGCCACATCCATGGCCCCCATGGCCTCAGCACAAACCGCCAAAATAGCCTTTGCATAGGCTTTCTCAATCGCTGGAAAGGCATCATCCTCTGCACCAAGCAGTTCGCCTGAAACATTTCGAAGGGAAATTTCAGCCGCCGGATAACCGTCAACCGTTCCAAACTCACGAACATCCAGACCATCAGATTTAGCATTGACCAAAAACAGGGAAATACCTTCGGCACTATCTTCTTCACCAGAAGTTCTTGCAGAAACAACCAGCATATCCGCTGATCCCCCGCCAAGCACCACCGACTTATTACCGTTCAATTTCCAGCCATCATCGCCCTTTTCAGCAGTCGTCGAAACTCGCTCAATCTCGTAGCGTGAATTTGGTTCTCCATGGGCAAGGGCCAGCAGCGTTTCGCCAGAAATCACATTCTCCAGCGCCGCTTTTTGCGTGTCATTGCCCAATTCCCCAATCAGGGAACCAGCCAGCAAGGACGGTAGAAACGGCTCCACGACCAAGGCACGACCGAGCTGTTCAAAGACCACGGAAATATCTTCTCCGCTACCGCCAAAACCGCCATCGGCTTCATCAAACAGCGCACCGATAATTCCCAGTTCGGCAAATTGGTTCCACATATCCCTCGAAAACCCATCATCTAACGCGGCAAACTCGTGTCGCTTCTCGATAGAATATTGATCGCCTAAAAACCGTGACAAAGTTTCTGAAAGCATGCGTCGATCATCACTGAGGTTAAAATCCATAATCTACAGCCCCAGTTTGGTTTTTGAAATAATGCCGCGCTGAATTTCATTCGAGCCGGCGAAAATTGAAAGTTTGCGGTTGTTGAAATAGTCAGAGGCAATCGGGTTGGCATAGTCCGGGCCAATCGGCTCGTCATTATGCCCCTCATCCATCGCTTCTGTCGAAAATGGCAGAGCATAGGGCCCAAGGGCACGGCGCGCCAGATCATTGATTTCTTGCCGGATAATCGTACCCTTAACCTTCAACATAGAACTTTCCGGTCCAGGTGCTGCACCAGAATCTGCTTCCACCAAAATTCGTAAATTTGTGGTTTGCATTGCCCGCAGATCTATTTCCACTCTGGCCACACGGGCCGCAAAATACGGATCTTTTGAAAGTGGCTGACCATTTTTCATTTGACGGGAAGCAATCTCTTTCATGGCGCTCAAAGCTGCCAGCGAATTGCCAATATTTGCCGTGCCGGTTCGTTCATGGGTGAGCAGAAATTTGGCATAGGTCCAGCCCATATTCTCTTCACCGATCAGGTTTTCGGCGGGCACTTTTACATTATCAAAGAATATCTCATTCACCTCATGCTCCCCATCAAGCAGAATGATCGGGCGCACTTCAATGCCGGGAGTGTTCATATCAATCAGCAAAAAGGAAATCCCTTCCTGCCGCTTGCCCTCGCTGGAGGTGCGCACAAGACAGAATATCCAATCGGCAAAATGCCCAAGCGTGGTCCAGGTCTTTTGGCCATTAACAATATAATGGTCCCCGTCGCGCTCAGCCTTCATGCGAAGAGATGCCAGATCAGAACCGGCACCCGGCTCAGAATACCCCTGACACCACCAATCCGTACCATCCAAAATTCTAGGCAAATAGTGAGATTTTTGTTCTTCACTGCCAAACTTGATGAGCACTGGCGCCAACATGTTCACACCAAACGGAATGGTCCGCGGTGCGTTGGCAGCCCAACTTTCTTCATCAAAAATATGGTTTTGGACAGCGCTCCATTCAGCCCCGCCCCATTCTTTTGGCCAATTTGGTGCGAGCCACCCACGGTCATTCAACGCACTGTGCCACTCTTCCATATCCGCCTTGGTCAGGCGTTTTCCAAATTTAACTTTATTGGATAGGCGTGTCGTCAGTTTATCTGCCAAAAAGGCGCGTACTTCATCGCGAAATGCAATTTCTTCGCTGCTGTAGTTTAGGTCCATGGGTCTTCTCGCTTTCTCGAATGAGTATCAACAATCAGAAAAAATTTGCAATCTCATTCGACAGGCAAAACCTGCTTTATCAAATATGTTTGATCGAAAAAATACTCTTCGAGATTATCCCCATCACCACCACGGTCAACCACTAGAAAATCGCTATCAGGCTCCAAAGATAAAAGAGGGTGATGCCAAGTATTCGCCGCATAATTTACCCCCTGATCTCCCTTCGCAAGAAATGCTTCTGGTTTCGAAGGAACCCCATCAACATCTCTTGATACCACCACTAAAAATGGTCTTCCCTGCATCGGAATAAATGCCTGGCTGCCAAAGGGATGACGTTCCATCATACCAATTTCCAGTGGGAATATTTTCTGATCTCCACGAAAGATGTTTATCAGTGTTCTAACATTTTGACCTAAGATTTGAACATTAGCCATATCGTGAAAGCGGATGGTTGAACCATTGTTGATTTCAAAGTTCTCCGCACCTTCGGTTTCAATTACATCTCCGTAAGGGGCAAAACTTTCTCGCATCAATTTGGAAACAATTATTTCGTTCATGAGAGCGCCTATTTCGCCGGAGGAATAGAATATGTGGCCGTGGCATGGGCCACCAATTGATGATCAACCACGGAGAAAATCCGCACATCACACACTGCCAAACGTTTGCCCAATTTCAATAACGTCCCTTCGGCAATTAGGTCTCCATGTACCGGCTTGTTGAGGAAATTGATGTTCAAATTGGTGGTCACAGCCAGCGCTACCTTGCCAATATGCGCCAGGATCAAAAGATAGGCAGTAACATCAGCGAGGGAAAACATCGTGGGTCCCGAAATCGTACCACCGGGACGCAAATCCTTTTCGGTAATTTTCATGCTCACACGAATCCCACCGGGCAAAATCTCTTCCGCATGCCAGAGATACTGAATGGATTCAGGAAATACCTCTTTCACAAATTCGTTCAGCTCTGCCACTGTCATTTTTGGTTGAAATTGCATCCGGCCTCCTCGATGATATGCACAATCGTTAACATGTGGAACATTGCAGAAATGACAAACCGACTCAATGCCTCATCTTACCATCGCAACATTGATGCGATTGGCTCCGTTGTAACCGGGGTCTTGGAAGGCAAATCCGGCCATTTACTGGAAATTGGCAGCGGCACGGGACAGCACATCACCGCACTTGCTGCCCAACTCCCTAACATAACATTCTGGCCGAGCGACCCGGAGCAAACAAGCCGCGATAGCACAGATGCATGGGCGCAACATTTGCAGCTTGAAAATGTCAAACCCGCAAGCCTCATTGATGGTTCTTCGCAGGATTGGGGGCTTGGCAAAGATGGTTCACCACCTACAGGTTTAACCGCCATTCAGTGTTTCAACGTAATCCACATTTCGCCCTGGTCCGTGGCACTGGGCCTATTGAAATCAGCGTCCCAACATCTGAGAACCGGCGGTCATCTGATCCTGTATGGCCCCTACAAAGTTGACGGCGAACATATAGGGCAAGGCAATATCGATTTCGATCTATCCCTACGCAATAGAAATTCAGAATGGGGCATTCGTGAAATTGAAACAGTTGAGATGGAGGCAAAAAAACTCGGCCTATCCTTGCAGGCTTTCGAAAAAATGCCTGCCAATAATTTCATGCCAGTTTTTATAAAAACCTAGTAACGGTGCCTAAGCAACCCAACCCGGTTTGCGCTTTTCAAAAAATGCTCCAACCCCCTCATGAGCCTCACCACCTTCCCAAACATCGGCAAGTCTGACTACTGTATCCTCGATGACTTGCTCATCAATGATGGGACCTAACGAGCGAGCCAAATCTTTGGCCGCAGCAACTGCCCGGGGTGCCGTTTCCAGATAGGGAGCGATTGCTTTTTCTATCGCTCTATCCAAATCTGCCTCGCTCACAATTTCAGAAACCAAACCCAACTCTTTAGCCTTTTCAGCGCCAAACAGTGCGCCTGACATAAACACCTGACGGGCTTTGCCCTCGCCCATTCTTGCCACAACATAGGGGCCAATGGTTGCCGGAATGAGCCCCAATTTGGTTTCGGTCAACCCAAATCGCACACCCTCTTCGGCAATCACATAATCGCACACGCTCATCATGCCCAGGCCACCGCCAAATGCATTGCCGTGAACCCGGCAAATTAATGGCTTGGGTAAAATATTCAAATTTCGTAACAGATAGGCAAGCTTGCGCGCCTCACGCATTCGCTGATCTCTGGCCGCATGAAACTGTTCCTGCATCCAGCTAAGATCACCACCTGCGCAAAAGCTTTTGCCCTCACCTGCAAGCACCACAATTCGCACATCAGAATCGTCAGCCAGATCTTTAACCGCGATTGTCAGTTCCTCAATCATGTGTGCATTCAGCGCGTTGTGCTTATCCCCACGCATCAAGGTTAGAGTGGCAACACCCCTGTTATCTTTTTTAATTTTAATAGTCTCAAAATTCATTTCGCAATCACCTTAACGAAACAGCAAATTCAGCAACTTCCTTCAATTTATTGCTGTCAATTCCAGTTTCAAATCCTTGGTTTTCCAACATCGACACGACAAGAGCTGTATCCACATTTCCCTTTGCACCGGGCGCATAAGGGCACCCGCCCAAACCACCAATTGCAGCATCATAACTACGCAAACCTTTTTCAAGGCTGGCAGAAATATTTGCCAACGCATTTCCTAAAGTATCGTGATAATGTCCCGCAAGCTTTTCTGCTGGCACCACCTGCAAAACCTTATCCAGCATCGCTGATATAGTTTCTGGCGTCGCATGTCCAATCGTATCACCAAGAGAAACCTCATAACAGCCAAGTTTAAAAAGCATTTCTGCAATTCGAGCCACGGCAGTAGGTTCCGTTGGGCCATCAAACGGGCAATCGGTGACACAGGAAATATACCCACGAACAGGAATATCATCGGCCAAAGCCGCCTCAATTACCGGCTTAAATCGCTCAATGCTCTCTTCAATCGAGCAATTTATATTATTCTGGCTAAACCCTTCAGATGCTGAGCCAAATACCGCCACCTCATCAGCCTTCGCCGCAAGCGCTCCTGCATATCCGCGCATATTTGGCGTAAGCACTGTGTAAGACACACCGGGTTTGCGGAAAATTCCAGCCATCACCTCACTGGCATCAGCCATTTGCGGAACCCATTTTGGTGAGACAAAACTGGTAACTTCAATTTTTTCAAACCCACATTCAGAAAGCATATTAACGAGGGTAATTTTATCGGCTGTTGCAATCAATTTTTTTTCGTTTTGCAGCCCATCACGTGGCCCCATTTCAAAAATGTGAACCTTGTTGTTTTTCGGTTCACTCATCCTGATCCTCCAACACCACCAGCACGGCACCATCCTCCACCTGATCGCCCTCCTCGGCATTCATTTCAGCAATGATACCATCACGAGGAGCAATCAATGTGTGCTCCATTTTCATGGCTTCCAGCACAAGTAGGGCATCCCCCTCATTCACGGCATCGCCAGTTTTAGCAGATATTTTCTTGATCAAACCTGGCATCGGAGCGACAACCAGATTTCCGGCTTCCCCTTCGTGCCCACTTCCAGCAAGCGGATCAGGGATCGCGAAATCAAAGGTTTTTCCGCCTACAAACAAAACCAGATGGCCGCGATATTGCGTTGTGGAAAAATTCCAAATCTGTCCATCAATCCGGCAAACTGTTTCATCACCATTTCTCTCGATGAATTCAATCGTATGCTTGGCTTCTCCCACCACGTAGGCAACGCTCCCGTCTGAATTAGTTGAATGAGAATACACTTCGTGCCGCTCACCATCCAATTCCAGTAAACAACGATGGCTGGCAGATCCCCAATTTCGATACGAACCTAATGAAGCGTCACAGTGATCCAATCCGAGTACACAAAGACTGGCCAACGCAATCACTTTTGAACTGGCATCATCCACCTTGATAAGGGCCTCCAGTTCCCGGTCGATAAGCCCCGTATCAACCTCTCCTTTGGCAAATCCTTCATGGGCACATAGTGCTGCAAGAAAAGAAGTGTTCGTTACTGTTCCGGCAATTTGTGTATCAGCCAGAGCATTTCCCATTTTGCCAAGCGCCTCGGAACGAGTTGCGCCATGGGTGATAATTTTGGCAATCATCGGATCATAAAACGGCGTGATAACGTCGCCCTCACGAACCCCTGTATCGTTGCGAGAGCACTTGCTAAATCTCAAATGCTCTAACTTGCCAGTGGCTGGCAAGAACCCTTTAGGCACATCTTCCGCATAAATTCTCGCTTCAAAAGCGTGACCATTGATCGATAGCTCTGACTGGCTTTTTGGTAGCTTTGCACCGCTTGCCACCAGCAATTGCCATTCAACCAGATCTTGTCCGGTAATGAATTCTGTTACCGGATGCTCTACCTGCAACCGGGTATTCATTTCCATAAACCAGAAAGCATCAGTACTTAGCCCGTTGGAACCATCGACAATAAATTCAATTGTCCCGGCTCCAGAATAATTTATCGCCTCCGCAGCCGTCACTGCGGCATCCCCCATAGCCTTCCTCATGGCATCGGTCATACCGGGTGCAGGCGCTTCTTCTATTACCTTTTGATGGCGGCGCTGGAGCGAACAATCACGCTCAAACAAATGCACTACATTTCCGTGATTATCGCCGAAAACCTGAATCTCTATGTGGCGTGGCGCGGTGACATATTTTTCAATCAACACATGTCCATCGCCAAAACTAGCCATGCCTTCACGTGATGCGCCTTCGAGGGACATTGCAAAATCTTCAGGCCGTTCCACAAGGCGCATTCCCTTGCCACCGCCGCCTGCCCGCGCTTTTATCAACACCGGATAACCGACTTTTTCAGCTTCAGCCGCTAGAAAATCCGCATCCTGATTGCTGCCATGATAGCCTGGCACCACTGGCACCCCGGCCTCTATCATCAGTTTCTTGGCTGCATCCTTTAGACCCATCGCACGAATGGCGCTGGCAGATGGGCCAATGAAAACCAAACCAGCCTTTTCAACGGCATCTACAAAATCCGGGTTTTCCGATAAAAACCCATAGCCTGGATGGATCGCCTCTGCCCCGGACTGCAATGCCGCATCAATGATCACATCACCTTTGAGATAGCTATCCGCCACCGCTGCTCCGCCAATGTGGACGGCTTCATCAGCCGTCATCACATGCAACGCATCAGCATCCGCATCGGAATATACTGCAACCGTATCAATACCCATGCGCTTTGCAGTACGCATCACCCGGCAAGCAATCTCGCCACGATTAGCAATCAGTATTTTAGAAAATGGCTTGGTCATTTCTGCTTCACATTCTGCCTGAATTTATTTGAAATAATATCACTCGCCTCAGCCACCATGGTCTCGATAATTTCTGCGGCTGGTTTAATATCCGATATCAGTCCCGTCACTTCGCCTACGATCGTATTGGCAATTTCCGTGTCGCCAGTCCCCCATGCAGCGGCCCATCCTTCGGCTACCTGCGGTGCGGCAACTTTTAGTTCATCGGTGTTTTGATGCCATTTATCTGAAAACATGTTTTTGAGAGCGCGGGCCGTATAGCGCTCAGCCCAATCCAGATTTCGAACCACATCCAACACATTCGTGCGCAATGTATCATCGCCGGAAGCGGCAATTGCTGCACGGTGCATATTGGCATGAACCTGAGCCTCGCTACTTGCCCAAAACCGCGTTCCAACCAAAACACCATCGGCGCCCAGCATCAAGCTTGCAGCAAGCCCGCGACCATCGCCTATGCCTCCAGCGGCTACAAGCAATGTTTCTTCCTTAACCTTGGCAATCATATCGGCAACTTCCGGCACAAGTGTCATGGTTGCCCGGCTTTCGCCATGGCCACCAGCTTCTGCGCCCTGTGCCACAATCACATCCGCCCCCACATCGATTGCATGTCTGGCATCTTTCACGGTTTGGACCTGACAGATTAGCAAAGCACCAGATTTCTTAATGCGCTGCACATAGGGTTCCGGATCACCGAAGGAAAGGAATATCGCAGCAGGGTTTCGCTCTAAAGTTTCATCTAACGGGCGAGAATCTTGTTCCAGTGTCCAGGTAATGAACCCGCATCCTACTGGCTGATTGCCAACTTTTAAAAACTCATTGGCGATCCATTCCCGGTCGCCATAGCCCCCACCAATGAATCCCAAACCACCGGCTCGCGACACTGCCGCTGCCAATCCACCACCGGCAGCATTTGCCATCGGTGCCTGTATAATCGGATGGGTAATTCCCAAACGTTCAGTTAGTCGTGTGGTTAACATTGGTCTTCCTTACATTCTGAAAATGCCAAATTTCGTATCTTCAATTGGCGCATTTAGCGCTGCAGATAATGAAAGGGCCAATACATCACGCGTTTTTCGCGGATCGATTATGCCATCGTCCCAGAGCCGCGCTGAGGCGTAAAGCGGGTGGCTTTGTTCTTCGAACATATCGATGGTTGGCTGTTTGAATTTTGCTTCATCCTCCACCGACCATTCCTCGCCGCGACGTTCCATACCGTCTCGTTTAACGGTGGCTAAAACACCAGCAGCCTGCTCACCGCCCATGACTGAAATCCGGCTGTTGGGCCAAGTCCAAAGGAAACGCGGCGAAAAGGCTCGCCCCGCCATGCCGTAGTTTCCGGCCCCGAAAGAACCGCCAATCAACATGGTGATTTTCGGCACTTTGGTCGAAGCAACCGCTGTCACCAGTTTCGCCCCGTCCTTGGCGATACCACCTGCCTCATATTTCTGCCCAACCATAAAGCCCGTAATATTTTGCAGGAAAACCAACGGGATTTTTCGAGCTGAACATAGCTCTACAAAATGCGCGCCCTTGATCGCACTTTCAGAAAACAATACGCCGTTATTGGCGATAATCCCCACAGGCATGCCATGCACATGGGCAAAGCCACAAATCAGTGTGTTGCCAAACCGTGCCTTGAATTCATCAAAGCGAGACCCATCCACAATGCGCGCAATCACTTCGCGAACATCATAGGGCGTGCGCAAATCTCCAGGCACCACGCCTAAAATTTCCTCAGGGTCATAAAGCGGTTCTTCAACCGGTTGCATATCCAGCTGTTGAAGTTTGACGATATTCAAATTCGCAACCGCACGGCGCGCTAATGCAAGCGCATGATCATCATCATCCGCCAAATGGTCGGCAACGCCTGAAAGCCGAGTATGCACATCGCCACCGCCCAAATCTTCAGCGCTAACTATTTCGCCCGTGGCAGCTTTCACCAGAGGCGGACCAGCAAGGAATATGGTCCCTTGCTCTTTAACGATAATCGTCTCATCCGACATGGCAGGCACATATGCACCGCCCGCTGTACACGATCCCATCACCACCGCAATTTGCGCGATCCCCTTGGCGGAGAGATTGGCCTGATTATAAAAAATCCGCCCGAAATGTTCGCGGTCAGGAAAAACCTCATCTTGGTTTGGCAAGTTCGCACCGCCGCTATCCACCAGATAAACACAAGGGAGATTATTCTCGCCCGCAATCTCCTGCGCCCGCAAATGCTTCTTCACGGACATGGGATAATAGGTGCCACCTTTGACCGTTGCATCATTACAAACGATCATCACTTCGCACCCGCTAACGGTACCAACGCCTGCAATGATACCAGCTGCTGGAGCTGCCCCATCATACATGCCATGAGCTGCATTCAACCCTACTTCTAAAAATGCAGAACCCGGATCAAGCAACCTGTCCACCCGCTCACGGGGCAACACTTTGCCGCGTGAAAGATGGCGATCCCGCGAACGTTCACCACCACCAGCCATTGCCATTGAAGCAGCTTCTTCGACTATTCGCATTGCCTCAAGATTAGCTTCACGATTGGCTGTGAACTGCTCAGAGCGTGTTGAAATTTTTGATTGAAGAACGCTCATGCAGTTACCTTGAAGAGTTCCCGCCCGATCAACATGCGGCGAATTTCACTGGTACCAGCACCAATTTCCATCAGTTTGGCATCGCGCATAAGGCGCGAAACCGGGCTGTCTGAAAGATAGCCAGCACCACCCATGGCTTGCACGGCCTGAACCGATTGCTGCATCGCCTGTTCGGAAGCATAAAGCACACATGCCGCTGCATCTTGCCTGGTCACCTCGCCACGATCGCAAGATTGCGCCACAGCATAAACATAAGCCCGCGCTGAATTCATGGCCGTATACATATCGGCAATTTTTGCCTGCATAAGCTGGAACTCACCAATCGGTTTTCCAAACTGTTTGCGCTCATGCATGTACGGCATGACCACATCGAGGCAAGCATGGATGATCCC
>JAESUH010000006.1 GCA_016763155.1 Rhizobiaceae bacterium
AACGGATTTCTGGCCTTGGCTCAGGTTCCCCAAGAGGTTGCAGAATGGGTAACAGTTCAGGGATTGAGCCCATGGACGGTTTTAACCCTGATCCTGTTGATCTATCTGGTGCTAGGCTGCGTGATGGATTCTCTATCGATGATCCTGCTCACCATACCGATATTTTTTCCGGTTATTTCTGGCCTCGATTTTGGCCTGTCACCGGATGAGCTTGCAATCTGGTTTGGAATTCTGGTTCTGATCGTGGTGGAGGTGGGCCTCATCACCCCGCCGGTTGGGATGAACCTTTTTGTCATCAACGCCATGGCCAAGGAAACGCCAATCGCTGCAACCTATCGAGGTGTACTGCCGTTTGTCGCTTCAGACCTGATCCGAACATCAATTCTGGTCGCGTTCCCCTCAATCACGCTCTTCTTAATGCGGCTACTTTACTGAGGGGCCTATAAGGTGCGCGATAATGCATCAGCATGTTTTTTGACAATGGGATAATAGTCATGCTTCATTTTTTCCATGGAAATTCGGGCACTTGATGCACTCATGCTCATCGCTGCGATGGTTTCTCCGCTTGGATTGCATACGGGAACGGCCATTGAAATCAAGCCTTCTTCCAATTCTTCAGCGCTGATCTCTAACTGTTGGCTTCTCGTTTCGCTTATCCGCGTGAACAGTTTTTTCTTGTCCGTAATTGTCGATTTCGTGAGTGCCGTCAGATCAGCACTTTCTAAATATGCCTTGAGTTCATCGTCACTGAAGCCAGCCAGTAAAATTCGGCCTGTTGCAGATGCGAAAGCAGGTAATCTCTGTCCAATTTTCGCAATGCTAGTCACGATGCGCTCTGTTTCACAGCGAGCGTTGAATACAGAATAGCCATCTTCGAATACAGCTAAGGCAATAGACTCTTGAAGTTCGTTTCTTGCATTTTCTAAATGTGTTTGCGCAAGTTGAGGCAAAGATGAGGCCTCATAATATGCAGCCCCCAGACGCAGCATTCGTGGCGTTGGGCGGAATTGTGAGCCGCTTTTCGTCAGGTAACCAAGGTCCGCCAAAGTAAGCAAACAGCGACGTGCACTTGCTCGTGAAATATCTGCATATTGCGCTGCATCTGATACGGTCAGATATTCATGGGTCTGGCCAAAGGATTCAATGATTGCTAGCCCCTTGGCCAATCCCGCCATACCTTCTGGTGTACGCGCTGGTTTCTTTTCAATATTGTTTTTGTCATCGCTCATATGATGCGCATCCCGCTTTTTCCTATAGAGTTATTACCGAGGTTTGGAAGGGATGCAAATTGGTTGTGGGTTGGCGCGTCGTTTCGACTACAAAAATCGCTATGATCTGAAGGAAATAGCCCTTTTCTTCAAATAAGTTTGGTTTTCTAGGCCCGGCTATCTGAAACCGAAGTATTTGCCGCGTGGTACAGTTTTGGAATCACGCCATTCTGTAATTGCTTTTCGACGCGCGGAAGCAATTCGCCGTTGGCATCAAATGGGCTGGAAGAGGTGCCAAGCGAAATATGTTGCGGGATGACAATTGCCCCCATCACACTTAATAATTGATGCAGGGCAGGTTGGCCGCGCAACCCTCCAACCCCGCCTGGCGAAGCACCGCAAAGAGCGATAACTTTGCCGCGGAAAACCGGAATTTCATCACTCTCATCTCGCATCATCCAGTCAATTGAGTTCCTGAATAGCGCTGAATAGGCACCGGTATATTCGTCCGCCCCCATGAAAATACCGTCATTTGAAATCAAAATGTTCCTTAACTTGCGCGCGTTTTCAGGAAGTTCCGCCTCGCCATCCAACTCGCTATCATAGGGTGGTATGTCGTAGTCGGAAAGGTTGATATCTGTAATGACCACATCATCCCCAAAGGTCTTTTTCATCAATTTGGACGCCGCCTGAACAAGGCGAAAATTTGCCGATCCCTTGCGGCTGCTTCCTGAAAAAAATAGCAATTTAGTCAAGAATATTTCCCTTCGATTATTCTGGTCAATCTGCTGTCTGAAAAATTAGTCAGATATTGGGCCTCAAACTTCTGTCCTAATTTCCAAACAAGCTTGACATTAAAAATACCCAAAGGTAAACAAAAATCCGAATAACGGCAATAGTTCGATTATCGAACAAATCGTATTGTGCGAGAAGGATCTGGCAATGGTCGAGGAATCAGGCATCGAAAACCAGCGGCCAGAATGGCCCAAAGAATATGGAGCATCTCAAGTTCCTTATTGGGTATTCCAACGCGAAGACGTGTTTGAACGTGAGAAAGAAAAACTGTTTCATGGCCCGGTCTGGAGCTATCTCTGTCTGGAAGTTGAACTGGAAGAGCCAGGAGATTTCGTTGCGGTCCATGTGGGAGAAACTCCGGTCATTGTCACCAAAGACACGGACGGGGAATATTATGCATTCGAAAACCGCTGCGCGCATCGTGGTTCTCTTCTGGCGCTGGAAGACCGTGGCAACGTCAAGAATTTTATGTGCGTCTACCATGCATGGACCCACAATTTGCAGGGCGATCTAATTGGCGTTGCATTTAAGGACGGGATCAAGGGATGCGGCGGCATCGCTGAAGATTTCGAAATGTCCAATCAAGGCCCAAAAAAACTGCGAGTGGCCGTTGTTGAGGGATTGATTTTCGGTAGCTTTGACGAAGATGTTGACGACATTGAAGATTATCTTGGCGAAGAAGTGCTGGGCAGGATCAGCCGGGTTCTGGCTGGTCGTACGCCCGTTATCCTGGGTCGCTTCACTCAGGTTTTGCCAAATAACTGGAAGCTCTATATCGAAAATAACAAGGACAGTTACCACGCTAGCATTCTGCATTCCTTTTTCACCACCTTTGAATTGAACCGCCTCTCGCAAAAAGGCGGCATCATCGTCAATGAAGATGGCGGCTGTCATGTTAGCTATTCCAGCGTAGACAAGGGGCCACCGTTGGATAAGGAAACCAAGGACCTCTATTCAGAACAAAGCATTCGTTCAGACACAGATCTAAGCCTGTCAGACATGTCACTGCTTGAGAATTTCAAGGAATTTGACGACGACATCACCCTGCAAATACTCTCTGTTTTCCCGACCTTTGTTCTCCATCAAATTCAAAATTCAATCGCCGTGCGCCAGATATTGCCCAAGGGTACAGACAGCATGCATCTGGTCTGGACCTATCTGGGATTTGAAGAAGACACGGCCGAACAACGAAAAATTCGTCTGAAGCAGTCTAATCTCGTTGGACCCGGAGGATATATCTCCATGGAAGATGGCTGTATCGGCGGGTTTGTCGAGCGCGGCACCAAGGGCGCCCCCAATGAGGCCGCAGTATTGGCTATGGGCGGTCGGGCGGTAGAATCTGGTGAAGATCGCATTACCGAGGCTGCAATAAGGGGGTTTTGGAGCGTATACCGCGAAAGGATGGGCCTATGAGTGATTACTCAAAACTTCTGGAGATGACGCAGCTCATTGGCATGGTTCAGGCCCGTTATGCCTATGCAATTGACGATGGAAACTGTGCGGATTGGCCAAATTTCTTCACTGATGATTGTTTCTATAAAATCACCACCGCCGACAATTTTGCTCAAAATTACGAGGCGGGGCTGATGTGGATGGATAGCAAGGGCATGTTGCGTGATCGCATCCTTTCCCTGCTGGAGGCCAATGTGTATGAACGCCATTCCTACCGTCATATTCTGGCGCAGCCAATTATATCCGACATTGAAGGCGATGAACTAGATTCCGTGACCTCTTTCATTGTGGCCCGGATTACCCGAGAGGGACCGACGGATCTATTCGCAACCGGGCGTTATATTGATCGCTATCGTGTAGCAGGTAATGACGCGAAACTGGTAACTCGAATTGTCGTTCTTGATAGCGGCCATATCGATACATTACTGGCTTTCCCCTTATGATCGATGCCAAAAATCTCCCGGTTTTGGTGACGATTGGCGACCCTAATGGGGTCGGCCCGGAGATCGCGGTGAAGGCCGCGATCTCCCTATTTGATGCCAATGGATTGCGCCCATTACTTGTTGGCGACAAACACATTATCGAACCGCTCGCGGAGAGCGCTGGCTTTGGTGTAGAAGCCCGCGATGGTCGCTGGGGAGGAAATTCAAAAACTGTCGATCTTTATGATGCCTCCAGAATGTCGATTTTTGACTATGACCCAGGAATAGTGAGCGCAGCCGCCGGTCGCGCAACCATTGGATATGTAGAAGATGCCCTTTTCTTGTTGAAACAAAAGACAGGTCGGGCAATTGTCGGCTGTCCTCATTCGGAAACCGCAGTTAATCAATCTGGTCGAGTTTTTTCAGGCTACCCAAATCTGCTTTCGGAACTTCTGGCTACAGGACCAGATAGCGTGTTCTTAATGTTGGTCGGCGGTGGTATGCGTATCGTGCACGCCACATTGCATGAAGCAATCGGTGTAGCCCTTGATCGCATAACGCCGGAGTTAATTGCAAAAGCCGCAATGGCTGCCGATGCTGCATTGCGCGATTTGGGAATTGCAAACCCGCGCATTGGCATATTTGGCATCAATCCTCACGCTGGTGAAAACGGACTGTTTGGCAAAGAGGATGATGAAATTGTCGTCCCCGCCGTCAAAAAACTGAATGCCCGTGGCATTGATATCATCGGCCCCGAAGGTGCTGATACAATGCTCATGCGCAAGGATATCGATGTGTTTGTGGCGATGTATCACGATCAGGGACATATCCCGATCAAACTGATGGCTGGAAGGAATGCCTCCGCCGTATCCATCGGTGGTGACGTTTTGTTTTCCAGTGTTGGGCATGGCGCTGCATTCGATATTGCCGGAAAAAACATTGCCGATCCAGAACCGCTTATTCGTGCAATTCGTCTGGTTGGAGGTTCCTGTTGAGTTTTAAAATCTCGGTAACCGGTGAAGACATATCTTTCGATTGTGAAGACGGCGAAACCGTGCTTGAAGCCGCCGAGCGCGCTGGTTATGTCATTCCCTATTCCTGTAGAAAAGGTGTCTGTGGTAATTGTGCTGGAAAAATTAGTTGCGGCGAGGCCAAGGTCAAAGGGCAAGGTCTATGCACGGGGCCGCTCGAAGATGTCTTATTGTGCCAGGCCCGCCCAATAAGCGATTTAGAAATCGTTCCCGTTAGAATTCGAACTGCCGATCCGGTGTCACGCAAAACATTCGAGGTTCGAGTTCGCAAAGTTGAACGGCCAATAACAGACGTGGCAGTCATTCATCTGCGTTTCCCGATTGGTAACCGGGCTGTATTTCGGGCCGGGCAATATTTGCGCGTGTTAATGGATGACGGTGATAGTAGAAATTATTCATTGGCCAATCCACCACATCGAAATGACAGTGCGGAACTCCACATTCGCCATGTGCCGGGCGGAAAATTCTCTCAAACCATTCTGGCCAACCTCGAAAAGGGCGCGACTCTCAAAGTCGAACTTCCCTATGGCGAATTCACCTTGAGCGAGAGGGAGGATCAACCAGCAATCCTTATCGCCACGGGCACTGGTTTTGCACCAATCAAATCCATCGTGGAACACCAGATAAAGTCCGGAGGAACGAGACCGATGCATCTCTATTGGGGCTCAAACATAGAGGCTGATCTATATATGCGATCTCTGCCGGAAAAATGGGGTGCAACTCATCCTTGGTTTAGTTTTACACCTGTAATTTCATGTCCTGACAAAAATTGGACGGGGCGCGATGGTTTGGTGCATCACGCGGTACAAAATGATTATCCCGACATGGCGGCATTGGAAGTATATGCCTGCGGCGCACCGGTGATGATCAACGCGGCACAAAAGGATTTTTGTGAGAAGGCCGGTTTGAAAGACGAAGCGTTTTTCAGCGATGCCTTCGTGCCGTCAGGTTTTTCAGCGTGAGTATTTAAGAGCCAATCATAAAGAGCATGGCAGCGCTATATCGAATGGGAAGGCAATTCGATTCATTGTCTGGAACACACATTTCTTGCCCTTGACTTATCTCTATGCTCTCTGCAATATTGTACGCATAGCGGATAGTGTTCGATTAACGAACTTCCCAAAGGACTTTACCAAAATGAAAAACGATCTTAACGTTGCTATTGTCGGCGGCGGAATTGGTGGGCTATTTACAGCCAACGCGCTGCTTAAACATGGCATCAATGTTTCCGTCTATGAACAAGCACCTGAACTGGGTGAAGTTGGTGCAGGTGTAATGATTACCCCAAATAGTATGCGGCAGTTGCAAAGGGTTGGTTTGGGAGAGGCTGTTGAAAAATCGGGCAGCTTGATTGGTTCAAAATCTCAGTATTACCGTTTTGACGGTTCTCCAATTTCCGGTGTTCAAGTCACAGATTCAGCGGGTTGGAATGCTGTCTATGGAATGCATCGAGCTGACATGATCTCGCTTCTTGCTGATGGTCTGCCTGAGGGTGTCATACATGAGGGGCACCGTTGTATCGGCTTTGAGCAAAGTCCAGATAAAGCAATTGTAAGCTTCGAAAATGGCGTAAAAATTGACGCAGATATTGTGATTGCCGCTGATGGAATTCACTCAGTGTTACAACATCATGTTGTCCCGCCTGCTGATCCTGTATATTCTGGTTCATTGGTATATCGTGGCGTTATCCCGCATGAATTGATGCCAGATTGGCCTATGGATACGTGGCAAATGTGGCTAGGAGAGAAAAAGCACTTTCTGGTATTTCCTCTCAGGTCCGGGAAACTCATCAACTTCGTCGGGTTTGTTTCGGCAAATGTTGCGGAGCGTGAATCCTGGTCAGAGCCTGGTGACCCCAATATGCTGCGCGCTGAGTTCGCCGGTTGGGATGACAAATTGGTCGAATTGCTGACGCATGTGGAAAAAACGTTCCGATGGGGCCTGTTTGATCGCGATCCGCTGGATCACTGGGTGAATGGTCGCCTTGCTCTGCTTGGAGACGCGGCCCATGCAATGTTGCCACATCTTGGCCAAGGCGCGAACCAATCCATTGAAGACGGAATGGCGCTCGCCGTCATCTTGTCTAAGACTCCATCCAGCGATTTTTCTCTGGCGCTGGATATTTACCAAAAATTCAGGCTGCAGCGGGTTGCGGATGTTCAAACAAATGCCAGAAAAAACGGATTGCGTTATGATTCTATCTGCGCAGACCTTGCCGTGCGTGATGCAGAAATAACGGCCCATGCAACATTTCGAAAATCCATATACGACTATGATGTCGTAGAGAAACTAAATGCGATGTAAGTTGGAAAGCCGTGTGAAGACGCCTTCGCTGTTTGGTCCAGGAAGTTTGAATTAGGCCAATTCATTTCAATGCTTAGAGTGTCGGCATGTTGTGGCGTAGATATTCGCTTAATTCCTGCATTGGGCCGCTCATCGCGCGATTTTTCAATGATATCAGGCGGATGTCGAACAAAAGGTCTGGTGCCTTAACATCAATGAAGTTTAGGCGGCCAGATCGAATGTCCGCCTCAACACTTTTTTCTGGTGAGCAGGAAATGCCAACACCACCTGCAACCAGTTCTCGTAGAAACTGATATTCGGTAGCTTGCGCAACCACGCGCATATCTTGAATGCCGATGTCGCTGAGTAGTCGTGTAACTGATTTACCAAACATGGACCCGGGCGGCGGCCCAACAAAACCATGTTTTGCAACTTCTGCAGGGCTCACATTTTTTAGCCCGGCGAGGGGGTGATCTGGCGCGCATACCAATCGCAACCTTTGTGCGCCGATAATCTGATTATTGAGCCTGCGCATATCCTCATTACTCAAGAAACAGCCAATGTCTGAAATGCCTTCGCGAACCTCTTCCAACACATCTTCTTGTGTACCAATGCGCACCACCAATTGGATGTCGGTACGAGTTAAAATGAAGTGGGTGAGGGGCTCT
>JAESUH010000251.1 GCA_016763155.1 Rhizobiaceae bacterium
CGGGTTATATTCTCCGCATTTTCAAACCTATAATCGCAACAAACGATCAATTGCGCTCGATACAAAACAGCCGGAAGATTTGCAAACCTTTCATGATTTGATAGCCTCTGCCGATGTGTTTATACAGAACTTCCGTCCCGGCATTGCCGAACGGCTTGGAGCGGGTGAGGAAGAGCTTCGCAAAATTAATCCAGGGTTGATCTATTGCGCAATTACGGGCTTCGGCCAGACCGGCCCATCCAAAGATCGCCCCACCTATGACACTGTGGCGCAAGCTGCCAGCGGGTTCCTGCGCCTTGTTACCCCACCGCAAAACCCACGCGTTATAGGGCCAGCTTTGGCCGATAGTGTTACTGGACAATACGCGGCAATGGGAATCATGGCGGCACTCGTTGAGCGCTTCAAGACAGGCAAAGGCCGCCGCCTGGATATTTCTATGTTGGAAGCCATGTGCCATTTCAATCTGGATAGCTTCACTCATTATTTCAGCGAAGGTCAGGTAATGGGACCATTGAGCCGTCCTGAAGTTTCACAATCCTATACCTTTGCTTGCGCGGACGGAAAATGGGTTGCAATCCACTTATCGTCTCCTCCCAAATTCTGGGAAGGTCTTGTGAAAGCCACCGGGCATCCTGAATTGGCAGAAGATCCAAGGTTTGCAGAACGCCCGGCGCGCATCGCAAATCATGACGCAATGATTGAAGTCCTGACCCCGATCTTTGCAACCAAAACACGCGATGATTGGTGTGCAGCACTGCTGGAAAATGAAGTTCCTCATTCTCCCGCTTACGATTCCGATGAAGCACTGGAAGATCCCCAGGCAAAACATTTGCAAATTGCAGTTGAAGCAACTCACCCAGAAATGGGCCAGTTTAAAACCGTAAGGTCGCCCTTCAGCTTCGATGGCACGGCGGAATTGGAAGTGATCCCTCCCCCCGTACTTGATGAACATGGCGATGAAATTCGCGCAGAACTAACCGGAAAGAAATAGGCCTACCAGTATTTTCTGGAGAAACTACCTGGAACGCCTTTTTGAATTGTAGGTTGGTGTCAACTAACCTGCCCCATGGAAAAGCCTCGCGCCAAGTGGTTTTTAACAAAGATGATCAATATCACTCCAGGAATTAGAGCCAGAACACTTGCCGCTGAAAGCAGGGAAAGATTGCCAAATAGCAATCCACCCGCACGGCTCATAATTCCACCGATTGGTTTTGCGTGCACTGTGGTCAGCGCATTTGCCAACAGCAATTCGACCCAGGAAAACATGAAACAGAAAAACGCTGTTACCGCTATTCCTGGAGCAATTTGGGGTAGTAGAATGCGAGCAAAAAACCTCATCATACCATAGCCATCCATTTTTGCGGTCTCATCAATTTGACGTGGCACCGAAGAGATAAATCCCTCCAATATCCAAATCGCGATCGGCACATTGAAGAAACAATGGGCGATTGCAACAGCGATATGGGTATCAATCAAATCGAGTTGTGCAAATATCTGGACAAATGGAATGAGCAAGATTGCCGGGGCCAGCATTCGAAATGCAAGGAACCCAAAAAACAAATAACGGTCGCCAAAAAATCGATAACGGGAAAACGCATAAGCAGCCGGAACGGCAACGAATATCGATATCACCACATTCATCAGAACATAAATGATTGCATTCACATATCCCCAATACCAATCTGGATCACCGAAGATAAACTGATAGTTTTCGAGCGTTGGGTTTTGCGGTATCAGAGTTAGCCCACTGCCAATTTCAGCATTGGTCTTAAAGCTCATGACGATGAGCCAATAAATAGGCACCATCAAAAAAACTACATAAATGGCTGGAGCAAATGAATCCTTTCTGGTCATGCTTCTGCCCTCCGCATTTGGCGTGATCGATTAGTAATTATGCGTGAAAAGAAGGCCCAGGACACGCAAAGCACAATCAGGAAATAGATCACCGCCATGGCACCCCCCTCGCCCAAATCAAATTGAATTGTCGCAGTCTGCACAAGTTCATGAGACAGGAATGTAGTAGAAACTCCGGGGCCGCCACGGGTAACCACATAGGCTTCTGTGTAGATCATGAAACTGTCCATGAACCTCAACAACACGGCAATAAGCAGCACAAGACGCAGCTTCGGCAATTGAATATATCGAAAAATTGCCCAATCACTGGCACCATCAATTCGAGCAGCCTGATAATAGGCATCTGGAATGGCGCGAAGCCCTGCAAAACATAATAGAACAACAAGACTGGTCCAGTGCCAGGTATCCATGGCAGCCAGCGTTAGCCAGACAACAATTGGATTATTCATATCATAGCCAATACCCAGCCATGCAGCGGCACCACCAAGCAGCCCCGCATGGGGCATAACCAACACCTTCCAGATATAGCCAACAACCAGAGTTGGCGTGAGGAGGGGTATCGCCATCAAGATGATGTAGATATCCGACAACACTCCTTTGGTGGGAAGCCGTAAAGCAATATAGATTCCAAGAGGTATTTCAATCGCCAGCACCAAGATTGAAAAACCTACACTACGCGCAAGCGCTCCAAAAAACTCCGGAGAGGACAATACTTTTTGAAACCATTCGCTCCCAACCCAAATGAAATTATTTCCGGCAAATGAATCATGAACAGAATAATAGGCGACATAACCCATGGGAATTACCCCGCACACCAACATTACAATGAGTGCGGGAGCTAGAAAACCAAACGCCAAATTACTGTAGGGTCGCGGGTCCATATCCGGGGTGTGTCTCCTGCAAAATTTTGGTTTTAGGTTTCGTCCATGAATTTTCTAAGCGCGTCAGTTTCGTCTTTGCTGAAATTAATGCCAAGCTTTGTGCGGCGAAACAAAACATCTTCCGCGCTACAGGCCCATTCTTGTTTTTTTAGATATTCGACTTCTTTTTGGTAGAGATCTGCACCAAAGCATATGCCGAGATCGGCTTTCTTGGAAACCCCCTTCAAAAGGCTGGCAGCTTTCGTGCCATAGGTCCGTACAAGCCTGATTGTATATGAAGGATCAAGGAAAGAAAATTCCTTTTCAAGAAGTTTAATCTGGTTTCCCAAACCCTCAACCGGAAAGTCACCGCCAGGAAGGTGGGTGTCTTTCGTCCAGGGTTTGCCCCGCTCTCCAATCAAACTACCAATATCCGCCAACATCGCTTCGGCAAGTTTGCGATAGGTTGTTATCTTGCCGCCGAAAATATTTATCAATGGCGCCTGCCCATCGACCAATTCTTTTACAAGCACATAGTCGCGGGTAGCTTCCTGTGCAGCAGACGCGCCATCATCATAGAGCGGACGCACCCCGGAATAAGTCCACACAATATCATTGCTTGAAACCGGTTCGGAAAAATAGTCACTGGCGGCCTGACACAAATATTCAGTTTCTTCCGGTGTGATTTCCGGTTTTCCATCTAGCGGGCCGTGCTCCGCATCCGTTGTGCCAATCAGCGTATAATTGCCTTCATAAGGTATGGCAAAAACGATGCGATCATCTGCATTTTGAAATATGTAGCTCTTATCATGCTGGAATTTCTTCTTGATCACAATATGGCTGCCACGCACCAATCGAACATTGTGCGCATCATTATTGCCAAACACCGAGCGTAACACTTCATCGACCCACGGGCCGGCAGCATTTACGACCAAATTGGCGCTGACCTGTTGGCGCTCACCAGTCGCGACATTCTCGGTTTCAATTTGCCATTGCCCGTTTTGCTGACGGGCAGATAGAACTTTCGTGCGGGTACGAATATCCGCTCCTCGCTCTTCAGCATCCTGAGCGTTTAAAACCACAAGACGAGAATCCTCAACCCAGCAATCAGAATATTCAAATGCTGTTTCATATTCTGGCTTCAGCGATTTTCCAGTTTCATCAGTTTTGAGATTAAGTGTCGTTGAAGCAGGAAGAAGTTTTCTGCCCCCAAGATGGTCATACATAAACAGGCCAAGACGCAGCAGCCATTTGGGTCGCAATCCTTTATGATGAGGAAGAACAAACCGCATCGAATGAACAATATGCGGCGCCATTTTCCAAATCACCTCACGTTCCATCAAAGCTTCACGAACTAAACGAAACTCATAATGTTCCAGATAGCGCAATCCACCATGTATCAACTTAGTGGAGGCAGAAGATGTTCCCCCCGCCAAATCTCCAGCCTCACACAGACAAACAGAATAACCACGCCCAACCGCATCGCGCGCAATCCCACACCCGTTAATGCCGCCGCCAATGATTAGAATATCAAAATGCTTTTCTTCTGAGGTCATGCTTACTCTTGCTGCGACTGATTAGAGGATGAGTTTAAATTATTTTCCGGAACACCTGTGACAATCAACTGAACATTGGCACTTTCACAAATGTCCACAATGTCCTTCGAAGGCATGATATCGGTAACAAAAATGTCTATGTCCGACAGATGACCAATTTGAACCGGCGCGCGCCTTTCAAATTTCATATTATCCGCAACAAGAATGCGCTTTCTGGCCTGTTTCAAAATAGCCTTGGCAATGCGAACTTCGCGATAGTCAAAATCAAGCAAGCAACCATCATTATCAATTGACGATGTGCCAACAATAGCAAAATCAACTTTAAACTGATTGATCACGTCTATCGCTACCGCGCCAACAATTCCAAGATCATTTTTTCTGACGACACCACCGGTTATGACCACTTCAATCTCTGGCGCATCCGCGAGAATGAATGCGACATTCAAATTATTGGTAACAACCATCAGGCCTTCATGATTTTTC
>JAESUH010000007.1 GCA_016763155.1 Rhizobiaceae bacterium
CATCAACATGAGTCACACCGACCACAAGATGTTGAATGATCTCGTAAAGATCATTCGTGAAGTCGAGGAAAAACATTCTCGGCCCATTGGCATTTTGGCAGATTTGCAAGGTCCAAAGCTCCGGCTCGGGAAATTCAAGAATGATAAAATTTCCATTGAACCCGGCGATCAGATCACATTTGACAGTGACCCAGCACTGGGTACAAAAAAACGTGTTCACCTTCCCCACCCAGAAGTCATAGAGGCGCTGGAACCCGGACACCGGGTATTGGTGGATGATGGAAGAGTGGAACTTAAAGCCGTCAAATGCTGGAAAACTAAGGCGTTGTTGGAAGTGGTCGTAGGACGTAATTTGTCCAACGGCAAAGGCGTAAGTCTGCCCGACAGCGAACTTGCTTTAAGTGCCCTCACCGATAAGGATCGGCGTGATCTGGATGCAGCCCTCAAGGCAGAGGTGGATTGGCTCGGCCTTTCTTTTGTTCAGCGCGCCGATGATGTGGCAGAAATCCGGAAAATTGCCCGCGGCAAAGTTGGCATCATGTCCAAAATTGAAAAACCACAAGCCGTAGCCAGATTGCAGGAAATCGTAGATTTATCCGATGCAATTATGGTTGCTCGTGGTGATTTGGGCGTGGAAATGCCGATTGAAAGTGTGCCGGGCATTCAAAAACAAATTGTGCGCATGTGCAGACGTGCGGGCAAGCCCGTTGTTGTTGCAACCCAGATGCTGGAATCTATGATATCAGCTCCCGTCCCCACCCGCGCAGAAGTCTCTGATGTAGCAACCGCCGTTTTTGAGGGCGCTGATGCAATCATGCTTTCAGCTGAATCTGCCGCAGGGGAATATCCTGTAGAAGCCGTCTCCACGATGAACCGCATAGCCGAACAGGTAGAAGGCGACCCGACCTATAAGGGCGTTATCGCTGCCCAGCGTACAGAGCCAGAACCAACTGGCGCTGATGCAATTTCACTTGCCGCACGTCAAATTGGTGAGACCTTAAATCTTGCAGCTATTGTTTGCTATACATCATCAGGTACCACAGGATTAAGGGCTGCAAGAGAGCGGCCAGAAATACCTGTTATTGCTCTTTCGCCAGTCCTAAAAACTGCCCGGAAACTGGCATTGGTCTGGGGCTTGCATTGTGTTGTGACCCAGGATGCCAGTGATCTCGATGACATGGTAGACCGCGCCTGCAGCATCGCCTGTCAGGAAGAGTTTGCAGAACCTTCAGACAGGATAATCATCACAGCCGGCGTTCCCCTGAGAACACCCGGTGCCACAAATATGCTACGCATCGCATTCATAAACAGTGATGGTAAAACCGGCACGTAAAGCACAATCCCAAAAGTGGGAACCGGTTTTCGGATAAATTGCGTGTCAAAATAAATAGGCAGGCATTTCTCGAAAAGTGATGGCCTATTATCAGGAAATATTGGAGCCAGAATCTATCTGGCTCACTTCTTTTCCCGCAAAACCATAGTGAACATACAAAAACACACCCGCTTGGGGTGTGTCATTTGCCGTAAGATATAAGGATCGAAACGATCCATTATCCCCGACGTTTTTTTCCATTTCTACGCTTTTTGGTAAGCGACATAATGTGCTGAATTGACTTATTCTGCAGCCCACGATTTTTCTCAACATTCGTGTGCTTAATGCCCGCGATTTTTGTCACTTTAACATTTCTAAGCTTGCCGGTGAACTTAGGCGTCTTGCGCACAATGTTCGAATGCTCGTCATTTGGCAGATAGTAATTGGTCACCTGTTTCACATTACTGCCAACAAATGTCGTGATGGTCGGATCAAAGGCCACCACGTAACGAACCTTCACACCTCGGTCACCCAGGTATTTGGCCATTATAACGGAAGCATTTCCGCCGAGGGAGTGACCCATAATGATGATAGGGTAGGAAACCTGCTTGCGCTTGTTGCGAGCAATAATATTGTTTGCAAGATCTCTCCATGCGCCGTGATTATAGACACGCGCATCAACACCTTTCTTTACAAGGCGTACGCCCAGCACATCCATGCCGCGGGAGAACACATTTGCCAGACCGCGCAAAAGATAAACTTCACCAGTACGTGAAATCTTGCCGGAAGTCGGACGATTAATTTCGCTCGGACGCTGCGCTAAAACCGCAACCTTTACAGGTTTAGCTTTTTCAGTTTTCTTGGCAGAGGCCTTCTTCTTGGCAGACGCTTTGTCTTTTGACTTCTTAGCGCTGGAAACCTGATCTTTAGATGATTTCTTTTTGGAAGTCTTAGCACTCTGAGCGCTAGCTTCTTTCTGCTTAACCGAACCGGTATTGCTGCTTGATGACCCGGTTGACGAACAACCAGCAAGCGCAACGCCGCCGATAAGGCAGGTAATCACTCCAAAATTTTTGAAGACAGACATTAAAGACATAGACCAAACACCTAGAATATTTCAAACCAAGACAGTTGCAGATGCACCGCCCTGTGCCTCCTATAAATCCATTTATGCTTAATCAATGGTTAATTGCAAAGGGCATCAGGGAAATAAATTGAAAAAACTCAAATCAAATCAAGATCAAAAGCGAGTGTTGCACAAATGTCGCAAAATCACAGTGAATTTCTACCATTCTCAGATTTGTACCAATGATTACTGGCCGTTATGGCAATAGAATCAGTATATGCCCGGGATAATGCGCTTGGTTCGAGCAGAATAGTCACGATATTGTTCGCCAAATTCGTCTTCCATCATGGTCTCTTCCTGCCCGACTCGCAGAAAATAAAGCGTTCCAAACCCGACCAGACCAGCAAACCCGGCAAGCAAGTTCGGAAGCAAAAATGCTTGCGCCAACGCCCATAGCCAAAAGGCAGAATACATGGGATGGCGCACTTTTTCGTATATTCCCTTGGTCACGAGCTTATGGTCTTCGCGCAAGTCCAGACTGTGAGACCACATGGCACCAAGCGCCTTATGGGTAATGCGAAACAACCTCAATGCCACAAGAATAAGCACCGCCCCAATCAGAATCAGCACGGGATTGACGCTATAGTTAAACTGCTCAAAATAGCCTGAAAACACCCAGATTGCCGGCACAATACCCAAGCCTGAAAATGATATTGCCATGGAAAAACGTTCTTTTAACGTGCGCGAGGTTTTACCAATCTTCACTTTTCGGGCCTGTCGGTTTGGCCGATATCTAATGATACCCCAACCAACGATAAAAATGCACCAAACCACCTTGCTCAATAATATCCAGTCACCATCGGACATAAATTTCCAACCAATATCAGACATTTGTATTCCTAACCGCTACCAGATTTCCTTGCTTGTCCATCGCTTCGCACAATTGCTGGTCCAGCGCCAGTTCTTTCGAATTGAACGGTCCAAAACAACGCAGCATGAAATCAAAATGCACACGCTTATCTTGGTACAAAATATATTGGCGGTGGGTCGTATAAAAGGAGCGCTTCATTTTCTTGTAGCGCTTCGGCTCCATCGCGTCCTTATAGTTCACCCGGTCGATCAGATAAGGCGCTACCATATTGGTAATTCCCATCTGCTCAAACGGGTCAGACTTATAAAACGCGATGATATCAACTTTTGTTTGAATTTCATGCCAAAACAGATTTTTCTCAGCCATGATACGAGCAAGGTTATCTCGCATAAACTCGGCATTTTTCACCAATCCAATTTTTGGAATACTGGAACCAAGCGCCAGAAAAACGACGGGTTTTTTTGAAAGCAATTTGTTGTTTGCTTCAAGCGCTTTAGCAAGAGCAGTGGCGGCCCATACTGCGCCAAAGCTATGGCCAACAATCAGTATTTCATCATATTCATCGGACCCGATTTCACGCGCAATAATATCGCTGAATTCAACGTAGCGAGCTTCAATTCTCGGATTGGCCTCATTGACCATATCGCGCGCAAAAGCCCAGTCATTGACCGACAAATTGAGATAAAACCGATCGCCTGGCCAACGAAAGATTATCAACAGAATTGCCAAGGCCACCAGAGAGGTCAAAATCACACCAAACCCGAGATAGGAAGCAAGCATCCATGAGATCCAGGCAAAGATACCAACAAATAAAATGGGATAGATTGTAAAACCAAAATATCGCTTGCTGGCCTTTAGATATTTCATCACCGAACCATCGATGAAAAACACCAGATATTTAGGTAGATTAGTGATCAAATTGCCCGGATAGGAGGCATTTTCATAATCAGCAATAATATCATTCCAGCTGAATTGAATCAGTCTGGTTTTCGTTTCCCAATTGGCACCGGTGGTCGTTGATTCTGAAACTGCAAAATTGGCATCAACCTCATGGTCAGCATTGGCTCGGTCAAATTTAAACCCCCAAATTTCACCCGTTTTCTGAGCACCATGTTTCAACCGGTCAAGCTGCGCCAGAGCCGTTGTCGGCTCGAAACCCGGGAAATTCAATACTAACCTTGATTTAACCGTCTTCACCGAACTACCGCCTATTGGTGATTTTTAAGAGATTCGATTTTACAAGCTTGTGGCAGAATCCAACAAAAATTTCCACACATAATCAGAAAATGACCGCCAGCATTCCAAATGAAACTCGTTTTCACCTGTTCGAAGCAGAATAATTTCCGCTTTGGCATATACGGTCCGACTACAAGCACCGACAGGAAATGCCTTCAAAGAAAGGTCCTGCGGGCACCCAGTGTTAAGCACCATCACAGCATTTTCACCAGAAATCTGAATGGCGCAATTGCGATGACTGACATCAACAGCAGAGAATTTTTGTGATCGCAACTTGCCAAATGCCTGCATCAGGGAAGCATTATCCTGCCCCAATATCAGCCATTCATCCGGTCCAATCCAAAGGGCCGTCCGGTCATCTTTCGTGACACTGGTCTTGGGTTTTTTCGGCAAGGTCAGGCCAAGCACTTTTTCGATAGATGCAAAAGCACTATCGTCCGCGCGAAGCGAAACACGCTCCAGTGAGCCGATAGGAGCAATTGCAATACCATCATTTGCAAACATTCGAGATTGAAGCGGTAATTCCAGATTAGCCATTTACCCGTCCTCCCTTCGCATCGTAAAAAACAGGTGAAACAATTTCAGCCGCAATCGTTCTATCCTCCATGGGGATAAATACAGTTTCACCCAAACGCTCAAATCCATTCTCGACCAATGCCAGCGCAATCGAGTGTCCCAGACATTGGGACCAATAGGATGAAGTGACAAACCCCACCATGGGAATGGGAATTGGTACATCCGCATTTTCCACAATTTGCGCGCCCTCTTCCAGAACAATATTACCGTCTCGCGTACGAAGGCCAACCAATTGTCGCCTACCCTTGGCAACAAGATCCGGTCGCCGAAGACCGCCTATTCCGACAAAGTCTTTCTTGTTTTTGCCGATGGCCCAAGAAAGACCTGCATCATGTGGCGTAACGGTACCATCCGTATCCTGCCCCACAATAATATAGCCTTTTTCTGCCCGCATCACGTGCATGGCTTCAGTGCCGTAAACTCCCATGCCCATTGGCGCACCACGCTCCCAGATAGCATCCCATACAGCCTGCCCGTAATTGGCAGGTACATTGATTTCAAATCCGGTTTCCCCGGTGAATGACATGCGCATCAATCGTGTTGGCACACCGCAAATCTTGCCCTCGCGAACGCTCATATGCGGGAATGCATCACCAGACATATCAATGCCTTCAACCAAAGGTTCAATGATTGCACGGGCTTTGGGACCATTAACGGCAATCACCGCCCATTGTTCAGAAACAGATGTCAGCCAAACTTTCCAGTCAGGAAATTCCGTCTGCAGATAGTCTTCCATCATATTGAGAACACGCGGCGCACCGCCGGTAGTGGTGGTTACATGGAAGCGGTTTTTATCCATTCGCGCCACCACGCCATCATCATAGATGAAACCGTCTTCGCGGCACATAATGCCGTAGCGCAAACGGCCAACGCCCAGTTTATCCCATGGGTTGGTGTACATCATATTCATGAATTTCACCGCATCCGGCCCGACAACTTCAATCTTGCCAAGGGTTGAGGCATCAAACATGCCTGCCATTTTACGGGTGGTTGCACATTCGCGGTTTACCGCTGCATGCATATCTTCGCCACCTTGCGGAAAATACCAGGCCCGTTTCCAATTGCCCACATCTTCAAATACGGCACCTTTCGCCACGGCGCCCTCATGCATAGGCGTACGACGTGTAACATCGAATAACTCACCTCTTGAATGATTGACCATGGTGCCAAATGTCACCGGCGTATAAGGCGCACGGAAGGTGGTGAGTCCCACTTCGGGAATATCCTTGCCAAGCATTTCAGCTGCAATCGCCAGCCCGTGCATGTTGGACATCTTGCCTTGGTCGGTGGCCATTCCAGTTGTTGTGTAGCGTTTAACATGTTCGATTGAGCGGAAGCCCTCTCGAACCGCCAGCCTGATATCTTTGGCCGTCACATCATTTTGGAAATCGACAAAAGCTTTGACGAAATCATCAGGCCCTGCCCCATCTGCAGAGCCAATTAAAAAGCCATCCATGGAACACGCATTTTCTACCGATAATGCCTTGGCTCTGCTGGTTTTTCCACCAAGCAATTTGATTGCTTCATTGGTTTTTTCTTTAGCCTCAGCAAGTGCCGCCGCCATATCATCCGTGCCATTGCACGAACCAACACTGGCACAATCTTCCATATAGATATCCGGCACAAAGCGGCCCTTATCTTCATCAAAGGCCAGCTTGCCACGAGACTGGGAAAACAAATGCACCGAAGGGGTCCAACCGCCGGACATTAACAGGCAATCAATCTCATATTTTTCAGATTTCCCGCCATCGATTGAACGCACCTGCATAGACTTCACCCGCAACCGGCCAGAAGTGCTGATCACCGCGTGACTGGTCAATACTTTGATCCCTAAATCATTGGCACGGCTCAGTAATTCGCTATCCACGTTCGGGCGACAATCAAGAATTGCAACAATCGAAACCCCGGCCTGTTTCAAATCGAATGCCGCATTATAGGCGCTGTCGCATGCGGTATAGACACCAATATTCTGCCCCGGTGTGACACCATATTTATGCAAGAACTCGCGCCCCGCTGATGCAAGCATAATGCCCGGACGGTCATTATCAGCAAACACCAAATGGCGCTCAATGGCACCCGTTGCCATAATCACCCTACCCGCACGAATTTGCCAAAGCCGCTCACGCACTAAGCCCGAATCAGGATTGGCCAGATGGTCACTCACCCTCTCGACCAGAGCAATCATGTTTTGCGCATAATAACCAAAGGCAGTTGTCCTGGTCAGGATGGTAACATTATCCATCCCACGCAATTCCGCTTCAACATTTCGCGCCCAATCGCCACCTGCTTTACCACCAATGCGGACATCGCCGTCACTCAACAACGAACCGCCAAGTTCCGGGTTTTCATCCGCCAGCACCACTTGCAAACCAGATTTTGCAGCCGTGAGCGCTGCCTGTAATCCAGCAGCGCCCGCACCAACGATCAGAATATCCGTGTGAGAAAAACGGTTGGCATATTTATCAGGATCAGCTTCTACTGGCGTCTTGCCGAGCCCAGCCGCATTACGAATGATCGGCTCATATAGTTTATCCCAAGCCTTACGAGGCCACATGAAGGTTTTATAATAAAATCCAGCGGGCAAAAACCGGCCCAATCCATCATTCACAGCACCGACATCAAAGGCCAGCGATGGATAGCGGTTCTGGCTTTCAGCCATCATCCCATCAAAAACTTCTTGCACACCAGCACGCACATTGGGCTGGCGTCGTCCGTTATCGCGAGCGATATCCATCAGCGCGTTCGGCTCTTCCGAACCAGCGGCCAGAATGCCTCTAGGGCGATGATATTTAAAAGACCGCCCCATCAATTGAATGCCATTGGCCAAAAGGGCCGAGGCCAGCGTATCCCCTTCCAGCGCGTCTAACCGTTTGCCATCAAATGTGAAACTAATGGCATTTGAAGGGCTCAGCCTGCCATGTCCTGCGATACGATTTGGAGCGCTCATTTTGCATCTCCTTTGCTGACGATTGGTTCATTTGCCGGCGTTCCCTTGGCGGGTGGTAAAACCGCAGCGATTTGCTCATCGCTTAATTCAGGTTTTGGTTCACCTGCCTTATAGGTGCATATAAATTTGTCGCTGACCGAATGCCGAGCTGCATTAAAAAACCGTCCGCAGCCATGCAGATGCCGCCAGCGTTCAAACACCAGGCCTTTTCTGTTTTCACGAATAAAGAAGAATTTTTCAAAGTCCTCGGGCGATATATCGCCCATATTTTTTGGTCGTTCCATATGGGCTTCGCCTGCCCCATGAAACTCCAGTTCCGGACGGTCCTCTTCGCAATAGGGACAATGAATTAATAACATGATTTTTCTCCCTAATGCGCCACGGCAGCAGCAGCGGCTTCATCAATCAAGCGGCCATTTCTAAATCGTTCAAGCGTAAAACCTGCATTGATTTTATGCGGCTCATCTTTTGCAATCGTGTGGGCAAAGACATTGCCGGAGCCCGGCGTTGCCTTGAAGCCACCAGTTCCCCAGCCGCAATTCACAAACAGACCGGATACTGGCGTTTTGGCCAATATCGGAGAACGATCTGGCGTCACATCCACAATCCCTCCCCATGAACGCATCATCTTCATGCGGCTAAATATCGGAAATACTTCACAAATTGCTTCCAGCGTATCGGTTAGAATATGCATACTGCCCGTTTGGGAATAGGATGCATATTGATCAGTTCCTGCACCAATTACCAATTCACCCTTATCCGATTGGGAAATATAAGCATGCACAGAACTAGACATCACCACGCAGGGCAATATCGGCTTCACCGGCTCAGATACCAGCGCCTGTAGCGGGAAACTCTCAAGCGGCATTTGAACACCGGCCATTTCCATCAATACAGATGTATGCCCCGCAGCCACAACGCCAACTTTTTTAGCATTGATCGTGCCACGCGTGGTTTCAACACCAGTGACGGCCCCATCGCTACCGCGATTAATGCCCTTCACTTCGCAATTTTGAATGATGTGAACACCCATATCAGCAGCAGCACGGGCATAGCCCCAAGCAACGGCATCGTGGCGAGCAACCCCACCGCGTCTTTGTAAGGCCGCGCCCACAATTGGGTAACGCACAGATTTTCCAATATTAATCGGCGGGCAATAATCCTTCACCTGTTGCGGTGTCAGCCATTCATTATCAACACCGTTCAAACGGTTGGCATGAACATGGCGCTTACTCACCTGCACATCATGCACATTATGCGCCAACATCATCACCCCACGCTGGGAGAACATCACATTATAATTGAGTTCCTGACTCAACCCTTCCCACAATTTCAGCGCATGATTATATATCCCGGCAGATTCGTCATAGAGATAGTTGGAGCGGATAATCGTGGTATTACGGCCAGTATTGCCGCCGCCAAGCCACCCTTTTTCCAACACCGCCACATTGGTAATGCCAAACTCTTTTGCCAGATAATAGGCTGTTGCCAACCCGTGCCCACCGGCACCCACAATGATAACATCATATTGTTTGCGCGGTTCAGGAGTATTCCACTGCTCTGCCCACCCCTTGTGGGCACGCATGGCCTCCCTAACAACCGCAAAACCAGAAAATTTACGCATGTTTTTTATCCCAATATTCGCACTGAAACACTAGGCTAATTTCTGCTGGTTTCCAACCTAGATTGCGACATTCTGCGACCCCGCCCATACCATAAACGACAAATTGCAGAAACATCTGGTAAGATGACGCGAAGGTTGACATTTCGCCTCCCACAACTATAACTCAACTTAATTGTCGAGCGTGCCTCAAGGCGCGCTTTCTCGTATTCAGGCTACATGTCGGACAAACGTCCAATTGGCCTTATAATTCAGCGGTTTAAGAACATGAAAATCAAAAATTCACTAAAATCCCTTAAGGGTCGCCACCGGGCTAACCGTATTGTTCGCCGTCGTGGTCGCGTATACATAATCAACAAAGAAAACCCGCGCTTTAAAGCTCGCCAGGGCTAATCAAAGTTATATTGTGCCGTTCATCGGCACAATAAAGCCGGATATCACGCATTTTTGCTTTGATCTTCATGGGAAGCAGATTACCATCTGCTCATGAAGTTTTTTTGCGTTTTATTGACAGTTATATTTTCCCTGGGTTTTTCCAGCTTGAGTCATGCCCAAAGCGGAGATGAACAGACTAGCCCTGTGAAGCCTGCAGAAAACCTGCAGCAAAAATCAGAAATCCTAGATGATTTATTTGTCCAGCTTGCCCGGGAAACCAAAACCGGAGCTGCCAATGGCATTGTAAGGACCATTTGGGCAAATTGGACAGATTCAGGTTCCGCTTCAATCAACGCATTGATGAATTTTGCCAAGCAATCCATGGATAAGAAAAAGTTCGCCGAGGCAGAAGATTTGCTCGATCAAATCATAACTTTAGCTCCGGAATATTCAGAAGGCTGGAACCGCCGTGCCACTCTGTATTATCTGATGAGCCAATATGGCAAATCCATTCGCGATATCGAACAGACTCTGCGCTATGAGCCAAGACATTTTGGCGCTCTCTCCGGTCTAGGCATGATTTTGCAACGGCTGGGCAATAAGAAAAAAGCACTGGAGACCTGGTATAAATTGCTGGAAATTTACCCTGCTAATAAACAAGCTCAAAAAGCTGTAATTCAGTTGGAAGAGAACTTTATCGGCAAACGCAGTTAAGTCAGGTTCAAATTAATCCCGGGTATCCAATTGTAAAGCAGTGCAAACAGCACCAATCCCAGTGCCAGACGGTAAAGCACAAAAATCAAAAAGCTCATGCGCTTCACCATCGCCATTAGAAATGCGATTGCAGCAATAGCCGAGAAGAACGTCAAAAACGCAGCCCAAAGCGCGTCAGTTGGCACAGACTGACCTGTTTCAACAAATTCAGCCAATGTAAGGATGCCAGCGCCTGCAATTGCTGGAATACCCAACAGAAACGAGAACCTTGCAGCTTCCGCCCGTTCGAAACCCAAAAACCGTGCCGCCGACATGGTAATGCCGCTGCGGCTTGTGCCAGGAATCAGCGCCAAAGCCTGAGAAAGGCCAATGATTAATGCTGGTGCAATAGTCATATCTTCCATGACCTTAACCCGTTTTCCAACCCGATCCGCCACGTAAAGCACAATGCCAAAAATGATGGCATTCCAGGCAATAATTTCCACACTACGCAACTGGGCACTCATGCCTGATGATTTCAGGTAAAGGCCGAAAATCACCGCGGGAATGGTCGCCACCAAAATGAACAATGCCATTTTTCCATGGTCTGTCATTTTGAAACGCAGCAGGTCCAGCCCGCCACCAATCAGGTTCAGCACATCACGCCAAAAATAGACGATCACAGCAAGCAGAGAGCCAAGATGCACCATAACATCGGTAACAATCCCCTGATCCGGCCAGTCGGTGAATGCAGGAATTAATATCAAATGTCCTGAGGAAGAAATTGGCAGAAATTCGGTAATTCCCTGCACAATTGCCAAAACTATTATTTGTTCAGGACTCATGGTTGCTCCATCGACTTGCTTGCAGATTTACGGGTGAGTATCTATGTTAAAAACACATTTATATCGTAGATTTCGCGAATCGCAGAAACCCCGAATCGCACACTCAGGCTAAATATTGCACATGTTTCGACTTTACCATCATCCCGTGTCAACTCCCTCGCGCTATATTCGACTTATAATGGGCGAATATGGCTTGTCCTGTGAATTTATTGAGGAAAAACCGTGGGTCCGCCGGGAAGAATTCTTAAAATTGAACCCCGCTGGCACGCTACCTGTGATGTTGTCAGAAGAGGGAGATTCGATTGTCGGTGGCGGAGTTATCGGCGAATTTCTTGATGAAACCATCGGCAGCCTGCAGCGGGAAAATCGACTCATGCCTGAAAACTCGCAAAAACGGGCAGAGGTCCGGCGATTGGTGGATTGGTTTTTAAACAAGACCGAACAAGAGGTGCACCGCTATTTGGTGGTTGAGCGCGTATATAAACATATGATGACCAAGGAAGAAGGTGGCGGATCTCCAGATGCTGCCATCATTCGTGCCGGGCGGGCTAACTTAAAACACCATCTTCAATATGTTGGGTGGTTGGCGGCATCGCGTAACTGGATTGCCGGCACGAGGTTTTCCTGCGCCGATCTGGCAGCCGCTGCATCGCTTTCTGTGCTGGACTATCTGGGCGAAATTCCCTGGGATAGCGAACCAGCCGCCAAAGATTGGTACGCACGGGTAAAGTCCCGTCCCTCTTTTCGTCCATTGTTAAGTGACAAGGTAATTGGCTTACCGCCTGTTTCACATTACATCGATCTGGATTTTTAAGATCCGTGGGCAAGCCCTCACCATCCGAGAAATTACGTAGTCAAATTGACCGCGAGGCCCTGGACCTTGGGTTCGATGTCTGTCGGGTTACGAAAGCAAAACTGCCAGAAGAAATCGCTGCCAGGCTGAATATCATGGTAGCCAAAAAACGCCACGGCTCCATGAACTGGCTTGAGACAACCCTTGCTCGCCGCGGCTCACCTGAAGCCATGTGGGATGGCGCAAAATCTGCTATCATATTATGCATGAATTACGCCCCCGACTACGATCCCTTGCAGACATTGAAACAAGCTGACCGGGCGACAATTTCAGTTTATGCGCGCAATCGCGATTACCACGAATTGGTCAAAGGCAAACTGAAACAGCTTGCGGGCAAATTAGCAAAATGGTCAGCAAGTGAAGTCAAAGTTTTCGTCGATACTGCCCCACTGATGGAAAAACCATTGGCGGCTCAGGCAGGCATTGGCTGGCAGGGCAAGCACACCAATTTGGTATCGACAAAACTCGGTTCCTGGTTTTTCCTCGGCGTGATATTATCTGCAGCGGAACTGGAAACAGATGATCCAGGAGAAGAGAGCTGCGGAAGCTGTCAAGCTTGTCTGGATATTTGCCCAACAAATGCCTTCCCGGCCCCATTCCAACTCGACGCCAGACGCTGTATTTCTTATTTGACGATTGAGCATGCAGGACCGATTGATCTGGAATTCCGCGCACAAATGGGCAACCGCATTTACGGTTGCGATGATTGTCTGGCGGTCTGTCCATGGAACAAGTTTGCCTATGAGGCGAGCGAGGCAAAACTGATCGCACGTGAAGATTTAAAAACCCCCGAACTGGCTCAATTACTGTTGCTGGATGATGCTGCATTTCGAAAGTTTTTTTCCGGTTCCCCGATCAAGCGCATTGGGCGTGACCGGTTCATCCGAAATGTGCTGATCGCCACTGGCAATTCGAAACTGGAAAAACTGATACCGAAAGCGGCGGCTCATCTGGCAGATGAAAATCCAATCATACGCGGAGCCGCAATCTGGGCTCTGTCCCAACTGTGTTCGAAGCAGGAATTTCAAAATTTCCGGGATCAAAATATAGTTAGTGAATCCGACGAACACGTTCTTGAGGAATGGAATAGAAAATGAAAAACCTGTTCATATTTGGGCTGGGTTACTCCGGCAAAGCCATTGCTCAAGCGGCAATGGGGCCATTTGAAACAATCACCGGCACAAGCAGACAGAAAAGTGAAACGGCTGATATTCCCGGCATCTCTTCTGTGGTTTTTGATGGAACAACCCTGAATGCGGAAGTTTCAAAAACCTTGCAGCAATGCACCCATTTACTGATTTCCATCGGACCCAATGATGAAGGCGACCCTGTCCTAAACGCTTGCGACGAATTGCTGAAACAGTGCAAAAACCTTCAATGGATCGGCTATCTTTCAACCGTTGGGGTGTATGGCGATCACGATGGGGAATGGATTGATGAAAGCACAATCTGCAAACCTGTTTCCAAACGCTCAATCCAACGTCTGGATGCCGAAAAAGCATGGCAGACCATCGCTGAAAAGCTAAATATTCCTCTGGCCATATTCCGTTTGGCAGGGATTTACGGACCGGGGCGCAACGCGTTCGTCAATATCGAAAAAGGTACGGCAAGGCGCTTGGTGAAATCCGGGCAGGTGTTCAATCGGATACACCGCGATGATATCGCCCGTGCAGTTAATCTTGCCATGGCAAAAAATATCGGCGGCGTGTTCAACATCACCGACGATGAACCTGCCCCACCTCAGGATGTGGTTGTGTTTGCCCACGAACTGGCCGGAGTTACCCCCCCGCCAGAAATAGATTTTGAAACCGCGGAACTCTCACCTATGGCCCGCTCATTTTATGGTGAAAACAAGCGGGTATCAAACGCGCGCTCAAAGACCATACTTGGCATGGAATATCTTTATCCAAACTACCGCATAGCGCTTGAAGCCCTTTGGAAAACTAAACTGTAACCGTGTGAGCGCGATAGACTGTTTGAATTTCAGCTAACACCTCATCGCTCAATGTCACATCAGCAGCACCAATACTGTTTTTCAACTGCTCCATACTAACAGCGCCAAAAATAACAGAGCCCATGAATGGCCGCGTCAGGCAAAAAGCCAGAGCCATTTGTGTGGGGTCCAGATCATGACGTTTGGCAATATCAACATATTTAGCCGTCACCACATCCACATCACCCTGATAGCGCCCACCGAGGTTTGCCACATGAGAGCGACGCGAACCGGCGGGAGTTTTATCACCGATATATTTGCCGCTCAATATGCCCGCAGCCACAGGAGAATAACAGATCAAATCCACATCTTCATGATGGCTCAATTCTGCCAAATCCAGATCATAAGTGCGATATAGCAAGTTGTATTCGTTTTGGATGGTCGCCACCCGAGGCAAGTTGTTAGCGTCCGCAATCTTCAGGAATTGCCCTGTCCCCCAGCAACTTTCGTTGGAAAGACCAAGATGACGGATCTTACCTTCTTTGATAAATTGAGCCGCTGTTTCCAACACATCAAGAATGTGTCCCGGTGTATCTTCGACCTTCTGTTTGGTTGCATCAAATGTCCAATATTGGCGAAAATGATAAGAGCCGCGGTTTGGCCAATGCAATTGATAAAGGTCGATCGTTTCAGTTTTTAAACGCTTCAAACTACTCTCAAGAGCTTCCCGCATCGTTGCCCCTGAGATAGGAATGCCATCACGAACATTCTTAAAGCCATTGCCGGAAACTTTGGTTGCCAGAACCATATCATTCCGCCTGCCTGTTTTTTCAAACCAATCCCCAATCACTACTTCCGATGCACCTTGAGTTTCCTTCGATATCGGATTGACCGGATACATCTCTGCCGTATCGATAAAATTCACGCCGTGATCCACCGCATAATCTATCTGCTCATGCCCTTCCTCAATTGTGTTTTGAGTACCCCAGGTCATAGAGCCAAGACAAAGACGACTTACATTAAGATCTGTTCTTCCAAGGGTGCGATATTCCATGTGGGAGGCTCCAGTGTGATTTTGTCAAAACACTGGTTTAAATGAATCGCCTGGAAGATGAAAGGGTAACGAGTATTCAAGATTGAAAGGATTGAAGGCGCTTGAAAGCGTCAATTGCCAGTACATTTTATGAGCTATGAATTCGCTCTAACTGCTAACTTCCTTGACCACGCGAAATCCGAGATTGTCGACGGGAGCACCGGTGCCACAACCGCCTGAAAAAACTTCATCTACAAAGAATGGCACATGAGCGCGTTCATCACCCTGAACTACCCGATTGGCGCAAAGATTGGGATCTTTCAACTGAGAGATTGATCTGGGCTTTAGGTTTTCCTCATCGGAGGAAAAAAAGCAGGTCATCGTCCATTCCCAAACCGGCCCTGTCATATCATAGATCGACCAGTCATTTTTGCCACTGGTGCCAACTTTGCGGGTTTTTCTAAACCGGCTCACTGGGGTCGATTGAGCCATTTGCCGCTTTGTAATTAAATCTTCAATGACACCCTTGGTGAAATCCTTACCGGAAAACGCCACATAGCCCCATTCTTCTTCTGTTGGAAGCCTGTAAGAGGCGTGCGTTTCCTTGGAAAGCCAGGTGGTAAACATCTGCGTATCGATCCAGGATACCCGGGTGACCGGATGATCCCCTTTTTGATAACGACGTTTTATCGCCTTGTGGGAACACCCGCCATCTTCAAAGCAGGTGTTCCATTGATCGATGGTAATCTCGTGACGGCTAATTTCAAAAGGCTGGTCAATACGCACAGTCTTGGAATGGTATTTTCTACCCAGAGAACTGGGAATCAAAATAGTCAAATTATAATTGCCGGGAGCGACATCAATCATCTCCAGTCCCGGCAATTCTCTCGGGGGTGACCAGATATTCGATATCATTGTCCAATTGAACACCACCAGGGCTATCGCCCCAAAAGCAACTACAATAAGTACAATAAGTACAATAATACTCCGCATATCGTTTGGTTGTCCCCTATTTCAGAGATTTCAGATAAGCAAGAACGTTTGACTTTTCTTTAGCAGACTTCAAACCAGGAAATCTGGCTGTCGTTCCTTTAAGAAAACCTTCCGGGTCAGACAGAAAACCAACCAGATTTTTGTCTGTCCAGGTTAATCCGGAACTCTTCAAGGCTTCTGAATATTTAAACCCATCAATGGCAGCAGCAGGTTTGCCCGCTATATCAAACAGGTTCGGCCCAAAGAGAACTTTCCCGCCTTTTTCAAAGGTGTGACAGACCGCGCAATGCTTTTCCGCAACTTTAATTCCGGCTTTAACATTTCCGGTAGATGCCTGTTCCTGAACACCACTTCGCAAGGTCTTGAAGTAGGCCAGCAAATCTTCACGTTGTGCCGCCTTTTTGAACCCCTTAAAGCTCATCTTTGTCCCTTTGACGACCTTTTTGGGTTTGGTAATATACTCGGTAAATGTTACATCGTCCCAAGTCAGGCCTGATGCTTTCATTGCTTTGGAGTATTTATATCCTTCGACCGCACCAGCGGCACGACCAAGGACATTATACAAATTTGGACCAAGACGGTTCTTGCCGCCCTCATTCATGGTATGACAGGCCTTACATTTCTTGGCGAGTTTCTTGCCCTTGGCAACATCACTGGCCAGCGCCTGAGATGCCATCATTGAGATGGCACCCGCTACGCATATGGACACTAGTTTTAAAGTCTTCACTTCAATCTCCTCCTTCTTAACGCCTCAATTCAGGCGTGATGAGATGACATTTGACCTTGAACGGGTCATTGAATGATCAAGTCAAAATTACCCAATTGCTGTTGGTTTTTTGACCTGCTTCATCAAATCATCATTCCATTCACCGTCGACTTCAAAAATAGCCGTTGCACCTTTCACAACCGCTTCAATCAAGTTGTGATTTACATAGGCATAAACGCCAGGCTGTTTGAATGTATAAAGAGCAGCACCTGCGGCACCACCGGCAATGAACCATGTTTCAAGTCCGGTTTGCGGCGCATCGGTAAATGAACCGGTAGACCAAACATATTCACCATGACCGCCAATCAAATGAGGCCGTGTATCACGGTTTGCCTGAGCATGAATCATCAACACAGCATCGCCTACAGATGCCTTCAGCGAATTGTCTCCGGTCAATGCACCAACGGCGCCGTTGAACACAATATGGCTCGGGGTCAATGTGGACATAACAGCCAATGAGTCCGCATAATCTTCACCTGCAGTTTCATAGGTGAGATATTCATCATCCTCATCCTTGGCAAGATAGTAATCTTGTTCGCCGATGAAAAAGGCCTTGTCATATTTAAGCGGCTCTCCTTCTTTGCCTTTCAGGCCGTCGCGCGGCAACACCATGATCGCCCCATTCATACCATGTGTCACATGATAAGGGATCATCACGCCACCTGGCGCACAGTGATAAATAAATATGCCTGCTTTGGTTGCTTTAAAGCGCAGCACACATTCCTCACCAGGAGAAACATGGGTCAGGCCACCACCACCGAGTGCGCCGGTTGAAGCATGGAAATCGATATTGTGTTCCATCACATTGGTGTCTGGATTAACCAGTGTCAGTTCAACATAATCATCTTGATGCACAACAATCATTGGACCAGGCACAGAACCATTAAACGTCAATGCCCAAATTTCTGCACCGTCATCATCAAGAACCATTATTTTCTCTTCAATGACAAAACGCACCTCAACCACTTTCGGTCCGCCTTTTGCAATTTGATCATGTTTCGGCAAGAATGGTGGAGCCACCATTTCTTGTGTCACCCGAGGCAATGCTGCAATTTGTTCTTCGCTCATTGGTGCAGCTTCTGCCGTGCTTGATACCGCATCGGCAACTAGCAAACCTGCGCCAATTGCAGCGGTTCCTGCAACAGCAGTGCTTGAAAGAAAAGTTCTCCGAGAAACACCTGATTTCTCTCCGTCTGTTTTATTCATCTTCTGTTCCCTAACTGATGTTCCCGGGCTTTGTGCCCCCACGGCGAACCCATCGGTCATTTGCCTCTTAAGAAGCAACTTACAAAACACATTAGTAGGCAATCTGTCAGGGGGAGCCTTGACATACGTCAAGCAGTTTAGAAATATTCTATTTGTTCAAAGGAAATTTTATCAAAAAACATTCAATTTTTTTTATATGTCATGATCCGAAAGGTCGAACATCTCAATTCACTAGTGAAATCAGACAAAGTATCGATGCAGGTTTACGTTTCATTCAGGATAACCAGAGGTCCTACCCTCAAAAGACAAATAAGAATTCTATATTATACGGATAAACCACCTCAATAACACTTTGTAATAATTATTACATTGCAGTAAAACGAAATAAATAGTGTATTCGTATAAATTTTAAAGTGTTTAAATTTAATTTCATATTAATGTATTTAATTTAGGTGAAATACTTAAGATTTACATCTAACGTTATGAGTTATTCCATGATACGAAATATTATTATAGTATTTGGTGTAGTTACCCTAACTATTTTTGCAACAATTACTATTTCTGTTTTTGATAAATATGATACGGCTCTCACGAAAAGAGATCTTAATAATGAAATTTCAGAATTGACTGCTGGCCTATCTACTGCGGACAAGATGATGGCCCAAGCTAGGGTAATGAATGAGGTAGATGCACTAGAAACTGGCACCTGGTCAGCTGAAAAATTTGATCCGAGCTCTCTATCTTCAAAAATTGCAGCTCGAGTTTACAAGTTGGAAAAGAAACGGCTTCGAGGAAAAGCACCTCCAAAGCCTATTACAAAATTTAAACAATCTAAATTTGGCACAGTGAAGAATACCCCATTTACAAGAGCACATCTTGCATCGATGGAAAGAATGACTGAACTAGTAGATAGCCGATACATTTCTGTATCTATATTTGTTCCGCGCTCTGAATTCAAAAACAGTGATGGTATACCGGTTCCTGATGCAGAATTAAAAAATTCCCTAAAATCTCAGATAAAGAATTTTTCTAAGAGGGAATGTAGTTACATGCAAATTGATCTAGCTGATAAATGCAGCCTTAGTAGCACTAGGTTCTGGAGAATGGTATTCAAAGAAAACGGTGTAGACACCAAATATATAAAAATTGTTCTCTATTTGAATTTCACTCAGAAGGACGACTTAGGCAGCGTAGATACATCACCTATTCTTCAAGTTAATTCCACCAGTGCCATCGTGCTGCCAGAGTACATTTTCAGACTTGATCCACGAAAGACTGATGAAGTCGCAGCGACTAAGATCAAGGCGTACAAAAAAATGGTCAAACTATGCCGTGGAATGAGGCAACTCAAGGGCCATTGCGCAATCACTGGCGCCTCAATTACCAGTTCTGGCATCGAAGACAGAAACATAGATAATTTGTATCACAGAAGTACAGTAGATTTAGGAGTATTACAAAGTGTTGAACAAAGCTAATAATATTGGAATGTTAATTCTTGCTACAAGCTTGACAATGAGTGGCATTACTTATTCTGCTGCCCAGACAAAAGACAATCCTACCGTACCTACATTTGCGGAAGCAGCAATGAAGGCGATGGAATTGGAAAAAAAACGTAAAACCGAAAAATCAAAAAAGCGACAATTGGCGAAGCCTAACCAACCAAAACAGTCCAAGCCAACATCGATTACAATTGCATATCAACAACCATATGGGGAATTAGTCAATATTACGGAACAAATGGCACGAATTAAAATTTACGAAGCGACCGCTGGTGAATGTGACCGGATAACAGCACGGCTTCCCGGGTTTTGTTTTCTTCGCAGTCTCAACATCCAAAACATGCACCGAGGCCAAACAAGCATCCGTGCGACCGCCCAATTTTCGATACTCCGAAATTAATTTAGGAAACCAACCTCAGTCATCACCCATCTTAAGCGCCTGAATAAACGCCTCTTGCGGGATTTCCACCCGGCCAAACTGGCGCATTTTCTTTTTGCCTTTTTTCTGCTTGTCCAGCAGTTTGCGCTTTCTAGTGGCGTCGCCTCCGTAACATTTGGCGGTGACGTCCTTGCGCATCGCAGAGATGGTTTCGCGGGCAATTACCTTGCCGCCAATCGCCGCCTGAATGGGAATTTTGAACAAATGGCGAGAAATCAGATGTTTTAGTTTCTCACACATGGTGCGGCCACGGCTTTCAGCCTGGGCCCTGTGCACCAGCATGGAAAGCGCATCTACTGGCTCTTCATTAACCAAAATAGAGAGCTTGACCAGATCACCGGCACGGTGATCGGTAATTTGATAATCAAAACTGGCATAGCCCTTGGAAATGGATTTCAAACGATCATAAAAATCAAACACCACCTCGTTCAACGGCAGGTCATATGAAACCATGGCTCGCTTACCCACATAGGTAAGATCAATTTGAACGCCCCGACGATCCTGACAAAGTTTCAGGATAGAACCCAGATATTCATCCGGAGTAAGAATGGTGGCACGTATCCACGGTTCGCGAATTTCTTTGATCTTCACCACATCCGGCATGTCAGCTGGATTATGCAGATGGATCTCGCTGCCGTCATTCATGGACATTTCATAGACCACACTTGGAGCAGTGGCGATTAGATCGAGATTGAACTCGCGCTCCAATCGCTCTTGAATAATTTCAAGATGCAACAAGCCAAGGAAACCACAACGGAAGCCAAATCCAAGAGCAGCACTGGTTTCCATTTCATAGGAAAAACTTGCGTCATTTAGCCGTAATTTACCAACGGCACTTCTCAAATCTTCAAAGTCGGCTGCATCCACCGGAAACAGGCCACAAAACACGACTGGTTGCGCCGGTTCAAAACCCGGCAAGGCCTTTTCTGTCCGGTTCTTGTCTTCGGTGATGGTATCGCCAACACGGGTATCTGCAACCTCTTTGATGGAGGCGGTGATGAAACCAATTTCGCCGGGGCCAAGACTGTCCATATCGATCATTTTGGGCGTGAATACACCAACCCGGTCAATCAGATATTTAGCATCTGTACCCATCATGCGGATGGTCTGGCCTTTTTTAACCTGGCCATCAATGATACGCACCAGAACAATCACGCCCAGATAGGTATCATACCAGCTATCCACCAACAGCGCTTTCAATGGGGCATCAATGTCACCAGTTTTAGGTGGCGGCAGATCTGTAACGATAGCTTCCAGCACTTCTGGAATGCCGACACCGGTTTTGGCGGATACTTCTATAGCGCCGGATGCATCCAGCCCGATCACTTCTTCGACCTGCCGCTTAATACGGTCGGGTTCAGCGGCTGGTAAATCAATTTTATTCAGGACGGTAACAATCTCGTGGTCGTTATCGATGGCCTGATAAACATTGGCAAGGGTTTGAGCTTCCACTCCCTGTGAAGAATCAACCACCAGCAATGAACCTTCACACGCTGACAATGATCTGGATACCTCATAGGCAAAATCCACGTGGCCGGGTGTATCAATCAGGTTCAAGATATAGGTTTCGCCATCTTTGGCTTTGTATAAAAGGCGAACGGTTTGGGCCTTGATCGTAATGCCGCGCTCGCGCTCAATATCCATACTGTCGAGCACTTGCTCTTGCATCTCACGACTGGCAAGCCCGCCGGTCTCCTGAATAAGGCGATCGGCAAGAGTAGACTTTCCATGGTCGATATGGGCGACAATAGAAAAGTTGCGAATGTGGTCACGGCCTGGATATTCATTGATCATAGATTGCATGTAGCAGGCTTTGGATGGGATGCAAGGGTATTGAGGGATTTCTTGGTGATCGGCAATCGCAGCAAGGTCGGTGGGGTTCGGAATTTAGGCAAATTACCGAACCCCAAAAAGGCGGCGCTGCAAGCCACCCGGAACCATGTATCAAGCGACTAACACGGTGTTTGGATGACAAAACATACCAAGAAAATGCAAAATTTCAGAAAAGAACAATGTTAAAATTTTAGCCACCCCGCAAAAAAGCAACGGAGTGGCAATTATTTTGCCTTAAACGTCCAGATTAGCCACGTTTAGGGCATTTTTTTGAATAAATTCACGGCGAGGCTCCACTTCTTCTCCCATCAAGCGGGTAAAGAGGTCATCGGCCTCAGTTGCTTCATGCACCCGCACTTGCAGCAAGGTTCGTGCATCAGGGTCCAGTGTGGTTTCCCACAATTGATCCGGGTTCATCTCACCCAGTCCTTTATAGCGTTGAAGAGCAATCCCCTTGCGTCCCGCACCGAAAATGGTTTCCAGCAACAAAAGTGGGCCAGAAATATTCAAAGCCACCTCTTTTTTGTGGAAGATCGGTGGTGCACCATAAACATCAAGCAAATCACTCGCAAAACTGTTGAGCCGCATGGCATCGGCAGAAGCAATTAATGCCATATCAATCTGCGCCACTTCACGAACCCCACGCACTGTGCGTTCAAAGGTCAGCCCACCATCGTCGCCAACACTACCCTGCCAGCCGCGCTCTGTTTCTTCAGCAATCAAATCCAGACGTTTGGCAACTTCATTTGCCATTTTAACGGCTAGCCCCTCATCTTCCATGATCTTGATATCGAGCGCACCGGCAATAGCCGCCTGCTCCACAATATCATGGGAATAACGCGTATGGAGGCCGGAAATCAGTGTCCGGATTTTCAATGCGGTATCCACAACGCTGCGCAAATCTGCACCAACGCGAATTTCACCATTCCCCATTTCCAGACGCGAATCTTCCAGCCCGCCAGAAATTAGAAATTCTTCAAGCTCAGATTCGTCTTTGAGATATTGCGAAGATTTTCCTCGCGTCACTTTATAAAGCGGCGGCTGAGCAATATAGAGATTGCCGTTTTCAATCAGCTGCGGCATGTGGCGGAAGAAGAAGGTCAGCAACAATGTTCTGATATGAGCACCATCCACATCAGCATCCGTCATAATGATGACCTTGTGATAGCGCAGTTTTTCAATATTGAATTCTTCACGGCCAATGCCGGTACCAAGAGCAGTAATCAGCGTGCCGATTTCTTGACTGGACAACATCTTGTCAAATCTTGCGCGCTCTACATTTAGAATTTTACCGCGCAAAGGAAGTACCGCTTGGGTTTCCCTGTTCCGTCCCTGTTTGGCAGATCCCCCGGCACTATCACCTTCCACAAGAAAAACTTCAGATTTGGCAGGGTCACGCTCGGCGCAATCAGAAAGTTTGCCCGGTAGGTGCGCAATATCGAGCGCGCCTTTGCGCCGGGTCAATTCACGTGCTTTTTTAGCAGCCTCACGAGCCGCGGCAGCTTCCACAACTTTTGCAACAATGGCTTTTGCCTCAGTTGGATTTTCCTCAAACCACTGATTAAGGGTCTGGTTGACCAGACTTTCAACCACTGGGCGCACTTCGGACGAGACCAGCTTGTCTTTTGTCTGGGAAGAGAATTTCGGATCCGGCACTTTGACCGAAAGCACGCAAGTCAGGCCCTCGCGGCAATCATCACCAGTGGGGGAAACCTTTTCTTTTTTCAAAACGCCAGAACGCTCTGCATAGCCCGTAACCTGACGGGTAAGCGCTCCGCGCAAACCGGCAAGATGGGTGCCGCCATCGCGCTGCGGGATATTATTGGTAAAGCAAAGCACATTTTCGTGGTAAGAATCGTTCCACCACATGGCCACTTCAACGGAAATCCCGTCTTTTTCCGACATCAGATAAATCGGTTTTTCAATTTGAGGCGTTTTGGTGCGATCAAGATATTTAACAAAGGCTTCCAAGCCACCTTCGTAATAAAGCTCCTGCGACACTTCTTCGGCATGGCGCTTATCTTTGAGCAAAATGCGGGTACCGGAATTCAAAAACGCCAATTCGCGCAGCCTGTGCTCAAGCGTTTTATAATCAAACTCAACCATTGTGAACGTATCGGTCGAAGGCAAGAAAGTAACTTCAGTCCCCTTCTCGTCGCCACATTCGCCAATAACTTTAAGAGGCTCGTCAGCCACACCATGGGTAAAGTTGATTTCGTGAATTTTGCCATTACGGCGAATTACCAGTTTCAAAGATGATGAAAGAGCGTTAACAACCGACACCCCAACACCATGCAACCCACCGGAAATCTTATAGGAATTTTGATCGAATTTCCCGCCTGCATGAAGTTGAGTCATAATAACTTCGGCAGCAGAAACACCCTCTTCCGTGTGAATATCTACCGGAATACCACGCCCATTATCGGTCACCGTAACCGAGCCATCGGCATTCAGCGTAACGGTTACCCTGTCCGCATGACCAGCAAGCACTTCATCAATACCGTTATCCACCACTTCATAGACCATATGATGCAGGCCAGAGCCATCATCAGTATCGCCAATATACATACCCGGACGTTTTCGAACGGCATCCAGTCCCTTTAGGACTTTAATGGAATCAGCGCCATATTCGGCGTTCTCTTTGTCAGAATTATCGCTCATAAAAAACCCGTATTTGTGAATGCTAATCAAGGCTGCGCAGATTGTCTGCGAATCATAGCTTCAAGCCAAGTTTAATATAGGGTTTTTCGGGGAAAATACCAATTTTAATGGGCGGAAATTCAGTGGACACCCAACCAGTGTTGTTCAACTCTTCCTCGTCGAAAAATGATACGCATTTGAAGTCTTGATTGTGTAAGGTGATTACGAAAGTAATTTTGGAATTAATATGCTTTTTGATTACATATTTGAGAACTTTTTACGCACACACGACAAGCTGCACTTGCCGGAGCAAGTCCGTGCAACCCTGCGTCAGCGTGTGCGGGCAAACGAAGTGCTGGTGCGCATACTTCAGCTTGGCATTCTTATGTTTTTTGCCTTTGTCTATTTCATCTCACCAAAAACCAGCCCGGATGAAGCCATTGAGGTGGTGCC
>JAESUH010000042.1 GCA_016763155.1 Rhizobiaceae bacterium
CGAAACGGAATCAGAAGAAGATAAAAACTATCTGTTTCAGGGCATTGCCGCGCGCTCGTTTGAGCGTCGTTTCCAACTGGCAGACCATGTGGAAGTGAAAGATGCCAGCATGGAACATGGCCTGCTTCATATTGATCTTATTCGCGAAATTCCAGAAGCCATGAAGGCTCGCAAAATCGCGATTGGCACCATTGCCAATGATGACAAAAAGTCTCCTCAGATCGAGGCTAAAGTCAAAAAATAAGAATTAACTACGAAAAGCTACAGAATAAAGGGTGCCTGTTCAGGTGCCCTTTATTCGGTTTTTCCACCATTTCCCGATCACTGTATCGATGGAAATGGTACCTGCGCCCTTCACCACCAAAACAATCAGCAAAAACACCCAAAGTAACCGTTGATCCATTATCAGTGAGGGAGAATCCCTGTCGAACCATGCGCCGATGGTTTCTGCATCGGCTTTGTGAAACACAATATCCACATAGGATTGAACCAAAATAAAGCCGATCATTCCAAGGGAAGCAATCCGGGTAAACAGGCCTATTACCACCAGCAATGGCAGCAGAAACTCGCCATAAGTGCCAAAAAGCACCATCAGATATTGCGGAAAGAAAGGCACATTGGCTGCATCAAACCCGTAACCGGATAAGACCCCTTCTGACAAAATTTGGATATAGGCGCCAAAGCGGATTTGAAAAAAGCCGATAACGCCTTCCCCAACCTTGGTAAATGCCGAGTTCAAATAGTAGACATAAATCACCGCCAAAAAAACGAATCGGGCAAATAGCCCAAGGAACCAGCCTTCGGTCAGGCGTTCCAGCGCCCCGAAAAATCGGGCATAAAGCGAAGTGAGTGTCGATAACATTGAATTTTACTCCTGAAAAAACTTATTCTGCGCGCTGCTCTAAATTTCCGGTTGTAGAAGCATACTGCAACAACCGCTTTGCAGCAAAATGCCAATAGCATTTGCTGCGTCAAACTCTTCTTCAACTTCCATGGCAGCACCAATGGCAATACCAAGCGTGTCACCTGCAAATATTTGTTCAAAGAACAGGCAATCCTCTGCCCCCACATGACGCACGATAACATCGGTGCCAGGCCGTGAAATCAGGATATTCTGGCTCTGGGTCAAATCGATATCCGCGCTATCATCATCGCGCCTGCAATAAAGTGCAAATAGCGGAAATTGCGAAGCCTGTATCCATGCGGCAGCGTGTTTTTTGAAGGTGACATCCATCACCTGATCTGGGGGAACGCTGCCAAGAGATTGCGGGTCGATGATATCATCATCTGCAGCATGATAGGCGACAAGCCATGCGCGTTCCGCCTTTGCCAAATCAACCAGAAATGGTGATGTTTTTAACGGAGAGAAGCTTTCCAGAAAATGAGCGAACTTGTCGCCAAATTCCTGCATCATTGGTGACTTGGGAGGATAGGCTGCGATGTAGTTTCTGGCGGTGGGGACAAAATTCTTCTCACCAAGCACCGAGAAAACGGAAGGATAAGCATCCTTCAACGCTTCAATCAGACTCACGACCACGTTGTTGCGATAAACGCCGAAACGCTTGGGTGCTGATTTTCCATCCGGACCGACAATCCCCGTTGGGATACTCAATTCCGGATCAAGCAGAGCGCGGCTAAAATGCTGGTTCAGGCTTTGATCGACAACGGCAAGATTATCAGCTGACATGAGATAATTTTCTCTCGCTTTGAGCGCCGTCCACAAGGTTCCTGCCAAGTATCGCGTCTGCCCGACGTGCTTCTTCAGCCAAAACAGGCCATTCAGGCACATCATTATCCCATTCAATCAGGCTTGGCAGGGGGCCAGTTTTTGACAAGACCTGTTTGTATAATTCCCAAACCTCGTGATCAATTTTTCGGTCATGGGCATCAATCAATAACGGTCGGCCAGCATCATCTTCGTCAGGGGCATGACCACCCAAATGCAATTCCTGCACCAAATTCAGAGGATAGCTATCAATATATTCTTTTGGTGAAGTGCCATGGTTTGTTGTTGAAACAAAAACGTTGTTTACATCGAATAACAGACCACATCCGGAGCGTTTTGCGACCTCGCCCATGAAATCCACCTCACTCATTGTAGATTGTTCAAAGATCACATAGGTGGAAGGGTTTTCGATCAGTATTTGGCGGCCAAGGGCGCTTTGAACCACATCCACATGGTCAATCACCCTGCTCAATGTCTCGCTCGTATAAGGCACCGGCAAAAGATCATTATAAAAAACATCATCATGGGTCGACCAGGCAAGGTGCTCGGATATTAGCCCTGGCTCATAGCGATGTACGACCGCTTTAAATCGGGCGAGATGTTCCTTGTCGATTGGGTTTTCTCCACCAATCGACATGCCAACCCCATGCACACTCAAAGCATAATTATTACGAATTTCGGTAAGTTGAACATGAGGGAGCCCACCGGCACCCATGTAATTTTCAGCGTGGACCTCGAAAAAACCAATATCGGCGCGGGTCTCCAGAATTTCGGCGACATGTTGCGCTTTTAAACCAATCCCGGCGCGAGCCGGGATTGGTAATGGTTCAAAGATTGATTGGGAAAGTTGCGAAGACGCGCTGATAGTCTGCATGTTCTACTTCCTTATTGATCAATCGAAAACTTCTTGGATTAGCTAGGCATGTTGCGTTTTAGAGCGCTTGCAGAACCCATGAGCTTTTTGCCGTCCATGGTTGTCACTGAAACGCTTTCGCAATTTGCAGCATCAACAAATGACCAGGCATTGCCCTGATAATCTACTTTGGAAGTGCCAGCGCAAGTTGTGCCTGGACCAGCAGCGCAATCATTTTTACCAGCTTTGGAAATGCCATAGCATTTGATGTTTGCAGCTTGTGCACCATTGGTTGTGATACCCATTGTTACCATTGCACTAACAGCGACGGCAACAGCACCTGCAACAGCAGCAGTTGAAGCTAATTTCTTAGACATGAATAATCTCCCTTTAAAAAATGGTTACGCACGCGAGATTGCATGATTATCGAAACCTGCACCAGCAAGATCGCCGATGGCTTGATGGGAAGATGTGAAATACTGCGATCAATTGAAAGTAAACTTCATTCACGCTTGGTCACTGCTTTGTGAGGTAGCTATAGCCCGATTGTTACTTCAGCCAAATTAACCATTTCAAAGAATTGCCAGCTCATGAATGAACTGATCTACATCCTCACGGGTTGTGGCAAAACTTGTAACAAAACGGAACATCTCTTCGCTTTCGCCCAATATATCGCGATGATCATGGGGTGGGACCCATTCGGCAAAAAATGCCCCAGCCTCTCTCAGCTTTGCGGCATCTTGTTTTAGCAGCACGGCAAAAATCTCGTTTGCATCTCCGTCCCATGCTAGACGGATATGGTTTGAGGCCGAAATTCCTGCGCGCAGACGATCAGCCATATCGTTGGCGTGTTTTGCCAGATCAATCCACAAATTGTCTTTCAGATATGCGTCAAATTGCGTCGTGATAAAGCGGGTTTTTGAATATAATTGCCCAGCACGTTTTTGCAGATAGGGCATTTGCTTTGCCAGATCCGGGTCAAAAATAACCAGCGCCTCGGCGCACCAGCAACCATTTTTTGTGGCGCCAAAGGAGAGTATATCCACCCCCTGTTTCCAGGTCATTTCAGCGGGCGTTACATCCAAATGAACCATTGCATTGGCAAATCTTGCGCCATCCATGTGAAGGGGTATTTCCACCCCATGGGCAATATCTGCAATCGCTGCAATTTCGTTCAGGCTGTAAATTGTTCCGGATTCTGTGGCCTGCGTTAGTGAAATTCCCATGGGCTGACCATGGTGGACGAATATTTCATGTAATCTTTTGGTTTCTGAAGCCAGCAAATCAATATCCATTTTTCCTTCTTTGCCATCAACCGGCGACAAACGCCCGCCTGAGGTGAAAAACTCCGGCGCACCGCATTCATCTTCAATGATATGAGATTCCCGGTGACACAGAACTATTCCACCTGGGCGGTTCATCGAGGCTAATGCGAGGGAGTTTGCGATGGTTCCAGTTCCCACAAAAAAAACCGAAACTTCCCGTTCAAAGACCTCGTTAAAACGTGCCCGTAATGCGTCATCTATCTCGCTGGTTGCATAGGCAGGAACCAAGCCTTCAGCACTATCAAAAAGGGCCTTGGAAATTTCAGGTGCTGCACCTGCCCAATTATCGCTGACAAATTTCATGTTAGATTCCTTATCTTTACCTGCAGCCAAGCTTCCAACTGAAACCCGGCTAGCGATAGACACAATGGTGCCTGATGATTTCAAAAACAATAAGATTTGGATAAAAAGTACCCGGCCCCAAGAGGGACCGGGCTCTCAACCTTGGTTAAAGGTTTAAAGATTATTTAAATGTCGATTCTTCGATCTGGGGGCGACAGTATCGAGCTCGAACAGAAAAACCGTCTTTAACCCCAAGGCTAAGCTGAATTCCGTTTTAAAATTATCTTGTGAAGATCCTCTCCATTCAATAACCTTACTATACACACCAAAAAATGCCCAATCTGTGTCAGATGGCACCTATGATAAACACTAAGAACTGAATTGAGATATATTAACCTTCCCGCGTTGCCAACCCCACGCTTGCTACAAAATATCAATAGATATCGATTCTTTGCCTGAAACTCATAGCAAATAACACCTAAAATGCCAGTTATATTTTCGCAATATATATACGTTATTAGTTTAGGCAGGCAGAGCCGAAAAAATTTCGCCAAAATCAGAAAATATGCATAAAAGGACAGGAATGCTGTCCTTTTTGGTTTTCAAGCGGCTAATTTATTGATAAACTACAGCTTATGGTGATGGAAATTGCGGTAGATGCGCGACAAATGGCTGTTTAAAGCCTTTTTGCGTCAATGTCCGACAATAGCAATTGCGCTGGCAATGCCCAAACAGGTTGGAACAACCTTATGGTAGCAGCAGTTTCAGCGCAGATTATCCGTCAATCGTGTGATCCGGAATAATAATGGGTCTGATTTTGAGTGTTGTTTGACACAGCGCTCAATTGCTTGTGAGTTGTGGTCAGTATTTGGCAGACAAGATTTTGCTGAGTTTTGGGCCAAAGATAAAGTGGAGAATTATGATGACGAAATTTACGCCATCGATGGCCCGGGGTAATAATGCTCCCGTCAAGCAATGTGACAACTATCACAGGGCTGCTAAACCCACTTTATCCAAATTACGCAAAGTCGGTCTTTACGATCCAGAAAATGAGCATGACGCCTGTGGTGTTGGATTTATTGCGCATATGAAGGGTGTAAAATCTCACCAGATCGTCCTTGATGGTTTGCAGATCGTTGAAAATGTGGAACACCGTGGTGCTGTTGGTGCCGATCCTAAAATGGGCGATGGCGCGGGCATGCTGTTGCAGATACCTGATGAATTATTTCAGGAAGAATGCAAAAGCCTCGGCTTTGACCTTCCGCAAAGTGGGCACTACGCCGTTGCACAAAACTTCATGCCTCGTGATGAAGCATTACGTACTTATATTGAAAAAATCATCGAAGATGCGGCCCGTTCCGAAGGGCTGAGCATACTTGGCTGGCGGACTCTTGAGGTTGATAATTCTGCCCTTTCCAAAGATCCGGAAATTGCCGCAACTGAACCTATTCATCGCCAGTGTTTCCTGGGTCGTAGTGACGACATTAAAACAGAAGACGATTTTGAACGTCGCCTTTATTTGGCTCGCAAGGTCATTTCAAACCAGATTTTCCAGGAAACCGATGGCCGCGACAATGGCTATTATATGGTCTCCATGTCCTGTCGCACGATCGTTTATAAAGGCATGTTCCTGGCAGATCAGCTTGGGCCATATTTTAAAGACCTAACCGACCCTCGTTGTAAATCTGCGGTGGCGTTGATCCATCAGCGGTTCTCCACCAACACATTCCCATCGTGGAAACTGGCGCATCCCTACAGGATGGTTGCGCATAATGGTGAAATCAACACATTGCGTGGCAATAAAAACTGGATGGCTGCACGACAGGCATCCGTTTCATCGCCACTATTTGGTGATGATATTTCCAAGTTGTGGCCGATTTCCTATGAAGGTCAATCTGACACTGCCTGTTTTGATAACGCATTGGAATTTCTTGTGCAGGGCGGATATTCGCTCGCTCATGCCGTGATGATGCTTATCCCTGAAGCATGGGCTGGCAATCCTTTGATGGATGACGACCGCCGTGCATTTTATGAATATCATGCAGCCTTGATGGAGCCCTGGGATGGACCGGCGGCAGTTGCCTTTACCGATGGAATCCAGATTGGCGCAACACTCGACCGCAATGGTTTACGGCCTGCACGCTATGTGGTGACCAAGGATGACCGGGTGGTTATGTCTTCGGAATCTGGCGTATTACCGATCCCTGATGAAGACATCGTCACAAAATGGCGTTTGCAGCCGGGCAAAATGCTTCTGATCGATATGAAAGAAGGCAAGATCATTTCTGATCAGGAAATCAAGCAACAGCTTGCCGATGCAAATCCCTATAAAAAATGGGTTGAGCGCACGCAAATCGTGATTGAAGAAATGCCCGTGGCTGCGAAACCAGCTGTGGGACATATTTCTACCCTGCTCGATCGTCAGCAGGCTTTTGGTTATACTCAGGAAGATCTAAAAATCCTGATGTCTCCTATGGCAACCACCGGGCAGGAAGCACTTGGATCAATGGGGACGGATACGCCGATATCGGCCATCTCCAATAAATCCAAAATGCTTTACACCTATTTCAAGCAGAACTTCGCTCAGGTGACCAATCCTCCGATTGATCCTATACGCGAAGAATCAGTAATGAGCCTGGTATCCTTTATCGGCCCGCGCCCAAATATTCTGGATTTGAAAGGTGCGGCGACCCATAAGCGTCTTGAGGTCCGCCAGCCTATTCTAACCAATGAGGATTTGGAAAAAATCCGGGCTATTGGAGATATTGGCGACAATCAGTTCCAGACCAAGACCCTTGATATCACCTATAGTGTGCAAAACGGTGGCGATGGCATGGAAGAAGCCATTGAGCGCCTTTGCGAACGTGCGGAAAAAAGCGTGCGCGGTGACTATAACATTATCATCCTTTCAGATCGCCAGATCGCTGCAAGCAGAATTGCGATCCCTGCCCTGTTGGCAACGGCCGCTGTGCACCATCATTTGATACGCAAAGGCTTGCGGACATCCGTAGGGCTGGTTGTTGAATCCGGTGAGCCTCGCGAGGTGCATCATTTCTGCATGTTGGCAGGTTATGGCGCTGAAGCGATCAATCCTTATCTGGCATTTGAAACGCTGGGACAAATGTTTGAACATGGCGACTTCCCTGACGAAGTCGATGCCTATGAGGTGACAGCGCGTTATATTAAAGCCATCGACAAAGGTATCTTGAAGGTGATGTCCAAAATGGGCATTTCCACCTATCAATCCTATTGCGGTGCGCAGATTTTTGATGCTGTGGGACTCTCTTCAAAATTTATCAAAAGATATTTCACCGGCACAGCCACCCTGATTGAAGGGGCGGGTCTTGATGAGATCTCGAAAGAGACCGCAAGCCGTCATGAAAAGGCTTTTGGTAAAAATCAGGTCTTGCGTTACTCGCTGGAAGTGGGTGGTGAATATATGTATCGCATGCGCGGGGAAACCCACGCATGGACGCCAGATAATATCGCAGCCCTGCAACACTCAGTGCGCGCAAATTCCTATGATAAGTATCAGGACTTTGCCGGACAGGTGAACCAAGCTGCTGAAAACAATGCCACCATACGCGGGCTATTTGAAATAAAATCTGCCAAAAGTGATGGGCGCAAACCAGTGCCTATCGATGAGGTTGAAGCGGTTGAAGTGATCGTAAAACGGTTTTCAACCGGGGCCATGTCATTTGGTTCAATTTCGCGAGAAGCTCATACCACGTTAGCCCGCGCAATGAACGCAATTGGCGGCAAATCCAATACTGGTGAAGGTGGCGAAGAGTCTGATCGATTTGCGCCTCTGCCCGATGGCAGCCCAAACCCTGAGCGTTCGGCAATCAAGCAAATCGCCTCTGGTCGTTTTGGTGTAACCGCTGAATATCTGGCCAATGCGGATATGTTGCAAATCAAGGTGGCCCAGGGTGCCAAGCCCGGCGAGGGCGGACAATTGCCCGGCCACAAAGTGGATGCAGTAATTGCCAAAACCCGCCATTCGACCCAAGGGGTTGGCCTGATTTCACCGCCGCCTCACCATGACATTTATTCAATTGAAGATTTGGCTCAGCTGATCTTTGATTTGAAAAACGTCAATGAGGATGCGGATATTTCCGTCAAACTGGTTTCTGAAGTTGGTGTGGGTACGGTTGCAGCTGGTGTTGCTAAGGCACGCGCCGACCATATTACGATTTCAGGGTATGATGGAGGCACAGGTGCCTCTCCGCTCACATCGCTTAAACATGCGGGTTCACCGTGGGAAATGGGCCTTGCTGAAACCCATCAGACACTGGTACTGAACGGCTTGCGCTCGCGCATTGCATTGCAGGTGGATGGTGGTCTTCGTACCGGACGTGACGTGATCATCGGTGCGCTGCTTGGCGCTGATGAATTTGGTTTCTCCACCGCGCCATTGATTGCCACCGGCTGTTTGATGATGCGTAAATGTCATCTCAATACCTGCCCTGTGGGCATTGCAACTCAGGACCCGGTATTGCGTCAACGTTTCCATGGTCAGCCAGAACATGTGATCAACTATTTCTTCTTTGTCGCAGAAGAAGTGCGCGAGTTGATGGCTGAAATGGGCTATCGCAATTTTAATGAAATGATTGGCGAAAGCCAGATGCTGGAACAAGGCAGCATGGTCAATCACTGGAAAGCCAGTGGCCTTGATTTCACCGGTATGTTCTTCAAACCGGAAGCTGAAAAATCTGAAATTTACTGGACCAAGACGCAAAAGCACCCAATCGACGATATCCTAGATCGCAGATTGCTGGAGCAAGCAAAACCTGCTTTCGAAGATGGTACGCCAGTGCAAATTGAAGTGGATATTTCCAACACAGATCGCTCAGCCGGAGCCATGCTTTCAGGTAAACTGGCAGCTAAATATGGCTATGATGGTTTGCCGGATGATACAATTGCTGTTAGCTTAAAAGGCACAGCCGGACAAAGTTTCGGGGCCTTCCTTTCAAAAGGAATTTCCTTTGATTTGCAGGGCGATAGCAATGACTATGTGGGCAAAGGCTTGTCCGGTGGGCGCATTGTTATTCGACCTCCGGAAAATGTTAGCTACAAGGCAGAAGAATCCATCATCGTCGGCAATACCGTGCTTTACGGTGCCATTTCCGGTGAATGTTATTTCCGCGGTGTGGCTGGTGAACGTTTTGGCGTTCGCAACTCCGGCGCGATTGCTGTGGTCGAAGGTGTGGGTGACCATGGTTGCGAATATATGACCGGTGGCGTGGTGGTTGTGCTTGGAGAGACCGGGCGTAACTTCGCAGCTGGTATGTCCGGCGGCATCGCTTATGTGCTTGATGAATCAGGCAAGTTTTCCGAACGCTGCAATATGGCAATGGTGAAGCTGGAGCCTGTTCCTGAAGAAGATGATCTGCTTGAAAAGCTGCATCACCATGGTGGCGATCTTGATCATAAGGGTCGGGTGGATGTTTCTTCCGATATGACCCGCTTTGATGAAGAGCGTCTGTATCAGCTCATCAGCAGTCACATGCATTATACCGGTTCAAATCGGGCTAAGGAAATTTTGGACAATTGGGAAGAATACAGACCAAAATTTGCTAAAGTCATGCCGGTTGAATACCGCCGCGCATTGCGGGAAATGGAAGAAAAACACCATAGCCAGGCGGCTGAATAGTTAGAGAATTTAGAGGCAATTTTATGGGTAAAATTACTGGATTTTTAGAGATCGATCGTCAAACAGCACGCTATCAGCCTGCTTCTGACCGCATTCGTCATAACCGTGATTTTCGGATTCCGATGTCTGATGATGAAATTTCCAGGCAAGCGTCTCGCTGCATGGATTGCGGGATCCCCTATTGTCATGGGGATACGGGGTGTCCGGTTTATAACCAGATACCAGACTGGAACGACCTGATTTATCATGGTGACTGGGAGGAAGCTTCACGCAACCTCCATTCAACCAATAACTTCCCAGAGTTTACAGGTAGAATTTGCCCGGCTCCCTGCGAAGAAGCCTGCACGCTTAACCTTGAAGATGCCCCTGTGGCCATCAAGACGGTTGAACAGGCAATTGCTGATCGTAGCTTCGAACTTGGCTTGATGGTGCCGCAACCAGCAGATCATAAAACCGGCAAGCGCGTGGCAATCGTTGGTTCTGGTGCTGCAGGCATGGCAGCGGCTCAACAGCTAGCGCGAGCGGGCCATGATGTGCACGTGTTTGAACGCGAAGACCGCGCAGGCGGCCTGCTACGCTACGGTATTCCTGATTTCAAAATGGAAAAACACTATATCGACCGGCGCATCGAGCAGATGGAAGGTGAAGGGGTAACATTCCACTATCAGGTAGATATTGGTGTGAATAAACCCGCCCGCGAACTGCTTGAAAATTTTGATGCGGTGCTATTAGCAACTGGTGCTGAAAAACCACGTGATCCAGGCATTCCTGGAGGTGAATTTTCGGGTGTTCATAATGCTATGCCCTATCTGGTTCAACATAACCGACGGGTAAATGGCGATGCTGGCCAAAGTGCTGGCTGGCCTACGGAAGAAATTATCGCAGCAGGCAAGCACATTGTTGTTGTTGGCGGCGGGGACACTGCATCTGACTGCGTTGGCACAGCCTTCCGTCAAGGCGCTGTTCGTGTAACCCAAATGGATATTCGTCCTGAACCTCCTGTTCGCGAAGACAAAATGATGGTTTGGCCATATTGGGCAACCAAGATGCGGACCTCTTCTTCTCAGGCTGAAGGAGCCAAACGGGAATTTACAGCAGCGACGCTGGAATTTGTTGGCAAGGATGGAATTTTGAGCGGCGTGAAATGTGCCCGGGTCAATGAGAAGCGTGAACCGATCGAAGGTACGGAATTTATCCTGAAGGCTGATTTGGCATTCATCGCCATTGGC
>JAESUH010000043.1 GCA_016763155.1 Rhizobiaceae bacterium
ACTGTTTCGACGCTACCGACTTCGCTTTCATCGCTGGCACCAATCAGATCGGCATAAGCACGATTTGCGTAGACGATACGGCCCTGCTGATCCACCACGAGCAAGCCTGAATCCATGCCATCGACCAGGCTTTTTGAAAAATCGTCTGCTCTGCCTGTTGAGGTCAGGCTGACAAAATCCAAGACCAGCGCAAATAGGAAGAAAACCCCGAGCCCCGCAAAAAGCCCCAAAACACCCAAGACCATAGGCTCTCCAAAATAATCGCGTCCGTGAATGCTGACAAATATCATGCCTACAACTAGGAATATGCCGAGTAACAATATCCGCCACGCACCACTGCCACTCCCCGGTTTATCAATGACCGGTTTGAACTTATCGCTGTCGATATCCTTCTGTGCCATGCTAATTCCTAGGCTTGCTTTTAGTGAATTTTCTGCATTTTCAACAGGATTATTCACATACTTGGAATCTTTCCTGATTCTTGAATCATATTCCTTGCATTGGCGATAGCCTAAATGCGAGGAAACACCTAATTTTTGCCCCGCAGCCTAAAAATTTGTGACATGCAAATAATTGGATTTGCCAGCTTCAAGTGATAATGCGGGGCTGATCATCTTTGGTTAACATCCAATTAATTTGAATTGAGTGATTTTTAACCAAATTTGGGATATAAACAGTTACCATATATTGGTGGCAGCTTAATTTTGAGATAGTTGCCAATTAAATCTGTGAATTAGTCGAGTAGGAGTGGCCAATGGCCTGGTTGAGTTCCATTTTTGAAGGTGAATCAATGGGGGCAAAACTTGTTGTCATCACCATAAGTCTAGTAGTCGTACTATTATTGCTGTTCTGGCTGTTTCGCAAAATCGCTGGCAGCAACAAAATTCGCGGCTCTCGAAACCGCCGTCCACGGCTGGCTGTGACAGATGCTGCAGTGGTAGACGACAAACGTCGCCTTGTATTGGTTCGACGCGACAATGTTGAACACCTGATTCTGATCGGTGGCGCTAGTGATGTTTTGATTGAGCAAAACATTATTCGTGTGCAATCGGCCAGCCCTGCCCGTCCGCCAGTGAATGCTGAAAAAACTGATACCACCCAAATTGCGCCTGATTCTAATGAGCCGGACGAAACACCAAAACCTGTTGGTGTTAGCGCTGGTGCTTTGGCCGGTGGCGTTGCAACCGAAGCGGTTTCAGCCGCGACGTTGAGCAAACAGACTGAAGCAGAACTACCTAAGTCGGACGACAACGAAGTTGCAGAGGATGCGCCTAAGGCAACTAAAAAGGCCGAAGCTAAAGTTGTCATAGACCCTGCACCAGAAACAAAAATCGAATCCGCAAAGGATTCGGCAAAAGTTGAAACTCCAACAGTTAAAGATGTGCCTCCTCAACCGCCTGTAAAAATTGAGCAGGAAAAGATTGAACCAAAAATCATCGAAACAAAGCCTGTTGAGCCAAAAACCGTTAAATCCAAACTCGTTGGGCCAAAACCTGATGCAATCGATAATATGACGGACCTGGAAGCTGATTTATCCTCTGAGTTTGGAGAAATGCTCACCGATGAAATCCTCGAGGATAGTTCACTTGATTTTTCTCCGGCAAAAATAACCACTCCGGAATATTCAGTACCAAGTGCCGACAAAAAACCGCAGGCTCCAGTTCCAGCTCCAGAACCTGAAGTCAAAGCGCCTCCGAAGCCTATAGCAGGCCCTCAGGAAGCCCCTGCACCACAAAAAGCGCCAGCACCCATAAAAGCTTCAGCTCCTCAGAAACAGGCCGCAGAAAAACAGTCTCAGCCTGTTGGTGATGACATGGAAGATGAAATGCAGAAGCTGCTACGTGAATTATCTGGTGAAAAAACCAGTTAGAGCGTTTTCGCTAAAGTGTGAATCGCTTGCGCGCCAACAGATAGATTTTCGGGCTATAACTCGCCCGAAAATAGGTTTCCAGTACTTTAAAAATCAATCGTCTTTATAGACTTTTTCGCGACGTTCGTGGCGTTCCTGCGCTTCGATTGAAAGCGTGGCTATTGGTCTGGCATTTAGCCGTTTCAGGCTGATTGCTTCACCGGACTCTTCACAATATCCGTAAGTGCCCTCATCAAGACGACGAAGTGCGCCTTCAATTTTGTTGATGAGTTTGCGTTGCCTATCACGGGCACGCAGTTCGATTGAACGATCTGTTTCAGATGAGGCACGGTCAGCTGCATCCGGCATCTTTTGCGACTGGTCTGAAAGGGTATCCAATGTTTCGCGAGACTCTCGCAGGATGTCATTTTTCCACAGATCAAGTTTCCTGCGAAAATACTCCTTCTGCCGTTCGCTCATGAACGGTTCCTGGTCTGAAGGGACATATTCGCCATTTAATGCTGAATCACTCATAAAATCTCTTCCATCACTCCCAATGGCCGCTGTATAACCTCGACAAATGAAAGTCTCAAGACAGAAATTTCCATTATTAGACTTTTGGTGTATTTATTTGAGATACAACCCGGTTTGTTGCAATATAATGCAACATACATAATGAAAGCGATGGAGGATTAATGCTGCGATTATTCATTCTGCGCCATGCGAAATCTTCCTGGGGCACCGCCGGTGTAGCGGATGTACAACGCCCCCTGAACGAGCGTGGCATTAGAGACTTGCCTAGAATCGCCGCCGTAATGGCTAAACGCAACTATCAACCTGAAATAGTTTACTGTTCCAGTGCAAACCGCACCCGAATGACTTTAAACGGGTTGTTTTCCGGGCACGTGGCCCCTCCTCCCGTAATATATTCAGATTTGTTGTATTCTGGCGGTATGCAGGACTATTTGCGCATTATTGCTGCACATAAATCTCCCGAATCCATAATGATTATCGGGCATAACCCTTGCGTTCACATGTTGGCAGCCCATCTGGCGGAGCAAGGAAAGACCAGCAAAATGGATGAATTGGCAATAAAATACCCAACCGGCACCTTAAGCGTGATTGATTTTGATTTCAAAGAATGGAGTCAAATTCAAGACAATAAGGGCACATTGATCGATTTCATTTGCCCGCGCAGCCTAAGGGATTAGCCCTTTAGGCTGCGCATATTTCTTTATGTTTTTGGTAGCGTTGATTGCGGCTTAGGCAAACGCATCAGGCATGCTGTCTTTTTTGCGCCTAATGAACTCCTGCAAAGCTTCATCAATGGCTGGATCGAGGTCCGGGGCTTTATAAGCTTCAAGCCACTGGCGCGCTACGGCATTTGCGCGTTCTTCATTTCGCTTTTCCCCTTCAACTTCCCACTGTTCGAAGGAATTATTGTCTCCAACACGTGTGGTAAAAAAAGCGGTTTCGAAATTAGCCAGAGTATGCTCGCAACCAAGATAGTGATTTCCAGGGCCAACCTCACGGATGGCGTCCATTCCCTGCCCGTTTTCCGATAAATCAATGCCTGCTGCAAATTTTTGCGCAGCTTCAAGCTGGTCCACATCCATAATGAACTTCTCATAAGATGAAACCAACCCACCTTCCAGCCATCCAGCGGCATGCAACATAAAGTTCACCCCGCCAAACATTGCGGGCCATAGGGTATTGGCGCTTTCATAGGCTGCTTGAGAATCCGGGAGTTTTGCTCCGGTTAAAGATCCACCTGAGCGAAAAGGCAGGTTAAACCGGCGGGCAAATTGTGCCGCGCCCATCAAAACTTGTGCAGGTTCAGGGGTACCAAATGCTGGTGCACCCGACTGCATGGACATGGACGTTGCAAAGGTTCCCATGATGATGGGAGAGCCCGGGCGACAAAGCTGAGCAAATGCAATGCCTGCCTGAACTTCAGCCAGCACCTGCGCCAAAGTAGCAGCAACAGTTACCGGTGACATGGCCCCGGCTACAATAAAGGGTGACAAGATTGTCGCCTGATTGGCGCGAGCATAGACTTTCAAGGCTCCCAGCATGGTTGCATCCATTACCATGGGAGAATTCACATTGATCAAGCTGAGAAGGACGCAATTTTTGTCGACAAACTCTTCACCAAACAAGATGCGGGCCATGGCAACGCTATCTTCAGCGCGTTCAGGTGCGGTAACAGAACCCATAAATGGCTTATCTGAATAACGAATATGGGAATAGATCATATCCAGATGGCGCTTGTTCACGGCCACATCCACCGGTTCGCATACAGTGCCGCCTGAATGGTGTATTGCTGGTGCCATATAGGCCAACTTTACGAAGTTCTGGAAATCTTCCATGGTGGCATATCGCCGTTTACCTTCGAGGTCACGCACGAAGGGCGGGCCATATACTGGCGCAAATACGGTATTGCGGCCGCCAATTTCAACGGATCTTGCAGGGTTTCGCGCATGTTGGATGAAACTTGATGGAGCAGTCTTCATCAATTCGCGGCAGAGGCCCTTTGGAAAATGAACCCGCTCGCCCTTAACGTCAGCTCCGGCTTCTTTCCACATCTCAAGCGCTTCGGCATCTTCCCGAAATTCAATACCCACCTCTTCCAGCAGAATATCTGCATTGGCTTCTATCAGTGCTGCACCCTCTTCATCCAGCAGATCCACTGGTGGAATCGCGCGTTTTACGACAGGAAGGCTTGGGAGAGTTAATTTCCCTCTGATCTGCCTACGGCTTGCAGCGCCGCCTCTGGCGCGTCTGCTACGAGTTTTGGCAGGTGTGTTTTCCGAATTATTGTCCGTGGCACCCATGGTAACATTCTCCACATATGTTGGTTAACTCCACATTATTGGTTCTGCGCCACAAGAACTGCCTTAAAACGGCGTTAGCTTGTGTATTTCCGAATTTTGGCTTCTCGAAGGCATTTGTGTGGAATGGGTCGCAAAATTCAAATTTGAAGTCGTATTATCCACACTGCTAATAAATTTTTGATTGTTAAATAGGACTGTGCCGGCAATCTGCGGTAAAGATGTAACTATATTGAAGCCTTAGGAGTTCGATATGTCAGACGAAGAAGAAATTATCCTAGCGGAACTGAGCGATGATGAGCTTGTGCTGCAAATGCACGATGATCTCTATGATGGGCTGAGTGAAGAGATTGAAGAAGGTACCAATATTCTGCTTGCACGCGGATGGGCGCCTTATGATGTGTTGACCAAAGCTCTGGTCGAAGGCATGCGAATTGTTGGCATCGA
>JAESUH010000252.1 GCA_016763155.1 Rhizobiaceae bacterium
CGCGTTGAGCGTGCTTGATCCGCGCCTTGTTGAGGCCGGGATGCGCCACTATTGCAAAACGCCGCCGTCATCAATGAACGATGATTATACCTTCCACAGGCTTTCTCTTGGCCTCGTTGAAGGTGGGGCTGATTTTGAATTTGGAAGTGTTTTTCCCCATGAGGCGTTGATGGATCAATTCGGCGGCGTGGATTTTCAAAAGGGCTGTTACGTTGGACAGGAAGTTGTTTCACGAATGCAGCACCGCACCACGGTAAGAAAACGCTTTCTAAAAGTCAGTTCAGCCTCGCCCCTGCCAGATGACCATCCCGATATTCGTGCTGATGGCAAGGTGATTGGCAAGCTTGGCAGCACCGCCGGCACTATTGGCCTGGCTTTGTTGCGCATGGACCGGGTTCAATCATCGAAGGAAGCAGGGATTGATTTGATGGCTGGCGACTGTGTCATTGAAGCTGAAATACAGGCATGGGCCAAATATGACTGGCCCCAAAACAACGCCGAAACCTGATGGTAGTTTCAAAAACCAAACGTGCATGGCAAAGAATGCTATCGGGTCGAAGGCTCGATCTACTCGATCCCTCTGCCCTTGATGTGGAACTTGAAGATATTGCTCACGGCCTTGCGCGCGTGGCTCGCTGGAATGGTCAGACCAAAGGGCCACATGCATTTTCAGTGGCACAACATTCAATTCTCGTTTGGCAGATTTTTTGCCGCTTGAACCCTAATGCAAGCCCAAAATGGCAACAAATGGCCCTGCTCCATGATGCACCGGAATATGTCATCGGTGATTTGATATCCCCTTTCAAGGCAGCCGTTGGCGGTGATTACAAAGCACTTGAAGAGCGGCTTTTGGGCGCTATTCATTTGCGCTTTGGCTTGCCCGCCAATACGCCTCAAGTATTGAAACCCAAAATAAAAAAAGCAGATACGATTGCCGCCTATTTTGAGGCCACACATTTGGCGGGTTTCAGCGAAAGTGAAGGGGTGCAGTTTTTTGGTCGTCCACGCGGAATCTCCGCAAACAAACTCGATCTTAAACCCGTTCCGCCCACAGAAGCGCAAGTGAATTTTACTGAATTGTTCAAAACAATCGAAACCAGGATATGATCAACAGCCCAGCAATCGAAATCGGATTGAATGCAGCCATCGTTGCAGTAATGGACCATCAACCGATGATCCTTTGTATTCCCGGTGCTGAGCATACAGCTAGTCTGGCCTTGCCCTCCGGGCCTTTTGACCCGCCAGCGCATCGCACGATGGAACTTGGTCTGCGTGGATTTGTGGAGGAACAAGCATCGCTGAAACTTGGGTATATTGAACAGCTTTATACTTTTGGCGATCGTGGCCGACACCAAACACCAGGCGACCCGCTACCCCATATGGTTTCTGTTGGTTATCTGGCGCTTACTCAATTGTCCGAGGAAAAATTAGGGCCGGAGAAATTTACCGGCGGCAAATGGAAAAACTGGTATCAGTTTTTACCCTGGGAAGATTGGCGTGGAGGAAAGCCGGTAATTCTGGATGAAGTAATTTTACCTGCATTGAACAAGTGGGTGGAAACCCATTCTGAAAAATCTCCAAAGCTTAATCCACGCACAGGTGCCTTATCACCCAGTGCCCGTTTGCGGATGGCATTTGGGCTGGATGGCGCTCCGTGGGAAGATGAGCTGGTTTTGGAACGCTATGAATTGCTTTATTCCGCGCGATTGCTCGAAGAAGTCGTGTTTGATGGTCATGTGAGCACTACCAATGTGGAAACGCCTTTGGGTATCACCATGATGTATGATCATCGCCGGATACTGGCGACGGCGATTTCTCGGCTGCGGAGCAAATTACGTTATCGGCCCGTTATTTTTGAATTGATGACCAGCGAGTTTACTCTGCTGGATTTGCAATTGACGGCTGAAAGTATTTTTGGTCGCCCAGTCCATAAGCAGAATTTTCGCCGCACTGTGGAAAAAGCACATCTGGTGGAAGCAACAGGTGCAACTTCGTTACGCACGGGCGGGCGACCTGCAGCTCTCTTCAGGTTCCGCCGAGATATTATTGAAGAACGTCCAATGCTTGGACTTCGTGTGGGACGAGGCTAATCGATCTCGATATCAAGGCCCAGATCAAGGGTCGGTGCAGCCATGGTGATTTTGCTGGTCGAAATATAATCCACCCCGGTTTCAGCAATTTCCTTTACCGTATCGATGCTCACATTGCCGGACGCTTCAAGCTTTGTGCGTCCATCATCTGTCGCCTTGTTGATACCAACAGCTTTGGCGAGCGTCTTGGGCGACATGTTATCCAAGAGGACAACATCAGGTTTTGCCCTTAATGCCTGTTCCAGTTGATCGAGCGTATCGACTTCAACTTCCACCTTTACCAAATGCCCCACATAGGCGCGGGCGCGATTGATTGCCAGCTCCACACCACCGGATACTGCGATGTGATTATCCTTAATCAACACAGCATCATAAAGCCCGAAACGATGGTTTGAACCCCCACCACATTTCACCGCATATTTATCGAATGCGCGATGGCCGGGAATGGTTTTGCGGGTATCGCAAACCCTGGCATGGGTATGGGATATCAAATCCTGAAACTGAGCCGTATAGGTGGCGATACCGGACATGCGCATCAGGTAATTCAGAGCTACGCGTTCTGCTGATAGAATTGCACGCGCGTTACCGCTGATCACCGCGACCTTGGTGCCGGCGGAAATTTTGTTAGTATCGTCTTCGAACTGTTTGAAATCAATTGCCGCATCCATTGCCCGAAAAGCTGCACGCGCGAGCTCCATGCCGCAAAGAATGCCATCTTCTCTTGAGGCCAGATTGGCGACCGCAGTTGCGTCTTGGGGAATGGTGGAATTGGTGGTGATATCACCCGCATCTCCCAAATCTTCAAGCAGTGCTGCCCGCACGGCTTCTTCGATCAGAATTGGCGAAAGATGGGGATTTAATATGGTGCTCATGCTGTCTCGCATATTTTAGCTGTTAACTCGGCAATGGTATTTTCAACTTCATCAAGGGTGAGGAAAGTTCGCCGCTTCCAGCTTTCTTTGGGGTCTGGAAAATCAGTACGATAGTGACCACCCCTGCTCTCTTCGCGCAGAAGTGCTGCAACAGTAATCAGCTTCGCGGTAGTGAGCGCATTGGTAAAACGGGTTGAAGTGCTTTTTTGGGAGAGATCCTGCAATATGGATATCGCTTTTTTCATGCCTTCTTCAGTGCGCACTACACCGACATATTTGCTCATAGTCTCGCGCAACAATTTCAAATTTTCCGGGTTTGGTTCTGTTCCATCTTCCGGGCCGTTACGTTGAACGATGGGATGTTGTTTTCCCAAGGGCAGATGATCACAAATATCGTCAGCGATGCGTGAAGAAAACACGACCGCTTCAAGCAGAGAATTTGAGGCCAGTCGATTGGCACCATGTGCGCCGGTTGAGGTGACCTCGCCGCAAGCCCACAAACCATCCAGCGTAGTGCGTCCATCAGCATCGGTCAGTATGCCGCCCATATGGTAATGGACTGCTGGAATAACGGGAATGCGGTCAATTGCGGGGTCTATGCCTGCATCCTGACAATATCCATAAACCGTTGGGAATTCATCCTTGAAATGACTGCCTACAGCCTTTGTGCAATCAAGCCATGCACCTCTGCCAGACATCACTTCGTCAAATATGCCACGAGCAACGATATCCCGCGGGGCCATTTCCCCATCTTCATCAATTTTCAGCATGAAGCGTTCACCGGCATCATTATGCAATGTACAGCCTTCACCCCGTAGCGCTTCTGTTGCCAGAGGTGCCGGGTCTTTGCCTATATTAATGGCGGTTGGGTGAAATTGGACAAATTCCGGATCAGCAATCACGGCACCAGCACGTGCGGCCAGTCCGCAGCCTCCGCCACGAGCCTGTTTGGGATTTGTGGTTATCTCATACAGTGCCCCAACTCCGCCGGTGGCAATTATTATTGCGCGCGTTGTTAGTTCTATACGGGTCTGGGAGCGCCCTTCATCAGGACGTGCAATCAGGCCGGTTACGTGTTTGCCAGTCATTACCAGCTCTTCAGCCACATATCCTTCAAGCAATCGAATGGAAGGGGTCGAACGAACAGCGCTTACCAGCGCTCCCATAATGGCTTTTCCGGCCATATCGCCCTTGACGCGAACGACGCGATTTTCCGAATGGGCTGCTTCTCGCGAAGTTAGCAAATGGCCTTCCAAATCCGTATCGAAAGGAACGCCATATTCCAGCAGATCATGAATGCGGTCAGCTGCCTGGTCGACCATCAGGGTTGCAATATTTTCATCCACAATGCCTGCACCGGCGGCAAGGGTATCTGCCACATGCTTTTCGACCGTATCTCCCTTAGATACTGCGGCAGCAATGCCTGCCTGCGCCCAAGCAGAAGATGCGCCCGTGCCAATTGCGGCAGCGGCTAGCACTGTAACTGGTCGCGGGGCCATTTTCAGGGCGCAGAAAAGACCTGCAAGCCCACCACCAATGATCACTACATCATCGCTATCGGCGAATGCTTCAGGAGGAAATAGTTCGGCTTGTTTTGGCATAGGGGCTCAGCTGGTTAGTTACTTTTCAAATTCACCATGCGCTCAACAGCACGTTTGGCCTTTTCGGCCAGAATAGGATCAACCAAAACTTCCTCGCGCATATAAACCAGGCTATCCAGAATTTTTGGCAATGTTATGCGCTTCATATGAGGGCAAAGGTTGCAGGGCTTGATAAATTCAACGCCTACGACTTCTTCCTCAATATTAGCGGCCATGGAACACTCCGTTACCAGCATGACTCTGGCACCGGGTTTTTGTCCTCTGGCATATTCAATCATACCCGATGTGGAACCTGCGTAATCGCAAATATCTACCACTTCTGGCGGGCATTCGGGATGGCCGATGATTTGCAGGCCGGGGTCTGCCTCTCTATAGGCCAGCAATTCTTCAACCGTGAAGCGCTCATGCACTTCGCAATGGCCTTTCCATGTGAGGATTTTCACATCGGTCTGCTTTGCTACATTTTGCGCCAGATATTCGTCGGGGATCAGAAATACCGTATCTGTTCCCATGCTTTCCACCACACGCACAGCGTTAGAAGATGTGCAGCAAATATCGCTTTCGGCTTTCACTTCTGCCGAGGTATTCACATAGGTGATAATGGGTACGCCCGGATGAGCTTCACGCAATAGGCGGATATCTTCTCCTGTGATCGATTCAGCCAGCGAGCAACCCGCTTTGGCATCAGGAATAAGAACGGTTTTTTCCGGATTCAGCAGTTTTGATGTTTCTGCCATGAAATGCACACCGCACTGGATGATGATTTCCTCATCAACCATGCCTGCCTCGGCGGCCAATTGCAGGCTGTCGCCGGAAATATCGGCAACACAATGAAAAATTTCAGGCGTTTGATAATTATGGGCGAGAATCACCGCATTGCGTTGTTTTTTCAACCTGTTGATAGCGAAAATATAAGGCGCATGAACCGGCCATTCGATTTCAGGGATATGGTGGCGTACGCGCTCATATAAATGCGCGGTTTCCTTTGCTACCTCATCGGTGAATTCCAAAGATGGCATGGGCAATTGACCAAAACGCTCTTCTGCTGTTTTTGCCGTTAGGTCTGCTGCGTTTTTCTCTTGATGAATATCAGCCATATTCAAAACTCCTTCCATTACCTCGCCTGCAAATTTAATTATACTCATTTTGAGCATAAGGCAGTCGAAAAAACATGTCCGCAAGGGACACTTATTAGTTAACTAGTTCTGGAATTAATTTCAAGGCTTTCCCGACTACAATTGTGGACTATTTGGCGCATGTTATGGGGATAAGTTGCTCTGAATGGTAAAAACCAGGGGTAATCACGCAGGTAAGATGGCCCTTGAATACCTGTATATTCCGGTCGTATTGGTAATTGGAAGACCCATTTTTGCGCTGATTCATAAATATACTCGCCGTGAAAGCCTCTTTTTCAACGACAACTTTGTCCACCATTGCCTCGCCAAATCTGCATTTGTGGGACTTTTGGATCAACAAGCAATGCGGTAAAATCGATGAATTTTATTGACTTGATAATTCGCTTTCTAAATGCCAGTTCTGATTGTTGCAAAAATAATTAAAGGCTAATCCGTGTCAAAACCTGAAATGAGCAAAACGAAAATCTGGTCAATCATTGCGATTGGTTGCCTGGTCGGCATATTGGCCTTTGGCCCCCGTACAATTTTTGGTTTTTTCCTCACCCCTATGACTGATGCCAATGGTTGGAGCCGTGAAGGGTTTGCCTTTGCAATTGCTATTCAAAATCTGGTTTGGGGCATCGCACAGCCATTTGTAGGAATGGTTGCGGATAAATTTGGCACTGCCAGAACTATAATTTTCGGTGTGGTATTTTACGTTGCTGGCCTGGTGATTATGGCACAGGCCAGCGACATCACCACACTCACCTTATCGGCAGGTGTATTGGTCGGGATTGGTGTTGCATCCAGCGCATTCTTTCTGGTTATTGCCGCTTTTGCTCGGATATTGCCGGAACGCTATCACGGTATTTCCTTTGGTTTGGGGACCGCATCAGGGTCAGCAGGGCAGTTTCTATTTACACCTATCGGGAATGCTTTTTTGCAGGAATATGGTTACGTCGTTACGCTTTATTTTCTGGCGGCCTGTGTCGCTTTCGTACCTCTATTGGTGGCACCGCTTCGCGGTAAACCGGAAGTTATTGAGGTTGAGGGAAGAAAAAACCAAACCATTCGCGAAGCAATTATTGAAGCCTTCAGTCATCCATCCTATCGTTTGTTGGCCTTTGGGTTTTTCGTTTGTGGCTATCACGTCGCCTTCATTACCGTGCACATGCCCTCATATATCGTTGACCTTGGTCTGAGCGAAGAGCTGGGACGCTGGTCCATCGGGATGATCGGATTGTTCAATATTTTCGGCGCGATTCTTTCTGGTACGCTGATGATGCGCGTCCCAAAACGTTATATTTTGAGTGCAATTTACATTGGCCGCGCCATCATAATCACGATATTTGTATTAACGCCAATCAGCCCAATGTCTGTGATGTTATTTTCCGCAGGCATGGGAGTGTTGTGGCTTTCAACGGTACCGCCGACACAGGGGCTGGTAACGGTGATGTTCGGCACGCGCTATCTCTCAATGCTGTTTGGCTTCGTGTTCTTTTCCCACCAGGTCGGCTCATTCATGGGCATATGGCTTGGAGGGAAGATATTTGACCTTACCGGATCATATGATTTGATGTGGTGGAGTTCGGTTTTTGCAGGGATTGTGGCCGCCGCATTGCATTGGCCCATTCGTGAAACCCCGGTCAAGCGTTATGCCACCGCTTAGCCCGGCAGTTTAATTGGAAAAATAGCGCAGGTTTCGGTGCCATGGGCCAGTAATTTTCCACCCATTGTTTTCAATGTGGCTTCGCTGGTGGCAATTGTGCGGCCAACGTGAACGACATTTCCTTCGCAGATAACCCTGCCAGTGTGGGAAAAAATTGGGCGTACCAGATGCACTTTGAATTCGATGGTAGAATATCCCATGCCAGCTTGCATCTTGGTATGGACGGCACAGCCAAGCGCTGAATCCATGATGGTTGCGGCCCATCCTCCATGCACGGCGCCAGAGGGATTGTAGTGGTCTGAAAGCGGGATACCCTCAAATATCACGGTTCCATCGCCGGCTTCGGTCAGGTTGATATTCATCGTGCGGGCAATGGTAGGTCCAGGCGATTCTCCATCAATTATTTGCTGCATCAATTCCAGACCTGAAAATTGCATCATTTTCTCCAAGGGAATGGTGCCAAATTTCTGATCTGGATTCGTAAATATGCTCGATGTCATTATCATTCCTTAGCTGAATGTTTTCTTGATGGTTCGAATAAACCCTGCCCGCTCATCAGAAGGAGAAAATCCCCTTGGCTGATAGATATGGTGGTTCAGGAAAAAGCTGGTCAATTTCAACCCATCTGATAATTCCAAATGGGTAGGATGCTGGGATATCGGATCACTTGTCACCTGCAAAAATGGCGGTAGCGCAAGCATTTTATCAGCCCACTTTGCACCAGCAGACTGGCTGACTGCACGACCAGATTTTGGCGAAACATAGACCAGATCTTCGGTAGACCCAGTTGCAGCACATGAGGATAAATCCAACCCGAAACCCAATTCTTCCAACAAAGTGAGTTCAAAGCGTATCATCAATTGGGCAGCAATTTCTGCTACTTCCAAATGTTCCAATATCACCAGACCTGCCCGATAAAGCGCTAGATGGGGGTCTCGTTCAGGCAATAGTCTGAAATGGCCAGCAAGGGTTTGAATGCCATAAACCCCAATGGCGTTTTCCATCAGGCTTGCTGCACGAAGGGTATCAGGCTCTATGGCAAATGCGCCAAGATGCTCTTCAAGCCGCGCTCGCCAGGTGAGTGTGACTGAATTACCGGGCTGCAATACGGGACGCATTCGCGAAGAACGTCCACCGCGTACAATGCCCAGATGTCGACCACGCACGGGCGTCATCACTTCCACGATGACGCTGCTTTCGCCATGACGGCGCACTCCAAGAATCAGACCTTCATCGCTCCATTGCATGGTCGGGATTGTGCGCTAATTGCGGGGAAATTCAAGACCCATTTCGCGGAAGCGTTCCGGGTCGTTGCCCCAATTCTCGCGCACTTTCACAAACAGGAACAAGTGCACTTCCTGTTCCAGTATTTCGCCGATTTCCTTGCGCGCGGCCATTGAAATGGCTTTAATCGTGGCACCGTTTTTGCCAATCAAAATCTTTTTCTGGCTGGCACGTTCAATATAGATCGCTTGCTCGATTTTCACCGAACCATTCTTTTGCTCGATCCAGTTTTCAGTCTCCACATGAGATGCGTAAGGCAATTCCTGATGCAGACGCAGAAACAGTTTCTCCCGCGTGATCTCGGCTGCAAGCTGGCGCATGGGCAAATCAGAGATTTGATCTTCTGGATAAAGATGCGGCCCCTCGGGCAAAGTATCGACCAGATATTGCATGAACTCATCACAGCCATTGCCGTTGAGGGCGGAGACCATGAAGGTTACATCGAAATCTGCCATGCCATTTACGGTCTGGGAAAGTTCCAGCAACTTGTCACGTTTGATTTGATCAATCTTGTTGAGCAAAAGAACTTTCTTGCCAGCAACCCTGCCGACACCGGCAAGAATACGTGGCAAATCGTCGGAAATTCCGCGTTCCACATCCAGCAAAAAGACGGTGATATCAGCGTCC
>JAESUH010000044.1 GCA_016763155.1 Rhizobiaceae bacterium
ATTTGAGTAAGTGATTTTCTTAATCGGAGGGTTAGATCGAGCCTGCCTAGAATGAAGTCGATATAGAGCTTACTTGACAATAGGTCAGCAATGCTGACCTATTGTGCTTCTTCTCGTAGTTTTCCTCGTAGGTTTCCACATGTCCGAACACACCAATCCCAATATCTGGGAACCAAAATTCGCTTCCCGCACCGATAAAATGCAGGCCTCGGAAATTCGTGAACTTCTCAAGCTTCTCGATCGACCAGACTTGATATCTTTTGCTGGCGGCATTCCTGATCCCGCACTTTTCCCTATTGAAAAAATCCGATCTGCCTATCAATCAACCCTGGCAAATGTCGAAGATGCCAATCGGGCCTTGCAATATTCCGTAAGTGAAGGTGATCCGAAATTACGCAATTGGATCGTAGGTCACATGGCCACAAGAGGCATTGAATGCGAAGCCGAGAACATTCTAATCACCAACGGGTCTCAGCAAGGGCTGGAGTTTTTAGGCAAGCTATTCCTATCGCCCAATGATACCGCTTTGGTAACTGCACCAACCTATCTCGGCGCACTACAAGCCTTCGCCTCAAACGAACCCGCCTATGATGAATTGAAACTGGAACAGACAAACCGCACTGCAAATTCTTACTCCCAGTCAGCAAAAGCTGCCGGAGGAGAAGTGAAATTTGCTTACGTGGTTCCAGATTTCGCAAACCCATCGGGCGAGACAATGAACGAGCAGGCGCGTCAAAACCTGTTGAAACTTTCGCGAGAACTGGACGTGCCGGTAATCGAAGACTGCCCCTATTCTCAATTGCGTTATGATGGCGAAGAGATAGCCTCGATTCAGGCACTTGATATAGAAACCTGCGGCTCAATCGACAATTCTCGCGTCATATATTGCGGCACGTTTTCAAAGGTGTTCACACCCGGATTACGAGTTGGCTGGGTTTGCGCCACCCGTGATATAATCAAACGCCTGACGCTGATCAAACAAGCAAGCGACCTTAACAGCTCCGCGATCAATCAATCGGTCATGCTATATCTGGCAGAGCGGCTGTTTGACCATCAGGTAAAAACGGCACGTGACAGCTACCGCAAAAAACGTGATGCAATGCTTGAAGCGCTGCAATCATATATGCCTAAGGGCGTAAGCTGGTCGAAGCCCGAAGGCGGGCTGTTCATTTGGGTGACCTTGCCAAAGGAAATTGATACATCCGCACTTTTAAAAAAGGCGGTCGACGAAGAAAAAATAGCGTTTGTTCCGGGGCACGCATTCTTTGTGAATGACGATGGCCACAATACAATGAGGTTAAGTTTTTCCTTACCCGATGTCACGCAGATCGAAGCAGGAATTAAGCGATTGGCAAAACTTGTTCACTCTGAACTCGCTTAAATCTAAGCGTCGAAACAGCCCCGAAGTTTTTGCTCACCACTTGACGTAAATCTGACAACACGCGATCCTTCTTCGCGTGAAGCCCAACCCTTGTGGTAAATTTGTTCCAGCAATGCCGTTCCAAGCCATCCAGCCAGATGGGTTCGCCTTGAGCTCCAGTCGAGACAGGATTTGCATAACGGCCTTTTGCTTTTAGTAGCAGCCGCCAAATCAATCCCGAATTTTGCAACAAACTCCTCGCCAATCGGAGTGAGAACAATTTCTTCATCGCGCTCGATCAGGCATTCCCTGTCAATCAATCTGTCATACAAATAGACACCCAGATCACCCGCCAGATGATTGTAACAAACCCGAGCCTTGCGAAGCGCCTCATCCTTGGGGCCTGTTCTGGTGCGAAGAAGACCGCGATTAGCAGCCAACCCCATCATCGCCTCCAAGACACTTCCGACTTCCTCATCAGCGAGCGCAAAATAACGATGCCTACCCTGCTTGCGATGGCGAAGCAGGTTGGCATTCTCCAGTTTTTTCAAATGAGCACTGGTGGTTTGCAGCGTAACACCCGCTTCAAGAGCAAGCTCACTAGCCGTCAGCGCCTTGCCGCTCATCAAAGCAGTAAGAATGTTTGCACGCGCAGGATCCCCAATGAGGGAACCTAAAAGTGAGATGTCTGGACCTTCTTTCATAGTTCGACCGTAGACGAAGCATCACCCAAACGCAATGTGCGACACTTAGATATTCATCGAACTATGGAGAACACCATGCTGACTTGCTTCATCCGCTACCACATCGACCCCACCAAAAAATCAGATTTCGAACAATACGCCCGCAATTGGGGCGAGGTAATTCCACGCTGTGGCGCCGATCTAATCGGATATTTTTCGCCCCATGAAGGCTCAAGCACACTTGCATACGGGGTCTACAATATTGAAAGCCTTGCCGCTTACGAAGCATATCGTCAGACCTTAATGTCGGACCCTCTCGGCAAAGAGAATTACGAATTTGCACAGCGCAAGAAATTCCTACTGCGCGAAGATCGCACATTCTTAAAGCTCGCATCCTCACCTCACGCATCATTGGTAAATTCATGAGCGTGATGCCAATCCATGTAAAACCAACCCCATGGAAAGAATTTGCCCTATTGGCATTACTAGCGCTCTTATGGGGCGCATCATATCTATTCATCAAAATTGCCGTAACGGAAATTCCTCCACTTACGTTGATTGCGGTGCGAGTTTCAATTGCAACAGTTTTTCTGATCGCAGTTCTCCTTTGGCAAAGAGAGCGCCTGCCTCGCGACTACAAAACTTGGCGCAAGCTCCTATTGCAGTCATTTCTAAACAGCATCGGGGCCTGGACAATTCTTGCATGGGGACAACAATATGTTGATAGCGGACTTGCGAGCGTCCTGAATTCCACATCTCCAATTTTTGTATTCCTCTTCACAGCATTCATAACCCACCATGAAACCTCCAACCCGTTAAAATTGCTGGGTGCCTGCCTTGGGTTGTTTGGTGTGGTACTGATTATCGGAGTTGATGCATTAGCCGGGCTTGGAGAACAAATTGCTGGACAATTGGCGGCAATCACTGGGGCAGTCCTATATGCCTGCGCTGCAATTTACAGCAAACGTTTGTCCCACATTAGTGCAACCGTTGCAGCCACAGGAACAATGATTTGGGCATCAATCGTATTGATCCCTGCTAGTTTATTGCTTGAGCACCCATGGACTCTCACCCCATCAATCACAGCTATTGGTGCGGCATGTTTCCTTGGTATTTTTTGTACGGGATTCGCTCTGATAATATATTTCCGGCTGGCCAGAACACTGGGGTCTATGGGGGTAGCAAGCCAAGCCTACTTAAGAGCAGGAGTTGGCGTTCTTCTTGGAGTGGTATTCCTCGGCGAACAAATCACCTTTGTCATTGGCTTCGGGTTACTGGCAGCAATTCTCGGTGTTGCAGCAATTAACGCTCCACACAAAATGAAAACACATCAAGGTTCTGAATAAACAAACCGAACACCCAAAAATTTAAAACAATCTGGACACCACACACAATGCAAAATTGGCCTATATCTGCGAAGGTTTCAGGAACTGATAGTTGCACTAACCAGTTATTGAAAAGTATCTAACAATCAAAAATTTCTACTGTTAGAATTTTATTAACCATAACCCGATAAAGTTGGCCTTGTTATTGGAGATAAACATCTCCTCGAACAGAATTACATACAAATGTAAAGTCAGGTATCTTATGAAAAAACTTCTTGTTGCTACAATTATGGTATTGGCCGTGGCCTCCCTTTCTGGATGTGGAAGCATCGGCAAAGGTAAAGCTCCGCCACCAATTATTACCAACGGTTAATAAAAATTCAGGTTTTAAACCTATTAATCAGCGCCAAAATTTGGCGCTGATTTTTTTTGGGTAAAGCATCAAACTACAGAAAATTATAGCGCTTTCAAAGTGTTCGAGCATTTTGAAATAAGTGTGATCTACTCAGCTCAGATTTGTCTCTCTGCCAATGCAGATCGAAGACATCGGTCAGTAATTCGAAGCATTCCGCCACATTGATGCCTTCAATCTTAAGTCTCGGTTAACCATAAATCTTTAAATTAATCAGTGTCGCAATGCGCTCATATTATTGCTCGCTTGCGATCAAACAAAGACCTCTCTCCGGTTGGGGAAAGGTCTATGCCAATTGAAACCAGCGGCTAATATGGCTGATCAGAAGGGGCATTGACGCTCACCTTCTTATGTCCAGGCAGCACATCTATTGTAGGAGTTTAGTTTGATGGGTTGGCCTTCAGGTTTTCGTCTAATTGCACTTTGTATTCTCGCCTCTGGTCTGGGAGGTTGCGCCTCAACCATCAAGACCTACGATTCCACATTTACTTCAGCAACGGCTTCCAACGATCAAACCTTTGGTACGCCGAAACTATATTCAGCCGCGACAAGCCATGCGCCGACATTGACTGAAGGTCTCCAAAATAGCGAACACGACAGGCTCTACTTCATTGAATTCAGAGCCCGCAACGCGCTGACCTACGGACATGCTGCTGTTGTTTTCGGCAGACTGGATGAAGAGGGTGAAGTTCCTGTCGATGCGAATGGCGTTCTAATTCCCAATATGGTTGAAATTTCAGGCTTGCATCCCGCCACACCAAGCAGTTTACCCTGGAGTATTGGGCACATTGTGCCAGTACCTGCTGAAACCGGTCCAAGCGACGGCGATTTCGAAGATCTCTATGTTTCAGCGCGTTTTCGCCTAAACCTCACCAAAAAACAATTCCGCAAAGTTGTCTCCATTGTTCACAAGCAAAAGGAACTGAACAAGGTATGGTATGCGCCAATTTTCGCCCTGAATTGTTTAGGGTACATCAGCTCAATTGCAAAGAAATTACACCTCAGAGTCCCTAAGGAAATCCTGCTGCCAAAAGATTATGTAAACAGGCTCAAGTCTTTGAATACATAAGTAATTTCGAATTACTACTACGATTACATAGTGCTTCGACCTACTTAAAGGGAAGCGCCAGATTAGATAAGTAAACCTTACATCAAATTTTAACGAATGCGTCCTATTATCATACGATATTAGATTGCTTTTTTTATTTTGTTTTATTTATTTGTTCTATTTTATTGTGAAATCGCATGTCGTAGGAGTTCGTTATGGAGGTAGGTATCGCAACATGTGATACGTCGCGCCAAGAACTGGACACAAGCAAATTTGTGCATGATCCAGACCTGGTAATTTATTTTGGAAATGGTGATTTTTTAACGCACGGCGTTGCCCAGATAAACAAATTTGCGCCCGAAGCTGTTGTTCTTGGCTGCACCAGTGGCGGACAAATTCAAAACGATACATCAATCGAATCCCAATTTTCGGCAGCATCAATCAAGTTCTCCTCCACTCGCGTTAAAGCCGCCAAGTGTGAGATTAGAGATAGCCAAAGTTCAAAAGCTGCTGGTCAGGAAATAGGTCGCCAGCTTGCTTCAGAAGATCTTGCATGTGTCATAATCATCAGTGATGGATTAGCCACAAATGGCAGTGAATTGGCCTCCGGCATCTCCGCTGAGTTAGGCCCCAATACCGTTGTTGTCGGCGGATTGGCTGGCGATGGAGACAGGTTTGAAAAAACCCTCGTGGGTTTTGGCGATGACTTGCAAACCAATATGGTTGTTGCCGTTGGGCTATATGGCAAGGACCTAAATGTCAGCCACGGCAGTCGCGGCGGTTGGCAAACCTTTGGCCCAAAACGACTAGTCACGCGCTCACAAGACAACATTCTTTATGAACTCGATGGCCACCCAGTGTTGGACCTCTATGAAAAATACCTAGGTGACGACGCGGCAGGACTGCCTTCAACCGCCTTGTTATTTCCACTCCAAATTGTTGACCCTGATGTTCCAGGCAGTGAGGTTGTGCGAACAATCCTCAATATTGATCGCGAAAAAAAATCCTTGATATTTGCCGGAAACATCCCTCATGGCTGGGTCGCCCAGTTCATGAATGCTTCCCACCACAATTTGATTGAAGGTGCAACAATGGCTGCCAAAGATGCAGCAAAAGAGCGATCTGATGGCGAACTTGCTATCCTGATTAGTTGTATCGGGCGAAAGCTTGTCATGAACCAAAGAGCAGAAGAAGAGGTTGAAGTGGTCTCTGACATTCTAAATGGCATTCCCCAGATTGGTTTCTATTCCTATGGAGAATTATGCCCATCGGAAAAGGGTGGGAAAACCAGACTGCATAACCAAACCATGACAATTACGGTACTCTCTGAGAAGGTTTAATTTGTGACCCATAAACTATTGCAGCGACAATTAGGTAAATCGCGGAAAGCGGATGGAAGTTTGGATTTTGACCGGTTCTGCGAACTCGTTGATGAAGCTTATGAAGACTTGTACCGTGACCAAACCAGAACCAAGCACTCTGTGACATTTGTGAGCGAAGAACTTGAAAAACTGAATGCTGAATTACGCGACAGCGCTTCAGAATTAAAAGAAAAAAACAGTTGGTTCAGGGCCGCGATAGACAACATGTCGCAAGGAATATGCCTCTTCGACAGCAACCAACAAATGCTTGTGAGCAACGACCAGTTTGCGCTGATTTACGGCCTGAAACCAGAGCAAATGAAAGTAGGGCTGGCGCTTGAAGACTTACTCGGGCTAAGGGCCGAAAATGGTATTTATCATGGTGAAGCGTCAAAGCAATATATTGCCAGTTGTCTGGGAAGAGCTACAGATACTAACCCCAGCCGCATGGTCCATAAACTCAACAATGGGCAGGAAGTAGAGATTATATTCCAACCACTCATCAGTGGCGGCTTCATGAGCACTCATAGTGACATTACTGAAAAGCTCGCTTCTGAAAAAAAGATAAAAAAGATGGCTCGATACGAAGACCTGGTCTATGTTGATACGCTGACCGGTTTGTCCAATCGAGTGAAAATTCAAGAGGAATTGGATAGGGCCGTAGAGCTGGGCCGACAAAACCAAAGCGATGTCGCACTCTTTTTCATAGATCTTGATGGGTTTAAGGAAATCAACGATACGCTGGGACACCAATCTGGTGATAGTGTTTTGATCGAGTTCTCCAGACGGCTGAATGGCTTTGCCAATCAAGATATCGTTGCTGGCCGGCTTGGTGGCGATGAGTTTCTTCTTGTTGTGCACAATGTCAGCAATCTGGCAAACTTGGAAGAAATAGCAAAATTAATTTGTCACAGCGCTTCTGAAGAAATCCGGGCAGGACAAAATACGATTACTATTTCGGCGAGTGTTGGAATTGCTGTATCCAGGGCTGGAAAAAAGGGTAGTTCAACACTTCTGCAAAATGCAGATATTGCGCTCTATCGTGCAAAATCGGAAGGAGCCAACAACTACCTGTTTTTTGAAGAGCAAATGGATGCGGAAGCAAAGGAGTCGCGCAGGCTGGCGAAATGTCTAAAATCGGCAATCCCGAAAGATCAGTTCTTATTGCATTATCAACCTCAAATTGATTTCAAGAGCGGTAACATTGTCGGCTATGAAGCGCTTGTACGGTGGGAGCATCCCCTGCTTGGACTTGTTCCACCGATAAAATTTATAGAACTGGCAGAGAAGACCGGTCAAATCTGCGAGCTGGGTGAGTGGGTGCTAAGAACCGCATGTAATTATGCCGTGACCTGGCCTGGACATGAAACCGTTTCAGTCAATATTTCCCCTATCCAGTTCAAACAACAAAACATTGCAGAACTCGTTGCAAATGCGCTGGACGAAAGCGGCCTTGACCCTCGCCGTTTGGAATTGGAAATTACCGAAAGTGTGTTTATCCAAAACAGTAGTGATGTCATTAACGTATTTGAAAACCTCTGTGAGATGGGTGTTTCCATCGCGCTTGATGATTTTGGTACTGGGTTTTCCAGTTTGAGTTACCTGTCTCAGTTCAGATTCGATAAACTGAAGATCGACAAATCCTTTATCGATGATATCGGTTTTGATCAGGAAGATACTGCAATTGTCAGTATGATTATCGGCCTTGGGCGAAGCCTTAACACCGTGGTAATCGCAGAAGGCATTGAAACTTTGCAACAGCATAATCTGCTGAGCATATCAGGATGCTCTCAGGGGCAAGGGTATCTCTACGGCAAGCCGGAGCCCCGTATCCTAGATCTTGAACATTCCCAATTTCATAAATCAGCATGATATCCATCGCTTTGAAGTGTGTGCTTGATACAATTTAAGTTTCAAACCGATAAATATCGGTTGAATTACAGATCATCGCTGGTTGTGAGTGGCTGAATGATTCAGTATAATCATGAAACATTCTAAAGGCTTACATCATGCAAAAAATCCGACAATGCACAAATTGCAACAAGCCGAGCATGATGCCGGTATCGCGGAAAATGCAAATATATAACTCCGTTTTGAATTACGAATGCCCCGAGTGCCATACCAAGCTCGAACTTGTGCCAATGGCAAGCATTGGCATTCAATTTATGGTTGGGTTGTTGGCAATTGGCGTATGGGGGGCAATCCTGTTTAGCGGCTCAATGATGCCAGGAACAATTACTTTCGCAATTTTTGGCATCGCTGTATTAACCCTGCTGGCAATGACAATTACCAATATCTTGAAACATCGACGAAACCCTGTTTGCGCAGATTTGGAAGCGCCGCTTGTTCAAGAGGTTGAAGCAAGTGCGCACATAGCGAAGCGGCCAATTTTGTGGATGGAAAAATTTGGATTTCTTGCTGGGCTGATCATGCCAATCCTCCTCATCGCGGTGGTATTGGGCATTTCAGCAGCAATTGGTTATATCAACTTCACCTATTTCAACTAGGTCATGAACTAGGGTCCGAAAAGACCCTAGCTAGATCAAGTTTGCCGAAACACGCATCAATCGTCTTTTGCACTTTCAGCAAAGGCGTTTGAGAGTTCCAGCGTGTAAGTGTACATGGTTTTTCGAAGGTCCTGGTTTTCATCAATATTGAAGTGATCAAATCCACCGAATTTTTGAACATTCACGTTTTTTAGATTGCCCTTAAAGTTCTTATCTGGATAAAGCTTGTTGTCCTTCTTTTTCTTGGGCAGGTAGTAATTCACAATTTTTTGGACATTCTTACCCACTTTGGTTGGTTCCACCGGATCAAGCATGACCACGTATGAAACCTTGACGTTATATTTGCCAAGCAGGGTCGCCATTCTAGGGGCTGCATTTGCCCCAAGGGAATGGCCAATGATGACGATTGGAAGAGAGGCTTGACCGTTTCGCGCACGCTCAACAATGTCATCTGCTATCGCACGCCAGTGAGTGTGGTTGAACACGCAATTTTCAATACCGTATTTTGAGAATTGCTTTCCTGTCGTATCAAGTCCGAGAGAAAAAATATTGGCCAGTCCGCGAAGCAGATAGACTTCGCCGGGGCGTGTGGGCTTGATCTTGGCACATTTTGCCTGAGCGCTAACCACATTCACAGACATCATAAGGACCATCGCCAGAAGTATTCTGTATGTGGTTTTCTCAATTGCTATTTTCATCAATCTATCGCCTCCTGGATGACCTAAATACTCGAAATGTTCACCATATGATTGCGGTGAAACGATACTCAAAGTTTATTGGTGCCATTCCCAATCCCTAAAAGTAGAGATGGTGTAATTAAGCATTATAGATTTTTGGTCAACCCAACTAGTGAAAAAACAGAAAAAGATATATTTTTCCAAAGGGTTAGAAACACAAAAACACCAACGGACACTGCAACAAAACTACATTTCACGCCGTATATTCTGACAATGTGTTTTTTTGTGGAAATGGTAGCAATAATTTCAAACTACATATAAAAAATGTTGTATATTATACAGTGGGATAGTTAGTCCAGATCGTTAGTTTTTTGAAAGGCCCGTTCAAATGAACGCCAAGCAACACGTCCACATCCTCTCAGCAATCGTAATTTTGGTCACTTCGCTGTTTTTCGCGTTGCCACCAACGAACACCCTTGCTCAGAC
>JAESUH010000253.1 GCA_016763155.1 Rhizobiaceae bacterium
AGGGATTGAACATGTTTCGCAAGGTTAATGTGCCCATTCTTGGCATTGTCGAGAATATGAGCACATTTATTTGTCCCAAATGCGGGGAGCAGTCAGACATATTTGGCCATGGTGGGGCAAAAGACGAAGCCAAACGTATGGGCGTCCCATTTCTTGGCGCGGTTCCTCTGCACATGGATATTCGCAAAACCTCAGATGGCGGTACGCCAATTGTAGCGTCCGCTCCAGATAGCGATCATGCAAAAGCCTATCTGGCCATTGCTGAACGGGTATTGGAACGCATGAGTGTGGAAAAAAATATGCAGGGAAGCGAAGCGCCGAAGATCATTATGGAGTGATTTTTGTCGATTGATCTGGAAACAGGAGAGATAGAATGAGCTGGAATCCATTACTAGAACCACAAAACCCTGTGGGAGCCTCAATTGATGCTATCGATACCTTGATCATCCCGCGGGCGCGCGATCTTGGTGGTTTTGCGGTGCGTCGTGCTCTTCCTGCACCCAAACGCCAGATGGTTGGCCCATTTATCTTTTTTGACCACGTGGGCCCTGCAGAATTTCTCAGCGGCGATGGCGGCGTGGATGTGCGCCCGCATCCCCATATCGGCATTGCCACTGTGACTTATCTTTATAAGGGGGAATTCATGCACCGCGATTCCACCGGTGTCTCCCAGATGATTTATCCAGGTGAAGTCAATTGGATGATTGCTGGCCATGGTGTCACGCACTCCGAGCGCACCAGTGAAGAAACCCGCAAAAATCCTCATTCCCTGCACGGGGTGCAAACTTGGGTGGTCTTGCCAGATAATGCCGAGGAAACTGCTGCAGCTTTTGAACACCATAAAGAGCAGGCTCTGCCGTATTTCGAAGATGAAGGCAAACAGGTGCGCTTGATTCTGGGTTCTGCTTATGGCGAACAAGCCCCGGTAAAAACCTTTTCAGAAATGTTCTACCTCGATGCTGTGCTGCAACCCGGCGCCTCAATTCCTCTTCCAGATAATCACGAAGATCGCGGTGCCTATGTCATCGAAGGGTCTGTCGAAGTGGCGGACGATGTATTCGAAGAAGGCCGAATGATGGTCTTTCGGCCCGGTGACCATGTGTCACTAAAAGCTGGTGCTAAGGGTGCACGACTAATGTTGCTGGGTGGCGAAACCATGAAGGGTTCCCATTATATCTGGTGGAATTTTGTCGCCTCTTCAAAAGAAAAAATCGAAGCTGCCAAAGAAGCCTGGCGCGAAGGGGACTGGCAGGATGGCCGGTTTCAATTACCAATAGATGATACAGGCGAATTCATTCCCTTACCGGATAATGCATGAACAGCGCATCAGAAATTGAAGAAGCGCCCTATGGCTGGGTAATCGTTGCTGTTGCGACTTACGGTATGGTGCTGGCCTTCGGAGCCAATCTTAGCGTCTCCGTTTTGATTGATCCTCTTCAGACAGAATTTGGCTGGTCCCGCGCTCAAATTTCAGTTGCCTACACAATGCTAACGGTTGGTGCAGCAATTGGCGGATTGTTTTGGGGAACCCTCTCAGACCGCATAGGTGCAAAAAAGATCGTATTTTTTGGCGCGATTGTTCTGTCGAGCCAATTGATGATGCTCAGTTTTCAGTCCACCCTATGGTCCATTTATTTTTTCTATTTTGTTTTGGGTGCTGTCGGTATTGGTGCTCTGTTCACGCCTTTGCTTGCCCTGACCGGGCTATGGTTTACTAAGCGCAAGGGATTGGCTTTGGGCATCGTTACCGCAGGAGGCGCCATAGGGCAGGGGGCAATCCCCTTGGCTGAACGCGTGATGATTTCCAATTGGGGCTGGCGCGACGCCATGTTCTATATGGGCGTGTTTTATTTGGTTACTCTCATCCCTGTATTGTTCTTTTTGAAGCAGCCTCCGGTGCTGGAAGGCACCAAAGGCAGCGTTAAGAAATCCAATGAAAATTCCTGGAACATATCCCACAAGATCACACTTCCCTGGCTTTCCTTTGCTGGGTTGTTTTGTTGCATCTGTATGGCTGCTCCGTTGATACATTTGGTGCCCTTGGGGATGGATTTGGGGTTCAGCCCTGAGACAGCCGCAAGTTTGCTTTTTGTGTTGATGCTGAGTGGTGTTTTTGGAAGGTTGTTTTTTGGTTCGTTTGCTGATCGGGTGGGCGGTCTGAAAGCCTATTTTCTTGCCTCGTTTGGGCAAACCCTGTCGGTATTTTGGTTTACCCAGAGCAGTTCTTTACTCGTACTCTACATCATATCCGCAGTATTTGGATTTGCTTTTGCGGGTGTAATGACTTGTTTGATCATCTGTTCCCAACACGCAGCTCCCCCGCGCCTGGCCGGTTTGGCCGTGGCTCTGGTTTCAGGAACCGCATGGGTTGGTATGGGACTTGGTGGCTATCAGGCCGGGTATTTCTTCGACCTTAGCGGCACCTACACAATGTCCTACGCATTTGCGACCATTGCCGGTGTCATTAATTTGCTCATTCTAACTGCACTGTTTATTTTCCGGCAAAAGCATACTTCTAGCGGTCCTGACCAACACCGCGAAATCTTGAACGCACAGTAAACCACGCTCCAATATCCAGCAGCGGCCGTGGCGGCAACCATGAGGCTGGTTCACAAGCCAGACAATCTTCGATCAGCTTGGACTGGCCACCTCCTGCATATTCAGCAAGGGCCGCACCAAATGCGGTTCCCCTGCTGAGACCAGAACCATTAAAGCCGCCAGCCAGATAAATATTTTCTTCCTGCCTGCCAAAGAAATTGGTGCCGTTGGCACTGATCCCCTCAACTCCGGACCAACCAAACTCAAAAGGAACATGGGCCAATTGTGGAAACCGCTTTTCAAAAGATTGACGATGAACCAGCTGACGCTCTGCCAGAGCTTGGGGGGTAAGCAATACAGCGCCATTATATTCTGCGGTGTTGCGCAGGCAAATTCGACCATCCACCGTTAAACGCAAGGTAGCGCCACCCCGGTGGAGCGAAAGAGTTCCCCAATCAGATAGAGAACCAAGGCTTGCCAGTTCATCCTTTTCCAATACACGCGTCAAACTGCCGGACAATGTGCTGCCGATTAAATAGCGATTCAGGTAACCAAGTTTTGGAGCTTCATAATTGGTTGCGAGAAATATTTGGTCGCTCAAAACCTCACCGCCCTCAAGGCGAAGCGTGATTGGTTTGCCATTGCGAATATCGAGCACAGGGCTTTGTTCATACAAGGTGACATTCTTGGGAAGATTGTTCGCAAGCCCAACTACCAAAGCGGCTGGTTGCACCAATGCCCCATCAGGCACATTAATTCCGCTATGATAATGTTTTGTGCCGAGCAAATCATTTAATGAATCGCAATCATGCTCGGTGTGGTCAATCTCCATTGTCTGGAGATATTTGCAAAAGTGGTCATATTCCTGTCTGGATATCTCATCAGCGGCAACGTGGAAATATCCACCCTCGCGCCATTGGCAATTTATTTTCAGCTCTTTCACCTGTTGGCGCAGCATTTCCAGCCCAGCCTGGTTCAGCCGGTTGATCCGGCCATAGTTTTCCACATCACTTCCCGATTGCCCTTTAGTGTAGCCGCTGGTGAAATGACTGATGGAAACCGCAAATCCTGAATTGCGTCCCGATGCGCCTTGAGCAACTTTACGCGCTTCCAAAAGCATTATTTCCTGATCCGGGTGCAGTTCTGCCAATCGGCGGGCGCAGGCAAGCCCCGTTACCCCGGCCCCAACCACCACGAATGGTACACGGTGATTTCCGCTGAGCGATGGTTGAGCCTTGCGTGGTTCCAGCAGTTCCGCCCAGCCGTGATTATCTGTGGAATAAGTGTCAGACCTTGTTGCCATTTTGAGAGTTTCTTTTCGTGAAGATTGCTCGCATTAGCGAGGCTGTAAAAACGTCTTTACCACCATCACCAATATGCAATCTAAAATCAACACTGTCATTGGGTCGCACAATGATCGATGCGCATTCATCAATATATTGGCCCTTGTTGGCAGGTTTGAACTATGAAAAAAGACGGTCATTCTGATTGGAAAAATTGGGTATTTCTTAGGCCTCGATGGTAATTTCATTGAGGTGTACCGGGTAGAGGAAATGGGTCTTGGGAAGCTCCTCAATTCTAGCCGGCCTGTCACTGCTTGTTCTTCGACTTAGGTGGTACAAGTAACCGGTTGGAGAACGTTCAAAAGCCGCCTAAGATAAAATTATGAACGGCTTGACATGGTTTTTATTGTTGTTAACATGTTAATAACAGATACTAAAATCATGCGAGGGTAAATTGCCTCATTTTATTGTAGAATATTCGGCCAATCTGGATGGAAGGGCTGATATTCAAACACTTTGCGAAGCCATTCGCGAACAAGCGCTTCAAACTGGTTTTTTTGAAATTGGTGCCATTCGGGTGCGTGCGATATCCTGCAAAAATTTTGCAATCGCCGATCTGGATGAAAGGAATGCCTTTGTTCACATCAAGTTGCGCATGGGAGCAGGACGTTCGTTGGATGACAAGCGCAGTATTGGTGAAGCGATTTTTGCAACTGCATCGAAGCAATTAAAACCTTTGTTAGATGAACCATATTTTGGACTGTCGTTTGACATTCAGGAAATAGACCCGCAATTGAGCTGGAAAAAAAATGCAATGCACCCTCGTTTGCGAGGAGCCTGAAGGAGGCTTTTGTGACTACATATGATGAAAATTTACGGCGGGCTGAAACCTATCTCGCCCGTTTCGCCAAAGATGGCGTAAAAAACCGGATCAATGGTGAAAGTGTTCCTGCAATTTCAGGTGAAACATTTGAAACCATATCTCCGGTAGATTTGAAGCCTCTGGCCAGCGTCGCAAAAAGCGGTGCGGAAGATATTGATAAGGCAGCCACTGCCGCCAAAGAGGCGTTTGTTGAATGGCGTGCCATGGGCGGGCCTGAACGCAAGAAGCTGATGCACCGAATTGCCGATGCAATCGTAGATAGAGCCGAAGAAATAGCCCTGATTGAGTGCATGGATACGGGCCAGGCTTTCCGTTTTATGTCCAAGGCCGCCTTACGGGGTGCTGAAAATTTCCGCTTTTTTGGAGACCTTGCACCAGGTGCAAGAGACGGCAAAACCCTTTATGCCGCCAATCAGATCAATATTACTTCTCGCAAGCCCATCGGCCCGGTTGGTATCATCACTCCGTGGAATACGCCCTTCATGCTTTCCACCTGGAAAATTGCTCCAGCTCTGGCTTCCGGGTGCACAATCGTGCATAAGCCCGCAGAATTTTCACCATTAAGCGCCAGCCTGTTGGTAGAAATTGCCGAAGAAGCGGGCCTTCCAAAAGGTGTCTGGAATACCGTGCACGGCTTCGGCGAAGATGCGGGCAGGGCACTCACTGAACATCCGGCCATCAAGGCAATTGGATTTGTCGGTGAAGGAAAAACCGGCTCCATGATCATGGCTCAGGGCGCACCAACGCTAAAACGGGTCCACTTTGAATTGGGTGGCAAAAACCCTGTTATCGTCTTTGCCGATAGTGACTTAGAACGTGCCGTTGATGCGGCAGTCTTCATGATTTATTCCCTGAATGGCGAACGCTGCACGTCTTCAAGCCGCCTGTTGGTGGAAGCATCAATCTACGAAGAATTTACCGAGAAAGTTGCAGCCCGCGCCGCGAATATCAAAATTGGCCATCCTCTTGATCCCGAAACGGTCATTGGACCACTGATCCATCCAGAGCACGAGAAAAAGGTATTATCCTATTTCGACGTGGCGAGAGAAGAAGGTGTGACCATTGCAACCGGCGGCACAAAAGCCGATGGGCCGGGCGGTGGGTGTTATGTCAAACCTACCCTCTTTACCAACGCCAAGAATTCCATGCGTGTCGCACAGGAAGAAATATTCGGCCCTGTTCTGACCGCTATCCCGTTTGCAGATGAGGCGGAAGCGCTAGCCATGGCAAATGATATAGAATACGGGCTGACAGCCTATCTTTGGACATCCGATTTAACCCGCTCCATGCGGTTCTCCGAGCAATTGGAAGCTGGCATGATCTGGATAAATTCAGAAAACACCAGACATTTGCCCGCCCCATTCGGCGGCGTCAAAAATTCAGGCATTGGACGCGACGGAGGCGATTGGTCCTTCGATTTCTATATGGAAACCGTGAACAGAGCCTTTGCCACCACAGCCCACAAAATTCCAAAGCTCGGTGGTTAGCAGAGTAATTTCAAGGAGAATACCCAATGCCAGCACCCGCTGCAAACCTCGCCCCTCCATTTAATATCGTCCGTTTGAGTCATGTTGAATTCATAGTCACCGATCTTGCTAAAAGCCGCGCATTCTATGTTGATTTGCTGGGCTTGCAGGTAACATGGGAAGACGACAAAGAGATTTATTTGCGCGCGCTCGAAGAGCGTGGCCACCACTGTATCATCCTGCGTCAGGGCGAAAAAGCGGTCGCAAATGTACTTGGCTTCAAAGTCTTTTCCGAAGAGGATTTGGATAAGGCGAAGACATATTTTGAGGCAAGAGGCCTGCCCGTAAATTGGGTGGAACGTGGCCATCAAGGACGCACACTTCTCACCTGCGACCCGTTTGGTATTCCTTTGGAATTCTATTGCAAAATGGAATTGCTGGAACCAATCCACCAGCAATATAAGCTCTATCACGGTGTAAAACCGCTTCGCATAGACCACTTTAATTGCTTCACCCCAGACGTAGATGGCTCGGCAGCGTTTTATTCAGATATTGGATTTCGCACCACCGAATATACCGAAGACAGCGAAACCAAAAAGCTTTGGGCCATTTGGATGCATCGTAAAGGCAATATCCATGATATGGCCTTCACCAATGGTCAGGGCCCTCGTCTGCACCACACCGCATTTTGGACCGCCAATCCTCTGCACATCATTGATTTGCTGGATATAATGGCGACCACAGGCTATCTGGACAATATCGAAAGGGGGCCTGGACGCCACGGCATATCCAACGCCTTCTTCCTCTATATTCGCGACCCGGATAATCACAGGATTGAAATATATTCATCTGATTACCAAACTGTCGATCCGGATCTCAAGCCTATTCATTGGGACCTCAAAGACCCTCAGCGCCAGACCTTGTGGGGAATGCCCGCACCGCGTTCCTGGTTTGAGGAAGGCAGTCTATTTGCCGACGTGGAATTGAGAGACCCTCTTCTCAAAGCGCAACCAATTATTGCGCCATAAATCTGAATTCAGGAGTTGAATATGAAAATGCGCCAACGTTTAGCAACGTTTTCCCACGATGGAAAATCTAGATATGGGCTGATTAGGGAAGACGGTGTTGTTGACCTTTCGGCTCGTTTTGCCAGCCAGTGGCCAACATTGCGGGAAGTCATTGCCGATGGTGCGCTGAAAAAATTGGCCGATGATGGAGATGCCCTGCCAATCGATTTTGCAGTGGAAGACATCACCTATGAAATTCCGATTCCGGCACCAGAAAAAATTATCTGTGTCGGCGTCAATTATCCTGATCGCAATGCCGAATATAAGGATGGGCAGCAAGCCCCTTCAAACCCTTCTTTGTTTATTCGCTTTCCAGGTTCTTTCACAGGCCACGAGCAAAATTTGATCCGTCCCACCGTTTCCGAGAGACTGGATTATGAAGGCGAGATTGTAATGGTTATCGGCAAAGCCGGGCGCCATATCAGCGAAGCTAATGCGCTGGATCATATCGCGGCCCTCACTCTATGCGATGAAGGCACCATTCGCGACTGGGTTCGCCATGCAAAGTTCAACGTGACTCAAGGTAAAAACTTTGAGTCTTCCGGCTCCATGGGTCCATGGGTAATCCCTTACGAGGATGAAAGCCAAATCGCCGATATCCGTCTTGAAACCCGGGTGAATGGCGAAGTTCGCCAGAAGGATCAAACCAGCCGGATGATTTTCAGTTTCCGTAAGCTGATCAATTATATCTCTACCTTCACAGCGCTCACCCCAGGTGACGTTATTGTTGCGGGAACCCCAACAGGGGCGGGTGCAAGGTTCGATCCTCCTATCTGGCTGAAGCCCGGTGATATCGTGGAAGTGGAAGCTGAGGGCATTGGGCTACTAAGAAACGGCGTTGAAGACGAAGTGATGCCTCAGTGATTACGCCTGAACAAATCAAGGATGCGGCCGGCCAATTGGATGAGGCCGAACGCAACCGCAAACAGATAAAACTTCTGACCTTGCAGTTTCCTGACATGGTCATGGATGATGCCTATGAAGTGCAAAAGGCTTGGGTCCAAAAGAAACTGGCTGAAGGCAATTTGATTAAGGGTTGGAAAATCGGCCTGACTTCAAAAGCAATGCAATCAGCATTGAACATTGATATCCCGGATTCCGGGGTATTGTTCGAAAATATGTTCTTTGAAGATGGGGCAACCATCCCCGGTGACCGGTTTATTCAGACCCGCATTGAAGCTGAGATCGCCTTTGTTATGAAAAGCGATCTGTCGGGGCCAAATGTCAGTGTTGAAGATGTGCTGAATGCCACCGATCATGTGCGTCCATCACTGGAAATTCTGGATACGCGGATCATGCGTGTCGATCCTGAAACCGGCAAGACCAGAACCATTGTCGATACCATATCCGACAACGCCGCCAATGCTGGCATTGTTCTGGGTGGTGAACCTGTAGATCCGGCCTCGCTCGATTTACGCTGGATCGGTGCAATCGTATCGCGCAATGGCGAAGTCGAAGAAACTGGCCTTGGTGCAGGTGTATTAAACGAACCTGCAAAAGGCATTGCCTGGCTTGCCAATCGGTTGGCTCAATATGGTGACAGCATTTCTGCTGGTCAGACCGTGTTATCGGGTTCCTTTATTCGACCGATTGAAGCGCGTCACGGGGATAAAATTGTCGCTGATTTTGGACCATTTGGAACTGTGAGCTGTAATTTCGAATAAGGGGCCTAGGTGGCGGCCATAGACAAAATTCTTCCGGACTGAGGCAGCCAATTGGATGGTGTTTGCTTTTAGGCCCGGGAGTATTCTCACTTGTATGATGAGGTCAAATGCACGTAGGCTAGGCCCATGACATTACCTGATCCCAAAACCAGACATCCCCTGATTTTTCCAGATGGATCCCATGATAAGGCGACAGTCTTTCTCAATCAGGTGATTGATCATCCGAATATAACAATCGGAGATTTCACCTATTACAATGATGCTAGCCTGCCAGAAGATTACGCATCGCGAATTGCGCCCTATCTGTTCCCCGGCGCTCCGGAGCATCTTCGGATTGGTAAATTTTGCCAAATCGCCCACGGCGTCCAGTTCATAACGGCGACTGCAAACCATCCCATGGATGGGATATCCACATTTCCCTTTGCAATTTTTGATCCACCCCGCTTTGCAACTTATCGACAATCCCTGCCGCGCGGTCGCGATACCATTATTGGCAATGATTGCTGGATTGGGCGCGAAGTGATGCTGCTGCCAGGAGCAGAGCTTGGTAATGGCGTCATTGTTGGTGCGGGTTCGGTGGTAAGCGGCAAAATCCCTGATTATTCCGTCATCTCCGGTAACCCCGCAACGATCAAACGCATGCGTTTTTCAGACCACCAGATCAGCGAACTCAACAAGGCAAGCTGGTGGGATTGGAGCGTAGATCAAATAGCCGCGGCAGTAGATGCAATTGAAAATGGCGATGTCGCAGCACTTTGCGCATTTAAGGATTTGCCGGCCAAATAATTCTGTTGCCCAAATGAAAAGTTTTGCTTGAAGCCAAGTCCAAAATCTTCGACAGTCAGAAGGCCGAATGGCCAATTTCAAATTCAGGTATTTTTCAAATGACAGATAAATCAACCAGCTCATTAGATGCAATATCTGCTGCCGGATTATCCGGGGGCGGGTCTCCTCTTCGTGACACAATCATGTCCATGAAGCCCCATGATATTTATGAAGTTGCTCGCATCGGTCTGGGCATGGACGATGTGATTCCTCTGTGGTTTGGCGAAAGTGATTTCAATACGCCGGAATTCATCAAGGATGCCTGCAAGCAAGCGCTGGATGATAATAAGACCTTCTATTCCTATGCGCGCGGAGTGCCGGAAATCCGCGCTTCGATCATAAAATATATAAAACGAATTCAAGGTGTAGAGATCAATGATGCCCGCATCACCATGCCGGGCTCCACCATGTTATCGATTGTGCTCGCGCTGGAATGCCTGATCACCGATGGCGACAATATTGTTTGTGTTTCTCCCATCTGGCCAAATATTTCTCAGGCCACAAAAATGCTTGGTGGAGAGCCGCGCCATATCCGTCTTGAGCCTCGCGATAGTGGTTGGTATCTGGACCTTGATCGCATGTTTGATGCATGTGATGCCCGCACCAAAGCGATATTCATCAACTCACCCGGCAACCCCACCGGCTGGATTGCCACTAAAGAAGAGCAATTGTCGATTCTTGAATTTGGGCGAAAAAACAATATCGCGATTATTTCCGACGAGGTTTATAATCGTCTGGTTTATGACGGGGTTGCTGCTCCGAGCTTCCTGAACATTACCGAACCTGATGATCTCGTTTTCATCGTCAATGGGTTTTCTAAAGCTTACGCAATGACCGGCTGGCGGCTTGGCTATATGATTGCTCCTGAATTTATGATGAATCAATTGCTGATGCTGGCCGGAGTAAACAATACCGGCGCACCGGTATTCACCCAATATGGCGCTGTGGCAGCGCTTGATCATGGCGAAGACTTCATCAAAACCATGGTGGATCATTGTCGCAATGGCCGTGATATCATGATGAAAGCAACGGCTGATAGCAATCGCATCAAGATGATCAAACCTGCCGGTGCGTTTTATGCTTTCATCGAGATTGACGGCATGACCAACAGCCTCGAATTTGCCAAACATTTGATGGCCACGGCCAAGGTTGGCTTGGCCCCAGGTTCGGCATTTGGTGAAGGCAATGAGAGCTTTGTGAGGATTTGTTTCGCCCAGGAACCAGCCACATTGGAAACAGCACTTGAGCGGCTCACGGCAGCTTTGTAGTCCTGAAATAGAGTTATGTTCCTAAAAGAACATGAACAGCGATAACTGTTTCATCTATGGGTAGACCATCTGAGACGGTGGTTTTCTGCCGTCTATTCTTTCCCACTTAACAGTAAATTACATGACTTAACCTATTTTTATGCAGCGAAAACAACCATTTCAGCGGTAGGTAACGAGCAAGCGTAACCTATTCAAATAAATTAGATATTGCGCGATTCAATCAGCATTAAATTGCATCATTGAATTCCAACAGCCTTTCCAATTGTGCTGTGGGAATTCAAAGCCTTTACGGCATAGAAATGAATTGCAGCAATATCAGATCTAGGAATGACGTTGGAAATGGCTGCTAGTCATAAAGCTATAGTTTTGGAATGCATGGATGCATCATCTGCCAATTTGAGTGAATTGGCAGCAATGCACGACTGCAAGTTCCTGGCTGTGCGCCATGGCGTAAAAGGCGCTCAATCCATCGACGACATAATTATTTTTTCGAACTGGCCAGAAAATACAATCGCCGGGAATTCCGGTTTCCTTCCTGTTCTGGATTTTGGACTTGCCAATAAGCTCGCGCAGACAATTGTGCCCTTCAAATGGGCATTTGAAGTTATTGATAAATCGTCCAGAGCAAATGCTAACGATGACCTGCTGGACTTGCTCCATGAATTCCATCTCTCAATGTCATGGATAATTCCAGTTCATGGTCCCCATGGGAAAATTGGCCTGGTTGCAATTGGCAATTTAGAGACAGAATTAACGGCCCGTGATGTCATGGAATTCCAGTCAGCGTCAATCGAGCTGTTTGATTCTCGATATAGAGAAAATCAACAATTTAAATTGGAACAAAACCGCCTTAGCGAGGTGGAAGTGGAAATTCTCCAATTGATGGTTGATGGCAAAGGTACAGATGAAATTGCCGCAATTAAAAATTTATCACCCTTCGCAATCGAGGCATATGCCACGAGTGCCAAATCAAAATTGAATTCAATGACAAAAGTACAAGCCGCTGCACGAGCAATTCGCGGCGGAGTAATTGGTTAGGTCTTTTTCATAAAGATCAGGCCAACACTTGGGGCGAAGCTGGTTCTGTCCAGAAAATAGCGAGACTTAATCCACAGTCTTACTATTTCTCAGGGCAGAACCAGTCTTAATTCAGAGATGCCCCGGTAATCCCCCCAA
>JAESUH010000045.1 GCA_016763155.1 Rhizobiaceae bacterium
CCGAAAGAACCATCTTCCAGCCGAACATCTACCTCAACTGTTGGATTGCCCCGGCTATCGAGAATTTCGCGAGCTTTAATATCAATGATGGCTGTCATTTGGGAATCTTTCGAATTGGGGATAATTACCACCTTTTACCCAAGCTTTGTGACAAGCGCAAAGGGTGGCGAGAGAATATTCAGTGATTGGACAAAATTAAATCATGTAAAAGTCTGATTTTTGCCATATTTTTGACCATCCACAGCCAGATTCTCGTTTTATGACATAGTTAAGAATTCGTTAAGGCGTAATTTTGGAGAAACCCATGTTGAAAATCATTCCGCAGACCGTTGATAAAGCAGGCATTGCAGCAGCCTTGGCCCTAACAGCTGCAGCGCTGTTTTTACCCAATAATGCCAGCGCACAGACGGTTCAGTGCGCGATTGCTAAAGCGCCTGCTGAACATGCCATTTGTAACAATGAAAACCTCATTGTACTTGATGAACAAATTGCACGTATGAACGCAGTGCGTAAAGTTGCTTTCACGACCTTGCCTGAGATTTCGAACTTTTCAAAACGCCATCAGGTTTGGGAACGCAAACGTAATTCTTGCGGGTTGGATTTCGATTGCATCGAATTGCGCTACCGTGAACGCATTAATGAACTGGGCTCGCTACACCTTCTCTAGTTTTGCGTTAGAATGACTTTACAAGGTCATCAACAGCCTTCATTTGCGCCAGGAATGGTTCCAATTGTGTGAGTTCCAATGCGCTGGGACCATCGCATTTTGCGTTGTCGGGGTCTGGATGCGCCTCCAGGAATAGTCCCGCTATACCAACGGCCAACCCGGCGCGTCCAAGCTCCCATACCTGATCACGACGTCCACCAGAAGCTTCTGAGTTCGGATCACGCATTTGTAGAGCGTGGGTTACATCAAAGATGATTGGCGCGTTGCCGCTGCCCTTCTTCATGGTGTCAAAACCCAACATATCCACCACCAGATTATCGTAACCAAAGCACACTCCGCGCTCGCACAGGATCAATTTGTCATTGCCGCATTGGCGGAATTTCTCGACAACATTCTTCATCTGTTGCGGGCTCATATTCTGCGGTTTTTTGATGTTGATGATTGCGCCCGTCTTTGCCATCGCATCCACTAGGTCGGTCTGGCGAGCGAGAAATGCGGGTATCTGAATGATATCGCAAACTTCTGCCACAGGCTTTGCCTGTTCGATTTCATGCAAATCGGTGATGACGGGTACGTCAAAGGCTGACTTGACCTCCGCCAGAATTTTCAATCCCTCTTCCATGCCCGGTCCACGAAATGAGTGAATTGAGGAACGGTTGGCTTTGTCGAAGGATGCTTTGAAGACATAGGGAATGCCCAGCTTATCGGTCACTTTTTTATAATGCTCGGCGGCAGTCATCGCCAGATCACGGGATTCAATCACATTAATGCCGCCAAACAGCACCATGGGTTGTTTGTTGCCGATTGAAATGTTGTTGAGTTGAACGGTTTCCATGAATGTTATTCCTCAACAAAAGCTAGAATTGCGCCCTGCCCCGGAGCCGGATCAACGATCATGCGAGGACCCAACCTGCGGCTTTCAATATTGTTGGCCTTTAAGATTTCAGAGGCTTTTTCCAGAGAAGAAACCAGAATATCAACGGCCACGAGTTCAAGGCCCCGTTCACCTCTGTTTTGAGGAGGCTCGGCACCGTAAAAACCTTTTAATCCAGCTTTATTCATCACAGATAAAATGCCGTTCGGAGCTTGAAAATCCAGACCGAAGGAATGGGAATTAGGATCGCGTTGACCGCTCACCTGTTGCAGATAATACTGAAAATCAGAGGGTACAGGTTCAAACATGGTGAAGCGGGCAATTGCCAAGGCTCCGTTATCATGATTGGTCAGCGCATCATCAAATACCGGCGGGCCATCAGGTCGCTCGATCAAAAACATGCTCACATCAGGTGCACGTTCATCAAGCGCAAAGGCAGCGGTAACTTTTAAACCAGGACGTTTAACTGTTACCAGTTTGCCGGTATTATATCCAAGTTTTTGAAACTTCTTGCGCTCTTTGCGCGCATCTTCTCCGAGAAAAACAGCCGTGGAAAACCCGTTATCACCCTTGCGAAAACGGTAGGCCATATCGCGCCGTAAAAACGTATTACCCTTGATTTCATTGGCTTCCACCGTTTCACGATGGCCAATTGCCAAAGGCTCAAGAAACGTGCCGTTCTTGAAATTCACACAGCAGTTTTCTGTACCAAATGAATGGCGGGCATCCGGTGCCACTACAAATCCTAAATTTAAATAGCGCTCACGCGCAATATCAAGATCTGGAACAGGAAGGACAAGGTGGTCGATTTTTCGGGGGGTAAGCTTGCTCATTACAACGTATTGCCCGTTTTCCTTCGGCAATACAAGCGTGTCATATAGCCTTGCGCAGTTTTCGTGAATGATAGGTTAGCGCAATTGAGAGACAATGCGAAAGCGCCTCTTCAGGCACTTCGTCGTTTGACTTGAAGAGCAATGTCCGGTTTGCCTTGAAGGTAAAATCATTTGGATATAATTCACGAAATTCTTCAACTAAGGTCGTGGTACAGATGAAGTAAGCGGCATAATCGAATGGCGCATCGCCGGTTGCATCAATGCGGATCGTGCTGCCTGATTTTGGTCGAACCGTCACATAACTGGGTTGGCCCCATTTAAGCGTTTCCTGAATTACGCCCGCCCCTTCAGCCCTTTCGCCTGCAGAAAATATCAACTCCCGAAGGGCCAGTAATTTCTCACGCACAGGCGCTGGATAGGCATTGAATATTTTTTCAATATTTGGGTCTTTAAAAGGGGTACCCATATTAAACCAGTCTGTTTTGCTCCATTGCAGCTTTAATGAAGCTCGCAAATAGTGGATGAGGATCAAAGGGTCTGGATTTTAGTTCTGGATGATACTGCACACCGATAAACCATGGATGCACATCGAGCGGATATTCGATTGTTTCAGGCAGGATGCCATCTGGTGACATGCCGGAGAAAATTAATCCGGTTTTTTCAAGGCTACCCTTGTAGTCGATATTCACTTCATAGCGATGGCGGTGACGTTCGGATATATCGCTCGTTCCATAAATTTCGGAAATCAATGTGCCCTCGCCTAGTTTCGCGGGATACGCACCAAGCCGCATAGTTCCGCCTTTATCCCCCTTACTTACACGTTTTTCCAGCTCATTGCCTTTCAGCCATTCAGTCATAAGGCCCACAATTGGTTCGCTGGTTTCACCAAATTCGGTGGAGGATGCTTTCTCATTTCCGCCAAGAGAACGGGCAGCTTCGATAACGGCCATCTGCATTCCAAAACAAATGCCGAAAAACGGAATTTTATGTTCCCTTGCATAGGTGACCGCTTTGATTTTGCCTTCTGCGCCGCGCTCACCAAAACCACCTGGCACTATTATGCCGTCGATATTTACGAGATGTTGGCCGGGGTCTTCCTTGTCAAAAACCTCGGATTCAACCCATTTGAGTATTACCCGCGTATTATTGGCAATGCCGCCATGTTGAAGCGCTTCAATCAGAGATTTATAGGCATCTTTTAGCACTGTGTATTTGCCGACAATGGCAATATTCACTTCCCCTTCGGGATTGTGGATTTTTTCTGAAATCTCTTCCCACATCTGCATTTTAGGCTTAGGTGCTGGATCAATACCAAAGGCATTCAGGACTTCCTGATCGAGACCTTCCTTATGGTAGGTCATAGGCACGTCATAGATGGATTTGGCATCCAACGCCTGTATCACGGCGCTTTCACGCACGTTACAAAACAGGGAAAGCTTGCGCCGCTCTTCTTTAGGAATTTCGCGATCAGCCCGCACCAGCAAAATATCTGGTTGAATACCAATCGAACGCAATTCCTTGACGGAGTGTTGTGTTGGTTTGGTTTTCAATTCACCTGCGGTTGGAATCCACGGCATCAAAGTTAGATGCACATAGATACAGCCGCCACGTGGCAAATCATTGCCTAACTGGCGGATGCTTTCAAAGAATGGCAATGCTTCGATATCGCCAACAGTGCCGCCAATTTCCACCAGCACAAAATCATAATCCTCATTACCGTCAAGAACGAACTCCTTGATAGCATTTGTCACATGAGGAATGACCTGAACCGTGGCGCCGAGATAGTCGCCACGTCGTTCTTTGGCAATAATGTTTTGATAGATACGTCCGGTGGTAATGTTATCCTGCTGATTGGCAGGACGCCCGGTAAAGCGTTCATAGTGACCGAGGTCGAGATCTGTTTCCGCCCCATCATCAGTTACAAAACATTCGCCATGTTGATAAGGCGACATCGTGCCTGGATCAACGTTGAGATAGGGGTCTAGTTTACGCAGCCGAACTTTATAGCCACGCGCCTGAAGCAGAGCTCCAAGGGCGGCTGAAGCCAAACCTTTTCCAAGAGACGAAACCACACCGCCAGTTATAAATACATATCGCGCCATGGGATTAGACCTTTAACAGCAGACTATTGATTCGGATAGGAGAAAATGCTCATTCCACAAAAAAGTACGCCCCCGTTTCCAGGGGCGTACTATTCAGGGCAAGCCTGAAAAGTATTTACTGGCTCGTTGGAACCTGCGGTTCATCAGAATTCGTGCCAGTCGGAGCGCCTTCTGGGCGCAGCTGATCAAGAATACCACCACCGCTACCATCTTCGGTAGTTGTTGGGATGCGGTCCAGTATGCTGGTAGAATCAGCACCATATTTGGCCATTACACCCAAAGTCAGCGAAGTTGCAAAAAATGCAAAAGCCAAAAAGCCGGTTGTGCGTGTTAGCGCATTAGCTGCACCGCGTGCTGACATGAAACCGCCGCCGCCACCGCCGCCGCCTCCGCCACCGCCCATGCCAAGCGCGCCACCTTCGGAGCGCTGCAGCAAAACGACCGCAACTAGAGCAACAACAACCATCAAATGGATTACAATTATTACAGTTTCCATCAATTTACCTGATATATTAGGATGGTTCAGATTGAAATCTAACCATCAACAATGAGTTTGCGCGGGTTTTACACCGAACTTTCCGAAATAGAAACCCCGCAATGAGTGATAAATGGCAGCTCGGCGCTGTTTTTCAAGGCAATTGGTGCCTAATCAATCTTCAAGCGTTCCATATGCTGCACAAATTCCCAAAAAATCGTCAGCTTTTAGGCTGGCACCACCAACTAATGCACCATCGACATTGGCAATTGCCATCAGTTCAACCGCATTTGATGGTTTGACCGAACCGCCATAGAGCAATCGTATGGCCTGCCCGCTATCTCCAAAGCGCCCGACAAGATGATCGCGGATGAAATTGTGCACTTCAGCGATTTGTTCAACGGTGGGAACCATGCCTGTGCCAATTGCCCAGACCGGTTCATAAGCAACAACCAGTTTTCCCTCGCCAAAATCATTGGGTACTGAATTTGATAATTGATCTTCCAGCACTTTGAGGGTTTCACCCGATTTGCGCTGGTCTTCGGTTTCACCAATGCAAACGATTGTCATTAATTCGTTGCGAAGGGCTGCCTCCGCTTTGGATAGAACGGTTTCATTGCTCTCTCCATGGTCGGTTCGCCGCTCGGAATGTCCAACAATTACAGCAGAGCCGCCGCAATCAGCTACCATCATGGCTGAAATGTCGCCCGTGTGGGCGCCGACAGCGTTCATGTGGCAATCCTGCGCCCCAATTTGCACATGGCTTCCCACAGCGCTTAAAGCGGCTGTGTAAATCAATGTGGCAGGCATACAAAGGAGCATATCGAGGCGATTGCGCATCACCAGATCATAGCCCTCCCCCATGGCTTGCAATTCTTTTAGAGAGTTGCGGAAACCGTTCATTTTCCAGTTTCCAGCGATTAGTGGTTTTATTCCAGGGGTCATTAACCTGCCTCACATATTGGGTATTACGAACAAAATATCTTGATCACTTGCTAGCAGAGTTGGCAAAAATTGCCAGTTCAACGATTGAAATGTTTGCTTCTCTTAACCTGTATCGAGAATTGTTATTGAGATTAGCCGCTTTAGTCGATATATCGCCCATATAATAGTTTTTCAAACGTCGGGACTCTTAATGTTACAAATTCTTCGTAGTTCAGTTGGTGGATGGGTCGCAAAAATATTTATCGGGCTTTTGGTGCTCAGTTTTGCGGTTTGGGGTGTTTCCAGCGCATTCATCAATGGTACCGCCGATTCGGTTATTCAGGTGGGAGATACCAAGGTAAGCCTGCTTGATTACCGGCTAACTTACGATCAAAGGCTGAATGCCATGTCCCGCCAATTGGGAATTCGCCTTTCACGTGAACAAGCGCGCGCCTTTGGGGTGGAGCAAACTGTTATGTCCCAACTGACATCTGGTGCAGTGCTTGATGAGAATGCCCGCAAGATGGGCCTTGGGCTTTCTGAAGATGAACTGGCAAAGCTGATTGGCGATGATCCAGCATTCCGCGATGCATCCGGCCAGTTTTCCCGCAGCCAACTTTCTTTCGCCCTTCAACGTATTGGAATGCGCGAAGAAGACTATATCCGCAATCGTGGCAATGTTTCCATTCGTAGCCAAATTGTTGAAGGTACGGCTAGTGGAGTAGAGGCTCCGGAAGTATTTATGGAAGCGTATTCTGTTTTTCTGCGTGAAAAACGTCAGTTTGATTATGTCACCATTGATAAGGATTCCATTGGGGCAACTCCTGTTCCAACCGATAGCGATATTTCTGCCTATTATGCAGAAAACAAAGAGGATTACGTAGCGCCAGAATATAGAGCGTTGAATGTATTAAAGCTTGAAGCTGCGGATATTGCTGATGAAGACGCAATCGATGAAAAAGCAGTTACCGATGAGTATGAATCCAGAAAAGATCGCTTCATCGATGCAGAACAGCGCAAGCTTCAACAATTGGTGTTGAGCGACCCTGCAAAAGCAAAAACCATCAGTGAACGTCTGGAAGCTGGAGAATTGTTTGAAACAATCCTTAGCGAAGAGGGGAAAACTGAAGCCGATGTTGAATTGGGCGTTTTCAAAAAAGTTGATTTGCCGGATGTGGCAATTGCTGATGCAGCCTTTGCGTTGGAATTGAACAAGCCAAGTGGCGTTGTAACCGGTATTTTTGGCCCTGTGATTTTGCGGGTAACGGAAATCACCCCGGAACAGACAACTCCTTTTGAAGAAGTCAAAGACCAGTTGCGCAAAGAGCTGTCTCTTAAAAAAGCATCTAATGAGCTGTTTGATATCCATGACAATGTGGAAGATGAACGTGCTGCCGGTGATTCCCTTACTGAAGCTGCTAAAAAGCTCGGTCTTGATATGCAATTTGTTGAAATGATTGACCGTACTGGTCGCCTTCCGGATGGAAGCGTCTTTTCAGACCTTCCGGCTTCTGCAAAAATGCTCGAAGAAGCCTTCAAAATCGATATCGGCGTTGAAGCTGATCCGATTTCACTGAGTGCCAACGGTTTTGCCTGGTTTGACGTTGCAAAGGTCATTTCCGAGCGCCAAAAGCCTCTTGATGAAGTTCGTGAAGAAGTGAAAACTGCCTGGATTGCAAAAACCATCAGTGACAAAATTACAGAAACTGCCAAAACCATTCGCGACCGGATTGCCGCTGGTGAGGAAATTGGCGCCGTTGCAATCGCTGTTCTGCCTGCAAAGGCTGATGGAACCGCCATTGAAGCCAAGGAAAGCGCTGAATTGCTGAGGTCAGATGAAAGTGACGATTTGGCAACTGAGGCTGTTCAGGCCGGATTTGGCGTTGCTTCTGGTAAAGCTGTCGCTAGTGCATCGGGTTCAGACAGATTTGTCGTAATGGTGGTTAAAAAAGTTATCGCACCTGAATCAACAAATGTTGATATTAATGCCGCGACACAAATTAATGCGGGCATTTCAGACGATCTCCTTAATCAGGTGATAAATGACTTTCAGCAGGGTGTAACCATTAGCGTTAATCAGCAGGCAATCGAAACAGCTTTGACTATATCTAGATAGATAAAAGAAGCCTTGGGAATGGGGGTAATTTGATGCCGGATTTGAAACCTGCTTTAGCCAAACTGGCCGATGGAAACTCCCTTTCAAGGGATGAGACGGAAGAAGCTTTCGACACCTTGATGTCGGGACAAGCCACACCGTCCCAAATTGGCGGTCTGTTGATGGCCATGCGCGTTCGTGGTGAAACCGAGGACGAACTGGCTGGGGCGATCAATGCGATGCGCTCCAAAATGATCACGGTGGACGCGCCAATTGATGCCATCGATATTGTTGGCACTGGCGGAGATGCCAAGGGCTCGTATAATATCTCGACATGTACGGCACTTGTTGTTGCAGGCTGCGGTGTCAAAGTTGCCAAACACGGCAATCGTTCACTTTCTTCTCTCTCTGGAGCAGCTGAAGTGTTGAAATGTCTCGGGGTAAATCTGGAACTTTCTCCTGGTCAAATCACAGATTGTATCGAAGAGGCCAATATAGGCTTTATGTTTGCGCCAGCTCATCATCCAGCCATGCGCCATGTGGGGCCAACTCGCATGGAATTGGGCACTCGTACGATCTTCAATTTGCTCGGCCCCATTTGCAATCCGGCGGGCGTCAAGCGACAGTTGCTTGGTGTCTTTTCTCCCAAATGGCTGATACACATCTCCACAGTAATGCGTGATTTGGGGTCTGAAAGGCTCTGGGTTGTGCACGGTCAGGGGTTCGATGAAATTACCATTACCGGCAGCACCTATGTGAGTGAGCTAGCCGATGGCGAGATCAAAAACTTCGAGGTTGCGCCAGCTGATTTTGGTCTGGCTGAAGCCTCTGACTCCGATATTGCTGGTGGTGAACCTGAATATAATGCTACGGCCCTGCGCCGGGTATTGGACGGGGAACAATCCGCCTATCATGATATGGTGCTGATGAATGCTGCGGCCTCCTTGATGGTGGCTGACAAGGTTTCGAACCTGCTTGAAGGCGTAGAAATGGCACGTCAGTCGATCACCAGTGGCAATGCCAATATCTGCCTTGATAAATTGGTAGCGACATCCAATCAGGGCCTTGCATAAAGTGGTCGATATTCTCAAAAAAATTGAACTCTATAAGCGGGAAGAAATCGCTGCTGCAAAGCAATTATTGTCGCTGGATGATTTGAAGGCAAAGCTTGGTGATGTGGAAGCGCCCAGAGGGTTTCTCAATGCCATTCAGGCAAAAATCAATTCCGGCGGATATGGTCTGATTGCAGAAATCAAGAAAGCCAGCCCGTCCAAGGGGCTTATTCGCGAAGATTTTCACCCGGCCAATCTCGCCAAGGCTTATGAGGCTGGTGGCGCTGCCTGTCTTTCAGTCTTGACGGATGCGCCAAGCTTTCAAGGCGCGCCAGAGTTTCTCATTCAAGCGCGTGCGAACACAGCCCTGCCCTGTTTGCGCAAGGATTTCCTCTATGAATCCTATCAGGTTTATGAAGCGCGCAGTTGGGGTGCCGATTGCATTTTGATCATCATGGCAAGCGTGACAAATGAAGAAGCAATCGCGCTGGAAGAAGCTGCGTTTGAACTTGATATGGATGTGTTGGTTGAAGTCCATGACGAATCAGAACTTGAACGTGCATTGGAGCATCTAAAATCGCCAATGCTGGGCATTAATAACCGTAATTTGAAAACTTTTGAAACTGATCTCGCCACAAGCGAACGTCTGGCAAAGCTAGTGCCCGATGACCGGCTATTGGTTGGCGAAAGTGGTATGTTCACATCGGTCGACCTTGCCCGTATGGCAAAAAGCGGCATTCGTGCCTTCCTGATCGGCGAAAGCCTGATGCGGCAAGATGATGTGGCTGCCGCCACAACCAATTTGCTGGCAAACCCGCTAAAGGCTGCCTGATGACCCAGGATAAGCTCAGTCATATTGATGCCAAGGGTGAAGCCCATATGGTTGATGTGGGTGCCAAGAGCCATACGCAACGTGAAGCAGTCGTCACCGGCAATATTTCCATGAAGCTGGAAACTCTGGCCATGATCCTTGATGGCAACGCGAAAAAGGGTGACGTGCTGGGAACCGCAAGAATTGCTGGCATTATGGCCGCTAAGAAAACCAGTGATTTGATCCCGCTTTGCCATCCGCTTGCGCTCACCAAGGTAACGGTCGATATCGAACCGGACGAATCCTTACCCGGTTTTCAAATTCGCGCCACTGCTAGGGTAAACGGCCAAACCGGTGTGGAAATGGAAGCGCTCACCGCTTGCAGCATCACCTGTTTGACGATTTACGATATGGCCAAGGCCGTTGATCGCGGCATGGTGATTTCTGATATCAAACTGGTTGAGAAATCTGGCGGCAAGTCAGGCATTTGGAAATCTGAATAGCCGGTTTCAATCCGGCACTGCGCCATTGCCATGAACTGGGTCAGGACCTATTGGTAGTTTGAGCAACTATTTCAGGACCAAATTATTGTCTGATATCAAATTTCGTGACGAACTTGTCCCCGCAGATGAAGCATTAAACATTGTTCTTTCAGGCGCTGGCCCTGTAGGCAGCGAAAACCTCGATTTGATGGATGCTGCTTGTCGTGTGCTGGCGGAAGACTTGAATTCCCGCAGAACCCAGCCCCCCTTTGATGCCTCAGCCATGGACGGTTATGCAGTGCGGGCAGAAGACCTTGAACAAATACCCATCACCTTGAAACTCATTGGTGAAGCGGCAGCTGGCCATCCGTTTTCAGGAATTGTTTCATCCGGAGAAGCTGCGCGAATATTCACTGGGGCTATCGTGCCTGATGGTGCCGATACAATCATCATTCAGGAAAATACCGAGGCTGGAGAGGGTGAAGTCACCATTCTAACCGGCGCGCCTGAAGGAAAGTTTATTCGCCGTGCAGGGATGGATTTCGCTGAGGGTGACCAATTATTGAAAACAGGCGATGTATTGGATGCCCCTCGCCTATCTCTGGCGGCTTCTATGAACTATCCGCAGGTGAAGGTCTATCGCAAGCCCATCGTTGCCCTGATGACCACAGGCGACGAACTGGTGATGCCAGGGGGTGACCTCAAGCCCGGCCACATCATCGCTTCCAACGTCTTTGGCCTACAGGCTTTGGTGCAGGAAAATGGCGGTAAAACAATTGATCTCGGCATCGTGCCCGATACGATCGAGGCGCTTCAATCAGCAATCCGCAAAGCGATTGCCGAAAAAGCAGATATCATTGTGACGACTGGTGGTGCATCGGTTGGTGACCATGATTTGGTGAAGCCAGCCTTTGAACGGGAGGGCTTCAAATTTGCCTTCCATAAAATCGCCATGCGACCCGGAAAACCGCTGCTTTTTGCCAAACGAGATGGTGATGATCATGTATGCCGTTTGGTTGGACTGGCAGGTAATCCTGTATCAAGTCTGGTGGCTGGTCCAGTATTTTTACGACCGCTTATTCGAACGCTTGCAGGCTTCCCACCTGATATGATTGAGCCGATTTCGGCAAGCCTTGCAATGGCGCTTCCTGCCAATGACGAACGCATGGAATTCATGCGGGCAATGGCTGAAGTTGATGCCAATGGTGCAATCAGTGTCACGCCGTTTTCCAAACAGGATAGCTCCATGCTGGCAAACCTTGCCAAGGCCAATTGCCTCATGATCCGCCCCATTAACGCCCTTGCGGCCAGTGCTGGAGACCCCTGTCAGATTGTGCCATTGAGAAGGTTTCTGTAGTCGCTGAGGCCTCTCGCGGTTGGTGTTCAGGGGGGTGTCAACATGAGCTAAATCTAGCCATAAAAAGTCAAAGTGCGCTGAATAAAGGAAAACCCTGCAAATATAACCGCAAGAAATAGGATTAATGGTGCTGTTGTATGAACTTCACGCATTGCCCCATCCACATCTTTCTTCTTAACCTGAATTCCGGTTTTACTGCCTATAAAGTTCACAAAAAACGCTGCAAAAGCCGTTGCAATTCCCGGGATGACCACTCCGATTGAACCCGATACTCCTTCTGAGAAATAGATGGCAGTTGCAATAATAAATGCAGCAAAAACTCGTATGCTTTCAAATTTGCACACTTGGGATGTTTCTATAACCCAGCAGTATTTCCCATAAAACCCGCGAACAAAAACCTTCTCATGTTCCATATCAACCTTCAGCTGCACAAGTAATTACCAACTTTGTGGTTTATAGCATATGCGAATACTTTATCTACATGAAAATATTTTCCGAAATAAATAGTATATGTGTCCATTGCGGGAACACTATAAGTACCAACAGCAACAAATAAAATAATTGTGCCACCGCCCAAAAACACAGCGGCTTCAACTTAACGATTACAATTGGCGCGACCAGATAACAGAGATAATGATCTCAGCTACGTCTTAACCTGATATTCAGACTTGCGGAACATTAATAGAACATGTATGAATGTTCGTGATTTGTTTCTTTCGATTCTGCTACTGCGATACTAATGTTTGCGGCAGATTCGCAACACCTGAAAAGAGGCTGTGATGCTGACCAGAAAACAACAGAACCTTTTGATTTTCATCCATGAAAGAATGCAGGAAGAAGGTATTCCTCCATCTTTTGATGAAATGAAAGATGCGCTGGAGCTGAAATCGAAGTCTGGTATTCACCGGCTTATCACCGCATTGGAAGAGCGCGGGTTTATCCGGCGCTTGCCAAACCGCGCTCGGGCATTAGAGGTTTTGAAATTGCCGGATGCCTATTTAAATGGTCTTACCGGGCAAAAATCTGTTGCTGCAGAAACTCGGCCTAATGCTCCTGAAATTGGTAATCAGGCTGTTGGCAGCAATGTTCATCAGTTTCCTGGTTCGCCCAAGAATACCCCAGCTCCTTCAAACAGTGATGATGAAGCTTTTGGGTTTTCCATTCCGGTTATGGGTCGTATTGCTGCGGGTGTTCCAATCGCTGCTATTCAGGATAATACGCATAACATTACTGTGCCGCCGGATATGATTGGTGGTGGAGATTATTTCGCCCTTGAGGTTCAGGGTGAATCAATGATTGATGCTGGTATTTTCGATGGGGATACTGTGATCATTCGCGAAACCCCTACCGCTACCGTTGGAGATATCGTGGTGGCATTGGTTGATGATGAAGAGGCTACGCTAAAAACATTTCGCCGCGAAGGAAGTAACATTGCGTTGGAAGCTGCAAATAAAGCCTTCGAAACACGGATTTTCAGCCCTGAAAGGGTTAAGGTTCAAGGCAAGCTCGTTGGCTTGATACGGCGTTATAACTAACAGGCTCTGGCCGGAAAATGATCAAAGTTTTTCTTTGACCTGCCTGTTCCATGGTCGTGATTTGTTGGGTAAAGCGCGTTCAATACGATAGGCTGAGGTTTGAGTGCTGGCAGGGTTATTTGCCGTAAAGTAGATTGTATGAGTGCCGAATTGCTCGAAATCGTGACGTTTTAATATGAGTTCGGGCATTCGCTCACGACAATTTACCCACCAAAGACGTGGAGCAATCAGTATATCTGCCGTTTCGCAAGCCTGTTCCAGCAAGGCTGGCTTATAAACCACATGCAAGGTTTTCCCATTCTCCAATGATACTATGCATTGTTCTTTATCGCATATGCGTTTTTGTTTGTTTGAAGATTGGGTTGAAGGGGCATTATCCGCCCGATCAGGCCAGGCTTTCTTCCAGATGTCGGTAACAAATTTCCCGCGTCTGGGATAAAGCAACTCCAGATTCCCGATTCCATTTTTTACCGCAATCGCCCGCCCGGTTTCAGCAATGATGATATCAGGAGGCATTGCCTTGTTGGCTAAAAATGGCAGGGGCAGAAGTAGAAGTACGCCAAATAATCTCAACCGCGTTTTCAGCAATGTCAGAACCAATAGAGAGGCTAATCCCAATGCTAAAAAAGCTGGAGAGATCATTCCTGTAACACCAGGTATTTGAAATCCATTCACCCAATCAGAAACTTCAACCACCAAATTAACTGCGGCAGCGAGCGGTGTCAGCGTTAGGTTTTCCAGCCCATAGGGCATGAGCAAAATGGAAAACAGTGCTAGCGGCATCACGCCAATTGAGACCACGGGCATTGCACCAAGATTTGCGACAAGCCCCATTGGAGCCACTTGATGAAAATGATAGGCAGAAAACAAAGCCGTCGCCCCGCCGGCAATCAGGCTGGTGAATCCTAACCCAATCACATATTTCCAAAGGGAAGCAAACACCGATACGAGTTTTGAATTTGAACTGGAAATGGAATTTCTTCGCCACTGCTCCGCCTTTTTCCTCCAAACCTCATAGGCTGCCACCAAAGCGGCAACAGCGGCAAAAGACATTTGAAATCCGGGTGAAAGCAGGCTTTCGGGTGCAAGCACAAGAATAATCAACGCTGCAATTGCGACACTCCGCATGGTGATTGCTCGCCTGTCCATCAAAGTGGAAAGCAACATGACGCTAATCATGATCCACGCCCGCTGTGTAGCGATGCCCGCACCAGATATCACCAGATAGGAAGAAGCAGCAGTAAATCCGGCAATGGCCGCCCATTTGTGCACTGAATAGCGCAATACCAATGTTGGAAACAGCGCCAGTCCGGTGCGTACCAGCCAGACAATTGTCAAAGTTACGAGTGCCATATGCAATCCGGATATTGCTAATATATGAGCCAGCCCTGATTGTCGCAAACTGTCTTGTGTCTTCCGGTCAAGGCCCGTGCGGTTGCCGGTAATCAGTGCAACAGCAATATCACCTTCCTCTCCCGGAATGGCCTGATGTATTCGCGTTTCAATGCTACCACGCAGCTGATTGACCCAAATATGAGCCTGTTCATATTTGGTCGGTGCTGTATTATTGAGATTGCCGCTCGCTTCAACTTTCTGCGGCTTCCCCATGAAAAAGCCCGTACCGCCGATCCCCTTGAACCAGGCATTAAAATAGAAATTGAAACCACCTGGATAGGCAGGACCGGAGAACGGGTATATTCTGACAAGGCCCGAAATAATTTGCCCCGGCTGATATTCACCCTGTTTTGAGGATGCGGACGACAATCGGATCTTTTTCGGCAGGGCTTCGGTGACGATATTTTCAGCACTGATCGGACGTACCAAATAGCGAGGTGACCCCCGACTATTTTGCGATACAGATAGAATTAACCCAGATATTTTTGTTGTAATTTGTCGTTCAATCACCGGTGTTGCGACATATGTTGTCCGCAATTTTGCTGCACTCATCCCGGCAAAAAGAGTTGCCAATACAGCAAAAACTAAAAACACCCTGCCATGGAATATCTGTCGCCACGCCAAGCCCATAAACAAAATCGCACTCACGAGCAAAACGGAAATAAAAGGTTCGGCTGGAGATTTGAAATAGATGAAGCACCCGGCACCAAAAACAACCGGAAGCCAGTTAAACGGTGTGCGCTCATCTCCTTCTTGTAAAAGGGCGTGTTTGAAACCCTCTGACTTTTCCAGATAGAAATTCGAAAGTCTGTATTTTACCGATACAATTTTTCCGGGAAACCGCATTGCCCAAAATAGATTGGGAGGGGGAAATTTTTGCTTTGGTTCCCGTAGAGTCGCGAGAGGTCCGGCCGGGTCCTTTCCCGGCAAATCATTATTGTTCTTATCGACCAATATGCTGACCCCTTGCCTCTTCAAGGCTATATGCTACATCAACACTCAGAGTTTAACCAATCCATTCGCCGCAAGGGCGAATTGCTGAACAGGCCCATTTAGATATGTCCGAATTGAAATCCGAAGTCGTTACCCGATTTGCCCCTTCACCTACCGGTTTCCTGCATATCGGAGGTGCCAGAACAGCGCTCTTTAACTGGCTTTTTGCAAAAGCCAATGGTGGCAAAATGCTGCTGCGCATCGAAGATACCGACCAGGCGCGCTCTACAGATGAGGCGGTTGAAGCAATTAAAGACGGTTTGTCCTGGCTGGGTCTCACCTGGGATGGAGATCCAATTTCACAATTTTCCAGAGGCAGCCGCCACCGGGAAATTGCAGAACAAATGGTTGCCGATGGGAAGGCCTATTATTGCTACACCACACCGGAAGAATTGACAGAAATGCGCGAGAAGGCTCGCGCCGAAAAACGTTCGCCGCGTTATGACGGCAGGTGGCGCGATCGCGACCCATCTGAGGCGCCTGAGGGTGTTGCTGGCGTTATCCGTCTCAAGGCCCCGCTTGAGGGCGATACAATCGTCCATGATATGGTGCAAGGGGACGTGAAATTCTCCAATAAGGATCTGGATGATCTGATTTTACTGCGTTCTGATGGCTCTCCCACTTACATGCTGGCCGTAGTCGTTGATGACCACGATATGGGCGTCACCCATATCATTCGTGGCGATGATCATTTGACCAATGCCGCCCGTCAAATTTTGATTTTTAATGCGCTTGGTTGGGATGTGCCGATCATGGCACATGTGCCTTTGATCCACGGCCCAGACGGCGCAAAATTATCCAAACGCCATGGTGCTGTTGGAGCTGAAGCTTACCGTGCCATGGGGTATCTACCTGAAGCCATGCGCAATTATCTGGTGCGCCTTGGTTGGGCCCATGGAGATGATGAAATCATACCCACTGACCAATTGATCAAACTATTTGGTTTTGATGGCATGGGTAAAGCAGCCGCGCGCTTTGATTTCAAGAAACTGGAAAATCTCAACGGCCATTATATTCGTGCGGCGGATGATGACTATTTGCTTTCCCAGCTGGAACTTATTGCCCCGGAGATTGAGAGCGGCGCAGAGATTGCAGCGGGCTTAAGCGAGAAACAGCGGGCTCAAATTCTATCCGCAATGCCATCGCTGAAAGAGCGCGCAAAAACCTTGATTGAACTGGCAGCAGGTACAAAATTTATAACGGCTACCCGCCCGCTTGATATCAATGAAAAAGCGGCGGCCACTTTGGAAAACGGTGGCACTGACATCCTTGCCAATCTGCAGCCGCATCTTGTCGCACTTGATGAGTGGGATGCTGATTCTATTGAGGCCGCTATTCGGGAATTTTCGGAGAGTGCTGAACTAAAACTTGGCAAGGTAGCGCAACCCTTGCGGGCAGCACTTACTGGTACAAATGTATCCCCCGGGGTGTTTGATGTTATGGTTGTGCTGGGCAAAGACGAGTGTATTTCCCGCTTGGCCGATCAATTGAAATGATCAACCCTCGCACCCAATTCTGAAAATAAATTCTGAACCAAGATTGGGCATAACTAATGTCTGACTTGTCTCAATCACCCAAATCAGATAGCAAGAGAGAAATAATTTTGCATCGCAGCATTTTAAGATGCTGAAACAATTGGAAGATAAAACTGTTTTTCAAAGTGGATGGATATTACGAACTCAGAATCGCTGAGAAAATTGGAAGGAAGATATTATGACAGATAAAAAAGCAACACTGACCATTGGTAACGAGAACTGGGACTTCCCGATCCGCCAAGGTGAGATTGGACCGGATGTCATTGATATCAGCTCACTTTACGCTAAAACAGGTCGCTTTACATTTGACCCTGGTTTTACCTCTACAGCTTCTTGTGACAGCGATATTACATTCATCGATGGCGATGAAGGCATCTTGTTGCACCGTGGCTATCCGATTGATCAACTGGCCGAGAACGGTGATTTTCTGGAAACCTGCTATTTGCTGCTTTATGGCGAACTGCCTACTGCTGCGCAAAAAGAAGATTTCGATCACCGTGTGACACACCACACAATGTTGCATGAGCAAATGCACCGCCTTTATGCCGGTTTCCGTCGCGATGCCCACCCAATGGCTATCATGTGCGGCGTAGTTGGTGCTCTTTCAGCATTCTATCATGATTCCACTGATATTTCTGATGAGCATCAGCGCATGGTTGCATCCTTCAGAATGATTGCAAAAATGCCAACAATCGCGGCTATGGCGTTCAAATATCATATTGGTCAGCCTTTTGTTTATCCTCGCAATGATCTGGATTATTCCAGCAATTTCCTGAGCATGTGTTTTTCCCATCCGTGCGAAGATTATGTAGTGAACCCTGTCCTATCCAAAGCCATGGACAAGATATTCATCTTGCATGCAGACCATGAGCAAAATGCTTCGACTTCAACCGTGCGTCTTGCCGGTTCATCTGGTGCAAATCCATTTGCTTGTATTGCTGCTGGCATTGCTTGCCTTTGGGGCCCTGCACATGGTGGTGCTAATGAAGCTGCACTAAACATGCTTGCGGAAATTGGAACGGTTGACCGTATTCCAGAATATGTTGCAAGAGCAAAAGATAAGAACGATCCATTCCGTTTGATGGGCTTTGGTCACCGGGTTTATAAAAACTACGACCCTCGCGCTCGTATCATGCAAAAAACCTGCCATGAAGTACTCAAAGAGCTTGGCATTAAGGATGATCCATTGCTGGAAGTCGCTATGGAACTTGAGCATATCGCGCTTACGGATGAATATTTCATTGAGAAAAAACTTTATCCGAATATCGATTTCTATTCCGGCATCACGCTTAAAGCTCTTGGTTTCCCAACCACAATGTTCACTGTGTTGTTTGCTTTGGCGCGTACAGTTGGCTGGATTGCACAGTGGAAAGAAATGATTGAAGATCCAAATCAGCGCATTGGCCGTCCGCGCCAGCTCTACACAGGTGAGAAACAGCGCGAATATACGCCTATTAACGATCGTTGATTGTAAAAACATTGGGAGGCCATTGGCCTCCTTCTTCCTGTCTTTTTACAGGCTTTCCTGATGGAAAGCCTTGGTCAGGACCTAATTACCTGAAGAATTTTCCGGGCAGCAAGCAGACCCGGTCTCTCTGATTGTTGCATGTTTTGCGCAACAGATTCAAAGCCTTCCAGCTGAAATTGGCGGGCTGGTCCCGCCACCATTAATTGTTCAATCTGCCGAGCAATCATATTTGAATTTGCAAATTCATTAAATTGCTCAGGTACGATTGCCTGATCCGCAATCAAATTGGGTAAGGAAGCCGTCCAGGCATACATAAACCGCCTGGCCATCATCATAATTGAATCAAGCTTGTAGATTGAAACCATTGGTACTTTATAGAGCGCCAGTTCCAGGGTAACCGTGCCGGAAGCAGCGAGCGCCACATCGGCTTTGGAAAATGCATCAATCCGCGCATCGTCACCTGCGACAATCTCAGGTTTTACCGGCCAATCCGCAACGCTGGAGCGAATGTCTTCTATCAAATGGTCAACGGCTGGAAGAATTGCGGTGAATGAATTCCCGCGCTCCCTCAACAGGGCGAGAGTATCTCTGACTACGGGTAGCAGGCGGGATGTTTCCGATTTTCTTGATCCGGGTAACACAACCAGATTAACTGGAGATTTTGGTGTGGTGGCATCACGCTCCGCATTTTCCTCAATCAGGCGCATCAATGGATGGCCGATATAGATGGTTTCTGGCCCATTCAGTTTTTTCATCACATCAGGTTCAAACGGCAGAATCGCCAGGATCTGATCAATAAAGGCGCGCATTTTGACAGCTCTGCCTGGCCTCCACGCCCAGACTGACGGACATATATATTTTATAATTGGAATATTCGGATTGATCTTGCGAACACGTTTTGCCACGGCATAACCAAAATCCGGGCTGTCAATCAGCACGATCACATCTGGTTGCTTTTGGATAATATCGGCGACTGTTTGTTTCACCCGCTTAATGATCGTGGGCAGTTTTCCAATGACGCCCGATATGCCAGTGACAGACAAAACGTTGATATCAAACAGGCTGGTTAAACCATACTGTTTTAGCCTTTTTCCGCCCAAGCCAATGGGTTGAACAGGCTCATTCAATTCTCTAAATGCATCCAGCAAATCAATTGCCAGATTTTCGCCGGACTGTTCGCCCATAACAAAATATAGTTTTAGGGGCTGTGGCTTTTCTGAAACTTCACTCATCACTACCCACCAGACCGTAAATGAAAATGCCTTCTGCCTTGGCCTTTGCAAGGGTTTCGTCTTTACTCAAGATCAATGTGCGCCCCGCTTCAAGTGCGATGCCTAACAATCCGGCACGCTTCACGTTTTCAATCGTCTTGGGGCCAATTGTTGGCAGGTCTGCGCGCATATCCTGCCCAGGCTTCATGGTTTTGACCAATACGCCTTGTTTGCCCTCTTGTGGCATTCGTCCGGATTTTCGCAACTCGATTATCCTCATGATCATGCCATCAGTGCCTTCTACGCCTTCAAGTGCTACTACCCTGCCCGCTTCAACAATTGTCGCTTGGCCTACATCCAATGTGCCAAGCATTTTGCAAGCCGTGAAACCGAGTTGGATATTTTCCAGCAATTTCTTACTGGGTTTTTTTCCAACAATGGCACCAGCTTCACAAAGCAATTGAGGTGCTATTTCGTGTGCACCCACCATGGTGATATCCTCCGATTCAAAAATCTCGATTACGCCCTTTAGCAGGGTATTATCACCCGAAGCTATAAGAGACATAATTTTAGGGAGAAGTTTTACTGTCTTCAAGTCGAGCCGAAAGCTGGCGAAATTTGGTCGAGCCTTAATGCCACCTGCAAATGCTACATGACTAATTTCTCGTTCACGCAGCATCTCAAACATTTTCCCGACTTGACCATAGCCAAGATACACATGGGGAAATGCCTCAATTTTATCAGATGCAACATCGCGTATTCCAACAAGAAACGGTTCGATGCCCGCATCAATTGCCCCTATTGCCAGTTCGATCGGTAAACTTCCGGAACCGGCAATAATGGCAACTTTTTTGAATGGGATCTGTTTACCCATGGCCGTGCGGGGTCTTGAATTCATAGACGGGGACAAATGAACTATTTTCGAAGGCTAATGAAACCATCTTGATCTACCACGTCAAAGAGCTGGAATGAGCACATAGCCCACCTCGCGCTCTTGATCTTGCATGTCTTTGTGGTTTCAACGTCATATCGTTTCCGATTAGGAGTCCATGCCTTTGGCCTTTGGAATACAAAGCGATCGATTTCCACTTTGCCTGATGAAATCAGCAATCTGTTTTACAACCGGATCATTGGCAAGCTCTTCGTCCAACTGATCTACGGCTTCCATGACCGGTATATTTGATGAAAACAGGAATTTAAGAGCATTTCTGGCATTGTGAATGCTTTGCCGGTCAATTCCTGCGCGCTTCATGCCAATCAAATTCAGGCCCCCAAGATAGGCCCGGTTTCCCAGAGCAATACCAAAAGGAATAACATCATTCTCAAGTGCTGCTAGACCGCCTACAAATGCGTTGTTACCAATGCGGCAAAACTGGTGTATTCCGGCGCCACCGCCAAGAATTACATTTGAACCAATGTTGCAATGGCCAGCCAGCATCACGTTATTTGAAAAAATTGTATTATCACCAACAATACAATCATGGGCCACATGTGAACTTGTCAAAAATACACATTTGTTTCCCACCACTGTGCGATTAATATCACCAGCTGTCCCGGGGTTCATTGTAACCCCTTCGCGAATGACACAATCATCGCCAACATCAAGGGTGGATGCTTCACCAGCAAACTTTAAATCCTGAGGTTCATGGCCAATCGAAGCAAACGGAAATATTTTTGCTCTAGCACCAATTTTTGTATGCCCGGCAAGAACCACATGAGAATGGAGCAATGATTCATTGCCAAGTTTCACGTCTTTGCCAATATGGCAAAATGCACCAATGGAAACATCGTCACCGATTGAGGCACCGTCTTCAATAATTGCTGTAGGGTGGATTTTTGCCGACATTAATTTGTTGTTTCCTTTGCCGCTATCATTGCTGTGATTATGGCCTCTGCCACTTTGTCGTCGTTGACATGGGCAGTGCACTGAAATTTGTAAATATCTCTACGTTTTTTGATCCTGCGCACACGAAGTTGCAATACATCGCCCGGCACAACCATTTTACGAAATTTAACCGCGTCAACGGTCATCAAATAGACCAACCTAGGTTCGCCATCGGACACTTCTTTGGCACTTATTGCGCCCGCAGTTTGGGCCATAGCTTCAATAATCAAAACACCTGGCATAATGGGAGTGCCGGGAAAATGCCCCGTAAAGAACGGCTCATTGATCGTGACATTTTTAATGCCGATACCATACTCACTACCATCCACCTCAATAACCTTATCGATTAGAAGGAAGGGATATCTGTGAGGTAGCAGGTGGAGCAATTCTACCACGTCAATTTCTAACAATTGTTTATCTTCACTCATTTTTTTAACCCGATTTATTATTGTCTTTTTTAGCTGCAATTCTTAATTTTGCAGCTTCTTTCATCCAAGTTTTAGCTGGTATGGCTGGATATCCTAGTACTTTTTCACCTGCTTTTAGGCTATTGAATACTCCAGAACCTCCACCAATTTGCGCACCAGCACCAATGGTCACGTGTCCGACGATGCCTGCCTGAGCTGCAACCACTACATAATCTTCCAGTGTCACGCTTCCTGCCATTCCGCTCATGGCAATCAACATGCAATGACGTCCGATGACGCAATTATGGGCAATATGGACCAGATTATCCATTTTGGTTCCCTGCCCAACAATTGTATCCCCATTTGTGCCGCGATCAATGGTGCAATTAGCACCAATTTCCACATCATCTTGAATTATCACGCGACCGATTTGCGGAATTTTACCAAGGCCATCGGTGCCTATAGCAAAGCCAAAACCATCCTGTCCAATTTGGGTCCCGTTATGGACGATGACATTATCTCCCAACAAGGCATATGATACGGATGCATTTGTACCAATGGTTGTATTTCTGCCGATTTGTACATCGCGGCCAATTACGGCTCCGGCCAATATATGGCATCCTCGACCAATGGAAGCGCCGGCACCTATTACGGCGTTGGCTTCAATTATTACATCGCCTTCAACCTGCGCTGTGTCATCCACATAAGCTTGCTTGGAAATGCCCGTTTCGCTAGTCACCGGCATGGGTTTCATAGCGGTTGGGTACATCAAGCTCAACGCTTTCCCATAAGCCTCATAGGGCTTGGGATGGATCAGAGCGATGGTGGAAGAAGGGACTTTATCGAGGTGTTTCTCCTCTAAAATCACTGCGGTTGCTTTGGTTTCAACCAATGCATCAATGAATTTTGGGTTGTCTAAAAATGTGATGCTGCCACTTATAGCAGTGGCAATGGGGCTGGCCATTTGAACAAATATGTCATCCCCGGATTTTTCGCCGCTGCCACCATTACCAAGGGATGCGCCTGTATGGGCGCAAATCTCAGCAATGCTTAATGTGACTGGGTGAAAAAAGGATGCGGCTGTCATTGTAAAACGCCCAACTGGCCTATGCCATTGTTACTCAGATCAATTGGGCATTACACATTCAAGTTATTAGAATTTAGTGCTGATACCAAAGCTGAACTCACGTGTTTCGTCCCAGTCTTCTTTGAGCAATGGGAACGCATAGTCAAAACGTAACGGCCCAAATGGTGATGTCCAGATGATACTTGCTCCAACGGAAGCCCGTAAGGAAGTGCCATCCAATTGCTCCAACTGAGCTTCCGTCAATCCAGGGTTGCTGGCAATAACAAGATCTCTGCTTGCACTATCAAGACCAAATACCGTACCGGCATCTGCAAAGAAAGCACCGCGGAAACCAGCTGATTCCGGAACAAATGGCAACGGAAACTGTAGCTCGGCTGTCGCGTTATAGTAGTTTTGTCCACCAAGTGCATCACCGGTAACAGGATCCCTTGGGCCAACGCCGGAGAATTTAAATCCTCGAATAGCTTTGGTATTGTTATAGAAATTGTCCTGAGCGCGATACTTATCGCCGAAGTTTGTGATATTTCCCGCACGGATACGTCCAAATGCCACGAGATCCAGATCGTCAGACAGCTCTTTATAACCAACCAAAGTTATTTCGCTCTGTATGAATTCAGCATCCCCACCTGCCCCATAAATAGTCTGGGTAATATTTGCATATACGCCATTACTAGGATCTAGGTTATTGTCAAAATCACTGTAGGTTAATGCATAACCAAACCCGGAAGCCAGCCACTCACCGCCATTTACAGCAAGTGCGTTTGACAATTCACCATTGGTGTTTCCCTGAATGCCATCATTATTATTGGCTGCATCCAGTGTGGATGCTGCAATATTAATCTGGCTGGCCTTGATTGCATAAAACCCTTGCAAATTCACATTGTCTGTCAGCGGTACCCCAAGAGCAAATTTGCCAGCAGTGGTATCGGAAGAATAAGCACGGTTTGATGACGCATCGATTGTTGTGAAATCAACATTTACGCCTGCAGACATCCGGTAGCCAAGAAAGAACGGCTCAACAAATGAGAAGCCATAGTTCTGTCTGTCAGACCCTACACCAGCTTTAAGTCGAAGAAACTGACCGCGACCAAGGAAGTTTTTCTCTGAAAAGGAGATTTCAGCCAGCGGACCATCAGCAGAACTATAGCCACCACCGATAGAAAACTCACCAGTAGATTTTTCCAAAAGACGTACAACAAGAATCACACGGTCCGGGCTAGAACCAGGGCGCGTATTGATGGCAACCCGATCAAAGAATCCCAGATCTTCAAGACGCCGTTTTGTTTTCTGGATCAGTACCTGATTGAAAGCATCGCCTTCGGAAACATCAAACTCGCGACGAATAACATAATCACGTGTCCGATCATTGCCGATAATTGTAATATCTTCAATGTAAACTCGCGCACCTTCATCGATCAAATAAGTGACGTCAATTGTATTGGTGTCAAAATTACGATTGCCCCGTGGCACGACTTCAACAAATGCATAACCATCTTCGGCAACTTTTTGGGTTAACGCGATAATGGTTTTTTCAACTTTTGTAGCGCTGTAATGCTTTCCTGATCTCGTATCCAGCAGACCATAAAGGCTTTCTGAATCAACGCCAGAAATTGAGCTATCAATGGTTATTTCACCAAAATTGTACCGCACACCTTCGTCTACGGTAATGGTAATCATATATTGATTAGCTTCATCATCCATATCAGCAGTCGCTGAGATCACCTGAAAATCTGCATAGCCTTTGTTGAAATAGAAGCGACGCAACAACTCCTGATCGGCGGCAAGTTTATTAGGGTCATAAATATCACTGGAGCCAAGCCAGCTCAAAAAATTGGTTTGCTTGGTTCGGATAATATCTTTTAGTCGGCGGCCAGAAATAGCGTTATTGCCAACAAAAATAATTTTACCAATTTTGGTTTTATCACCTTCATCAACGCGGAACACCACATTCACACGTGCATTTGCCAAAGGAACAACTTCATAACTTACAGTTGCATCGTCACGACCAACCTTGGAATAAGCCTGAGAAATCCGATCTACATCGGATGCAAGTGTTTGCTCATTGAAGATGGAACGCGCTTTGGTGCGAACAGTTCCAGCAAGAGCCACGTCTTTCAAACGTTTATTGCCTTCGAAAAAGACTTTGTTGATGGTTGAATTTTCATCCACCTCAACAATCAATGTGCTGCCGGTACGATGAATGCTAACATCGCTAAATAAGCCAGTAGCATACAAGGATTTAACGGAAATATCGATGTCGGCATTTCCGAAAGTCCTGCCTGGCTTAATCGTCAGGTAGGAAATCACCGTGTCCGAGTCCATACGCGTGTTACCGCGTACGTTTATACGGCTAACAACAGCAGCCTCGGCCTGGGACGACCCAATGACCGTCACAACCATCGATGCGGCAATAGGCGCAAATACAATTGCGCATGCAACAAACATAACTCTAAAAAGACGCATCTTAAAAAACTTGCTCAAAGGCTTCATACCTTCAAAATCCCTAAACATAGACAATCTATCAATCCTGCCATCAACATTCGCCTGGACACCTTATGGCTCGAAAACTCAACAGGAACCCGGTGTTCGTAATTATAAATCTCACTGCAATTAGTTAAGCCAATTTCTGACAGAATCCAACTGCAATTAACTATTCTTTTACAGTGTTTTGTAACGTGCGCAACCGCATGAACGCCATCATGTCTCCAAATTTCTAAATATGTTGCAAAAAGGTCAATGCAATCGCGCTTATAGTTAACGTTTCGCTGTTATAATTTTAACAAACCATTGCGAATAAATTTAACCAATTCATCTATGATTTGGCGCTTTAAAACAGCAATTGGGTAACATCATTCCAAGTTGCAAAAACCATAAGCATCAAAATTGCGGCTAAACCAATGCGAAAACCGATTTCTTGCGCATTCTCGCTCAATGGGCGGCCTCTGATTGCTTCATAGGCGTAAAATACCAAATGGCCGCCATCCAGCATAGGAACTGGAAAAAGGTTTAATAATCCGATGCTTATGGATAATACTGCGGCGAGATTTAGTAAGGCTGCGACCCCTAATGTCGCAACATCACCCGATACTTTAGCGATTCGAATTGGCCCGCCCAACTGGTCTGCAGATTGTTTTCCAACGATAATATCGCCCAAATAACCAAGTGTTCGGGTGATCACGTACCAGGTTTCGCCAACAGCTGCACCGGTAGCCTCGAATAATCCATACTCTTTACGGCGTAAATTACCTGCTTTGTTGTTGCTGATAATCCCAATCATTCCCACTTTCTGGGTATTGCCGAATCTGTCGGTCATTTCTCGGGATTTGGGGGTTGCCAGAAGCGTAACATCACGCCCGGAACGCCTGACTAAAAACTTTAATTCAACGTCAGGATTCGGGGCTACAATTCGCTGTATATCGGAAAAACTTGAGATAGGATCGTCGTCAATTTTGATAATCAGGTCTTCAGGCTGAAATCCTGCCAATTCCGCAGCGCTGTCCTTTTGTACCTCGACCACGACGGGGTCGGTGACATAGCGGCCAACAAAATAGAAAGTGCCGGTAAAAATGACAATTGCCAGGATAAAATTGGCAATTGGACCAGCCGCAACCACGGCAGCCCTTTGACCTACCCGTTTATGTTCAAAACTTCCGGCCTTTTCCGCATCGGACATTTTCGCGAGTCCGTCAAAATCAGGCACAGAGGCCGCATTTGAATCTCCCTTGAACTTTACATAGCCACCGAGCGGTATCATGCATAGTTTCCAGCGAGTGCCGTGTTTATCGGTGAAGCCGAACAATTCCTTGCCAAACCCGATAGCAAACGCTTCGATATCCACCTTGTTCCATCTGGCCACCAGATAGTGTCCCAACTCGTGAAAAAACACGACGATGGTCAGCACGATCAGGAATGGAATGATGTAGCCGAATAATTGTGAGATGAATTCCATATTTTGAAAATCCGATTTGTCGGTGAATTTTACAGATCAACCATTTGATAGTGGCAACAAAATGGTGTCCAGCAGAGGTTTGGCAATATTGCCAGTGTCGGGAGATGTCAATACTGCGGCATATATCCAGACTGCGACAACTGCAAAGATCAGTCCATCTACACGGTCCAGTATGCCGCCATGACCTGGAATGATGTGGCCTGAATCCTTCTTGCCGAACTGGCGCTTTAATGCAGATTCCACCAAATCACCCATTTGCGAGATGATTGCCACTATCAGGGCAAATAACATGAATTCCCCACCCGGCAGATATCCAAGCGCAAAAGCTGCAAGGCTTGCAACCAAAACAGCACCCAAAGTGCCGCCCACAAACCCTGACCATGTTTTGTTTGGCGATATTTTGGGGGCAAGTTTGGGTCCGCCTACGGGTTTGCCAACGAGGTAACCAAAGGAATCGGCACCCCATACGCACAGAAATAGGATCACAATAATATGCAGGCCTTCAGCCGCATTCCCGCGTAATGTCGCCAGCGCAAAGAATGGCAGGAGTGAATAAACCAATCCAGCGGCGAGCCAAGGGCGCTTTCCTTTGAATATTTCGAACAATGCCAGGGCGATTACGCCAATTGCTGCAACGCCAAACGCATATGTGGGACTACCTGCAAACCATGCAACAATGCAGATGATCCAAAAACCAGTCGCCAGAAACCGACCATACATTCCGGTAGAGGCCATTACAATTTGGCTGTACTCCCACAGAATGAAAAAACTCACCACAGCAGCAAACAGGCCAAAGCTAAGTCCGCCAATCCATGTCACGCCGATGGTAAAACTGGCTAAAATCACACCGGAAACCACCCGAAGTAACAATTCAGGCTTTGGCTTTTCCACGTCTGTCGTATTCATCAGGCAGTTACCCTTGAAAGGCCGCCAAATTTCCGGGTCCTGCGATAATATTCATCAACAGCAAGGGAAAACTGCAATTCATCAAAGTCTGGCCACAGACAGTCTACAAACACAAATTCTGCGTAAGCTGCCTGCCAAAGCAGAAAATTGGATAGGCGTTTCTCGCCACTGGTTCTGATAATCAGATCAGGGTCTGGGATGTCAGCCGTTTCGAGGTGGCTGGAAATGAGATCGCTATTAATATCTTCAAGCTGTAACTCACCATTGGCGAATTTGGTAGCAATCGCTTTGGTAGCGTTGGCGATTTCATCACGGGAGCCATAATTGAAGGCAATAATCAAATTTTGCCCGGTATTTGCAGCCGTCAGCGCTTCCGCTTCTACCAGCAAAGGGAGGATATCACCTGGTACGTTATTACGTTCGCCGATAATGCGGACCCGTACGTTGTTTTGATGCAGTTCAGCCAAATCCTTGCGGATGAAAATCTTCAGCAGTGAAAACAGTTCACTGATCTCGGATTTTGGCCGGCTCCAGTTTTCCGAGGAAAAGGAAAATACCGTGAGATATTCAATGCCAAATTTACGGGCACTGCGGATCGCGCTTTTTAAGGTCTCGACGCCTTTACGATGCCCCTTATTGCGGCTCAGCCCACGCGCTTCCGCCCAGCGACCATTGCCATCCATGATAATGGCAATGTGCTTTGGAGGTTGTCGCTCCTCAAAACCTCTTTCGGCTGAATATTCCAAATTCCCTGATCCAGTCTAGCTCGTAAAAGTGGGTTAAACCTGCATGATCTCTGTTTCTTTGGTGACAAGAACGGCATCGACATCGACAATCTTACTATCTGTTAATTGCTGTACCTTGTCAGACAGGGTATGTTGTTCGTCTTCACCAATGGTTTTTGCTTTTTCCAGTTTCTTTAATTCATCCATCCCGTCGCGGCGTACATGGCGCACTGCTACCCTCGCCTGTTCGGCATATTGATGGGCAATTTTGACCAGATCACGGCGGCGTTCTTCATTAAGTTCTGGCAGTGGAATACGCAAATTCGTGCCATCTACAATCGGATTTAGACCCAGACCAGAATCGCGAATGGCTTTTTCCACCGCACCAACCATGGATTTGTCCCAAATTTGTACCGCAACCATACGTGATTCAGGCACAGTGACGGTTCCAACTTGATTGATCGGCGTCTTTTGCCCGTAAGCATCAACTATGACCGGGTCAAGCAAATTGATGGAGGCCCGCCCGGTTCTTAAACCGGCAAGATCGCTTTTTAACGAACTGATTGCACCATCCATGCGTCGTTCAACATCGACTAGGTCTATTGCATCATCTGCCATTTGAAATACTCATTCCTGTAATTAATTTTTCCTGAAAGTCGGATATACTGCGGTGCAAAAGAATCCAGCGCTATCAATTTCCATGCACAGTAGTGCAACGCCCCTCGCCTTTCAATATTTTTGCGTATCCTCCAGCCTCATGGATAGAAAATACGATAATCGGGATATTTTCATCTTTTGAAAGGCTCACAGCGGTTGCATCCATGACTTCAAGTCCACGGTCTAGAATCTCGCTATGGGTGATCGTGTCAAACCGTTCTGCATTGGGGTCCTTCTTAGGGTCTGCAGAGTAAATTCCGTCCACCTGTGTCCCTTTAAACAAGGCATCAGCCCCCATTTCGCAAGCACGAAGTGCAGCTGCTGTATCGGTAGTGAAATATGGGTTGCCGGTGCCTCCGGCAAAGATCACAATTTTTTGCTCTGCCAGATAATCATTCATGACGCGCTGAGAAAAATTCTCGCATATTTCCGGCATGGCGATTGCAGATAATACAACTGCTTCAAGGCCCGCATCTTCAAGCGCCATGCGTAAGCCAATTGCGTTCATCACGGTGGCAAGCATTCCCATATGGTCGCCGGATACTCGGTCCGCACCTTTGGCTGCAAGCGAAACTCCGCGAAAGATATTGCCGCCGCCAACAACAATTGCAGTTGCTACACCCAGCGCTTGCGCTTCGGCCACATCACCGGCAATTCGTTTTGTTACGGATGGATCAATGCCAAAGCCTTGATCCCCCATCAAAGCCTCGCCTGAGACTTTCAACAACACGCGTTTATATTTAATGGAATCTGTCATGAATCACCGCTCAAGCTATTTTGACGATGGATACACGAAGGGCGCTTCGTTGTCACGAAACGCCCTTCATATTTTTACTTAATAGTTGATGCAGAATTAATTGCCGGACATTGCTGCGACTTCAGCTGCAAAGTCTTCTTCCTTCTTTTCAACGCCTTCACCCAATGCAAGGCGAGTAAAGCCTTTCAAAGTGATTGGTGCGCCAACAGAAGCTTCTGCGTTTTTAATTGCCTGTTCAACTGTGTTTTCACCATCAATAACAAAGATCTGGGAGAGCAGAACGCTTTCCTGGAAATATTTGCGCATACGGCCTTCGACCATTTTTTCCACGATGTTTTCAGGCTTGCCAGATTCAGCTGCTTGTTCGACGTAGATAGCGCGTTCGCGGGCAACCACTTCAGCAGGCATTTCGTCTTGTGTCGCTGCAACTGGATTGGTCGCTGCTACATGCATCGCGATCTGTTTGCCAATGGCCTTTAGTGCGTCTGTATCGCCGGTTGATTCTAGTGCAATCAGAACACCCAATTTGCCGAGGCCTTCGCCAGCGGCGTTATGAACGTATGTTGCAACCACGCCGTTGGATACTTCCATGACAGCTGCACGGCGCAAATTCATGTTTTCGCCGATTGTGCCAATTGCTTTGGTGATTGTATCAGCAACACTTGCATCTCCACCAGAAATGGTTGCTGCAGCGATTGCTTCAACATTGCCGTCGCCAGCAAGAGCAGTTTTTGCAACGTCACGAACCATTTGCTGGAACTGCTCATTACGAGCAACGAAATCAGTTTCAGAGTTCAATTCAACGATTGATGATTTTGGACCGTCAGAAGCGACGCCGATCAAACCTTCCGCAGCAACGCGGTCAGATTTTTTGTCAGCTTTTGCAATACCCTTAGCGCGCAACCAATCGATTGCTGCTTCGATGTTGCCGTCATTTTCGGTCAATGCGTTTTTACAATCCATCATGCCAGCGCCAGTTTTGTCGCGTAGCTCTTTTACCATTGATGCTGTGATAGCCATATCAGCCTCTTTCAATTTAAATTCGTCTGCCGGATAGGCAAAAGAATATCAGATTTTAGGGATTTGGTTCCAACAATTCGGCAAATGCCAGAGATTGCTGGTGACCATTAATTAGTCATCTAGGTATGATTTGGCGAATTCCAACCATACCAAATTGCGCCAGCGAACCAAATCGCTGGCGCAAACTGTTTATTTGCTTTCAGCAGCAAGCGTTTTTGCCTGCTCCAGCCAACCGTCGCGTTCGATGCGACCTTTAAAGGCCAAACGATCATCAACACGAGCAATGTCTTCTGCAGTGAAATTGGCAATTTGTTCATATTTGGTAATGCCAAGGTCGTGCAATTTGCCTTCCAGCACAGGGCCAACGCCGGAGATTTTTTTCAAATCATCAGGCTCGCCTTCTAGACGGGTAAACAATGGAGCGCTGTCATCAGCAGCAGGGGCCGCTTCTTCTGCAGGTGCTGCAACTGGAGCTTCTTCAGCTGCCGGGGCTTCTACTGCCACAGGCTCTGCAGCAAGCGTTTCTTCAACAGCAGGCTCAGCAGATGCGCCAAGATCAATACCGGCAGCGCCTTGTTGGCGTGCAATACCGTCCAAAGCAGCTTTAGCAATCAAATCGCAATAAAGCGTAATCGCGCGGGCCGCATCATCATTGCCAGGAATTGGGTAATCAACTTCATCCGGGTTACAATTTGTATCCAGAATGGCAACGACAGGAATTTTCAACCGTTTGGCTTCTTTAAGCGCGATTGATTCCTTGTTTGTATCAATAATGAACAAAAGATCTGGCGTGCCGCCCATGTCTTTAATACCACCAAGAGCGCGCTCAAGCTTGTCGCGTTCGCGAGTAAGCATCAAAAGCTCTTTCTTGGTCAGTTGCTCGCCCTCAGGGCCAACAAGAATGGCATCTACCTGACGCAGACGTTTGATTGAATTGGAAATTGTGTTCCAGTTTGTAAGCATGCCGCCAAGCCAGCGGGAGTTTACATAATACTGAGCAGATTTTTTGGCAGCTTCCGCAATAATCGGAGAAGCCTGACGCTTGGTACCAACGAACAATACGCGGCCACCGCCAGCAACTGTGTCAGATACAAGTTTCAAAGCCTGATCCAAAAGTGGAACGGTCTGAGCCAAATCGATAATGTGAATGTTATTACGGGCACCAAAGATGTAGGTAGCCATTTTTGGATTCCAGCGCGATGTCTGGTGGCCAAAGTGTACACCAGCTTCTAAAAGCTGACGCATTGAATAATCAGGCAATGCCATGATGGTAGTCTCCTTTACCGGTTGAACCTCCACGGGCAATGAACAACAATCACTAAGGACTGCCAGTCACCGGAACGCGATTTTTTGACCAATGCCATATTGAGTTATCAATAAATTGAGTTATCAATCAGGGGCTGAGGGCCAATCGCGTGAAATACCCGCGTGTGGAATGGGCGCGTTATAGCTGATTGTTGCTGGAATGCAACCCCATTTTCCAACATGAGCCGTTCGGTAAGCTTCCTTTTCTATTGCCGTGTCAAATCGGCTTTCAAAAATCGACAAAACTGGGTTGTATTTACATAAACACAACTTTAGATTGTGCGCACCAAGTTTACTCAACCAAATTGTCGAGATATGTCTAGAGCTCCGATATTCACCCTGTTTTTTGCATTCGTGATTCTGCCAAATAATGCATTGGCTCAGGACTGTCTTCTTTACAGATATCAGGCCGAAATTACTAAGGTCTATGATGCAGATACGATCACTGCCGATATTGATTTAGGGTTCCACACCTGGCGCAAAGGCGAAAAGCTACGTTTGCATGGCATAAATGCCCCGGAAGTCCGTGGGCAGGAGAAAGCCCTTGGTATCATTGCGCGAGATGCTCTTAGAGAGCGTATATTGGGTAAGAAGGTGACCATTTGCACCATAAAGGCCAATAAAAAAGGACGCAGCGACAAACGTGGAAAATATGGCCGCTATCTGGCAAAGATCTATCTGGATGGTGAAAATATCAATGAATGGCTGGTAGCCCAAGGGTTTGCCATATTCAAAGAATATTAGGGCCAGCGCCTATACATTAGCTTCTGGCAGGATCACCTCGCGCTGATCCACACGGCGACACATATAATCTGACCATTCTCTGTAATATGCTGCAACCAGATAGTTTTTGCGGCCTCTATTCCAGCAGTTTGCGTATTTTCAAAAATTCATTCCGCATATGGCTCTCAAGTTGAAATACCATGCTTTCAAAACCGGCTACCGGATAACCATATTAGCATGGAGCAACAATTTTCCATTTGAAAGCTATCCAATGCGCCATTTTCCAATATTTGCCGATCTGAACGACCGCAAAATTGTTGTGTCTGGCGTTGGCGCTATGGCTGAAGCAAAACTGCGGCTGCTGATGAAAACGGGAGCAAGCATATTCGTTTATGGCGAAGCTCCAGCTTCAATTATTAAAGGTTGGGCTAAGGCTAAAAAAATTACGTTGATTGAGCGAGCTATCGTTCCTGCTGATACAATTGGCGCTACGCTAGTCTATTGCGCCTCTGGCGATAATGATTTTGATCTGCAAACGGCTGCATTTGGCCGCGCTAATGGCGCTATGGTCAATGTCGTTGATAATCTTGAAGCGAGCGATTTCATCACGCCAGCGATCGTGGACCGCTCTCCGGTTACTGTCGCCATTGGAACAGAAGGCACTGCTCCTGTTTTGGCTCGGAAAATCAAATCGGATATCGAAACCACCCTTCCCCATAACCTTGGGCTATTGGCGCGCATTAGCGAAAAGTTTCGCCCGAAAGTGCAAACTGTTCCTAATAGTCGAACTCGTCGTAAATTCTGGCAGAGCTTTTTCTTTGATAATGGTCCAGTTGCTCTCAACCAAAATGAAACTGGTGCCGCAATTGGGAAATTGAATCAATTGCTTGATAAAACTCTGGCGGAAACACCAGAGCAGGGCCGTGTCAGCTTTTTGGGCGCAGGCCCTGGTGATCCGCATTTATTGACCGTTAAAGCCAGCACATCATTGCAAAGTGCAGATCTCATCGTTCATGACGCTGGTATCTCATCTGAAATTATCGACATTGCTCGTCGTGAAGCAAAAATCGTTGAATATGGGCCAGACAGCAATTCGCTCATGGTCGAACACGCGGCGCAGGGCGATCACGTGGTTCTCCTGAAAGCTGGAGATCCATCCATATTTGGTCGGTTGAATGGAGAAATTGAGGCGTTGGACAATGCCCAAATCCTTTACGAGATTGTGCCGGGAATTTCCTCTACATCTGCTGCATCTGCCCTAATGTTGGGCAATCATCCTCCCAAGGATACACGAAACGAAGAATTTGAACCAATCAAACAGGCCGGAGAATAACATGGCTCGCGCATTTACCCCCAAAGTTGTAACCGCCAATGATTTACTCGACGGAGATGTCATCTACTTGACCAAAAATGGTGATTGGTCACGCAAACATGGTGCGGCTCATCTGCTGACAATTGAAGATGAGGCCAATCAGTGGTTGGCAAAGGCGGAAGCACAGCAGGAAATGCTTGTGGGTGCATATCTGGCGGATGCAAGTCTTGATGATGATGGTAAACCGGCACCGATACATTTTCGTGAGGCTTTTCGTGCCAAGGGCCCATCCAATTACCCAAATCACGGCAAACAGGCGGAGCTTTAATCCATGTATATTTACAGCGATTTTGATGCAGAATTTGTCCGCTCGCGGGTAAAGCAATTCAGAAGCCAGGTGGAGCGGCGTATCGATGGCTCCCTGACTGAGGATGAATTCAAACCCTTGCGTTTGATGAATGGCCTTTATCTGCAACTTCACGCCTATATGCTTCGTGTGGCTGTGCCTTACGGTACGCTTGATGCGCCGAAAATGCGTAAACTGGCTGATATCGCCGATAAATGGGATAAGGGCTACGGCCATTTCACCACTAGGCAAAATATCCAGTTCAACTGGCCGTTGCTAAAAGACGTGCCGGATATCCTCGATGCTTTGGCCGATGTGGAAATGCACGCCATTCAAACTTCCGGCAATTGCATTAGAAACGTGACCGCCGATCATTTTTCCGGCGCTGCCGCTGATGAAATTGAAGACCCTCGCCCAACGGCTGAACTCATTCGTCAATGGTCCACCGATCATCCGGAATTTGCCTTCCTGCCGCGTAAATTCAAGGTAGCCGTTACCGGTTCGCCAAATGACCGCGCCGTTACCAAAGCCCATGATATCGGCCTTCGCATGGTGCGCAATGATGCGGGGGAAGCTGGTTATGAAGTCATTATTGGTGGCGGCCTTGGCCGTACTCCGATGATTGGCAAAATTCTACGCGATTTCCTGCCAAAAGCTGATTTGCTGCCTTATCTGGAAGCTGTGTTGCGCATGTATAATCTTCATGGTCGTCGCGATAATAAATATAAGGCGAGAACTAAAATTCTGGTTCATGAAACCGGGTTGGAAACCTTGCGCGGTTGGGTAGAAGAAGCCTTTATCGAACATAAATCCAGTCACGAATCCCCTTCTGAAGCACTGGTCGCTCGCATTGAAAGTGCGTTCACACCGCCACCTCTCGATACAAATATTATGGATTTTAGCAGCCTAGACAAAAAGATTGCCGATGATCCGATATTGCGGTCATGGGTTGAGGTGAATACTGACGAACACAAGAACCCCAATTACACAATCGTCACCATTTCGCTGAAACCGATTGGCGGCACGCCGGGTGACGCTTCTTCCAGTCAAATGCGTGTTATGGCCGATCTGGCCGAACGTTATGGCCACAACGAACTGCGCGTAAGCCACGAGCAAAATGTTATCCTGCCTCATGTCAGACGCGATGATTTGCCAGCAGTCCACGCTGAATTGAAAAAAGCTGGATTGGCAACTGCCAATGTGGGCCTGATTTCCGATATTATCGCCTGCCCCGGTATGGATTATTGCGCATTGGCCACAGCGCGTTCAATTCCTATTGCCCAGGAGATTGCCGAGCGTTTTGAAGATATGAAACAGGCTCGCGATATTGGTCCGCTGAAAATCAAGATTTCCGGCTGCATTAATGCCTGTGGTCACCACCATGTGGGCCATATTGGCATTTTGGGCCTCGATAAGGCAGGCGTTGAAAGCTATCAAATTACTCTTGGTGGCGATGGCACAGAGAACGCAACTATTGGCCAGCGTACCGGCCCGGGCTTTGGTGCGGATGATGTTGTTTCAGCCATTGAACGCATCGTTGACTGTTATATGGACCTTCGCGAAGGTCCGGATGAAACATTCCTGAAAAGCTATCAGCGCACAGGTGCCGATCCCTATAAAATCGCACTTTATGGCGAGAATGCCCGTGTAGAATCACTAAAGGAGACTGTAAATGCTGCATAGATTGTCAGATGACGCGAAAAGCTCCTCTGCTGGTGAAATCAGCGCGTCCGTTTTGAGTAATTTCTATGACCTTGAAGGCCTTTCAGCACAAAACCTGCTGAAAAAGGCAATCGAAGAAATGTTCAACGGCAGCATCGCTATGGTTTCATCCTTTGGCGCGGAATCGGTTGTGTTGTTGCACATGATTTCAAAGATCGACAAGTCTCTGCCGGTATTGTTTCTTGATACCCAATTCCTGTTTCAGGAAACGCTGGATTACCAACGCACCGTTGCTTATCGGCTTGGTTTGACCAATGTTCAAATCATCACACCTGATGCGAAGGCTGTAAGCGAGCGTGACCCGAATGGTAATCTGCATATCGATGATCAATCATCTTGCTGCACCTTGCGCAAGACTGAACCTTTGGACAATGCGCTCAAAGGTTATGATGCATGGATCACTGGCAGAAAGCGCCATCAGGCTGATACGAGAAACCTGTTGCAACCGCTGGAACAAGGCGATGATGGGCGTTTCAAGCTGAACCCCCTGGCTGAATGGAACCATGCGGAATTGCGCCAATATATTGAAATGTTGAACCTGCCACCTCACCCATTGGTGGCAAAGGGTTTTGCCTCTATTGGCTGTGAACCTTGCACAACAGCAGTTGCCGAAGGTGAAGACCCTCGCGCTGGCAGGTGGCGCAATAGTGAAAAAACAGAATGCGGTATTCATACCGACACAGCTTATGGCGGACAAATTTAATGGCGATCATTGTAACTGATAACGGATTTGGCTCTGATGAGTGGTCCAGCGAGCTTCCTGACCGGGAGGTGTTTTCTCTGGAGAGCCTGCTTGCTGGAGCCGCAACCGACCAGAATAAACTGATAGGCGTTGACCTGCCGCCGGATGCTAACGCTGCGGACCTTATTCCGTATTTTGAAAACCTTAGCCTGGTTAGTGTTCAATTTCACAGCTTTGCTGACGGGCGAGGTTTTAGTCTGGCCCGGCAATTGCGACTGAAAGGTTATAAAGGCACTTTGCGCGCCACTGGCCACGTTTTATCTGACCAGTTTGAAATGGCCCGCAAAGTTGGTTTTGATGAAGTGGCAATTGATGAGGCATTAAGCCAGCGTCAGCCTGAAGACCAGTGGCTTGCCCGTGCGCCAAAACCAAATGCCTATCAGGAGCAATTAGGCCAGATTTAACCGCGAACGGTTTTAGAGCTTTCTGCTCATCAAGATTGCTTTGATTCCCGAATCATTGGTGCCACAATTTTCTGTGGTACCCGTTTGTTCAAAACCAAATTTTTGATAGAATTTAATTGCGCCGGTGTTTTCTTCGTCGACCTGTAGGGTCACAGTTTTTGCCTCAGGAAAACAGGATAGAATTTCGTTCAGCAATTCGCTGCCCTGCCCTTTTTTCTGATTGCCGCCCAACACGTAAAGCTGGTGCAATACCAGCTCGTCATCGCCCTTCATGGCACCATAGGCCATTGCGGAAATGGTTTTACCGTCATCTGCCACCAGAAATTCTGATTTCGGCCGTTTCATTTGTTGTTGCAGAATTGGAATTTTGTGCCACTCGGCAGTAATGGCCTCAACTTTTTTGGCCCCGTAAATATCATCATAGGTAGAATGCCAAACCTTTGACAAAAGTTTTTGTATGGCCGGGGCATCGTTTTTCCCCGCCGTTCTGATCCACATCTCATCAACCTTTCCCAGTGATAAATATTAAACTATCCTTGCTTGAGGAATAGAATTAAGTCCATATATAGAGTTGTAATCACATGAATGGACCGCGAAGTCTTTTTGTGTCCAACTAAAACTTTTAAATGACTACGAGGAGTACACAATGGGTAAAAGAGACGATCTAATTGCAACATATGCTGCTGACATGTCTGAAAAATGTGGCATTACAGCTGATATGGATTTGCTGACCAAAGTAACTATCGGTTGCGGACCAGCAATCTATAATGATGATGCATCCACTGTTGCTGGCTCAGACCAGAGTGAACTGGATACAATCAAAAAGAATTTCCTCATTGGTAAACTCGGCCTTGCAGATAGCGCCGATTTGGATGCAGGTCTTGCCTCAGTGCTTGAAACCTATGGCAAATCAAACCGCAATAAATACCGCGCTGTAGTTTATTATATGCTGACCAAACATTTCAAAAAAGAAAGCGTTTACGGCTAATTTCGCTGCAAACATTTCAACGACGATATTATCCTCGGATCAATGGTCCGGGGATTTTTTGTGCCTCGTTTACACTGTTTTTTATCAATCTCCATTTAAATTTCATCAGCTTCTATTTCATCCAAAAGACCTATTTCCGTCATACCTGTGCTTGTCACAGGTATCCATTCCTCTTGCCGACCAGCACAATTGACATTTCCCAAATGCCGCACGCCTTCTGGCGTGGATTCCTGTGACAAGCACAGGAATGACGGTGTGAATTGTAGATATCTGAGTGGATTGGTCCCGATCAAAACGCCGCCTTTTGGCAGCGTTTTAATGTCTACTCAATACCAAGTTTCTGGCGCACCAGTGCTTGTACTGCTTGAGGGTTGGCTTTGCCGCCTGTGGCTTTCATCACCTGCCCGACAAACCAGCCAGCAAGATTTGGTTTTTCAACCGCCTGTTGTGCTTTATCCGGGTTGGCAGCGATGACCTCATCAACGGCTGCTTCGATTGCACCGGTGTCGGTCACCTGTTTCATGCCGCGTTCTTCGACAATTGCTGCAGGATCGCCACCTTCTTCCCAGATGATTTCAAAGAGGTCTTTGGCAATTTTTCCTGAAATCGTGCCTTCTTTAATCAAGTCGACGATGCCACCAATCTGATCTGGTTTTACCGGGCTGGCATCGATGGTGGTGCTAACTTCATTCAATTTGCCAAGCAAATTGTTGATGATCCAGTTTGCAGCCAATTTGCCGTCACGCCCTTTGGCTACGGCATCGAAATAATCAACAATGGCTTTTTCTGAAACAATAATCGAAGCGTCATAAGCTGATAGTCCCACATCGCCGACCAACCGTGCTGTGATCTCATCAGGCAATTCTGGAAGGTCTTTTGCCAGCTCATCCACATATTCCTGAGTGAATACAAGCGGCAGCAAATCCGGGTCAGGGAAATAACGATAATCATGCGCGTCTTCCTTGGAGCGCATGGAACGGGTTTCGCCTTTGACCGGGTCAAATAGACGGGTTTCCTGATCTATTTTGCCGCCATCTTCAAGTATCGCAATCTGGCGACGTGCCTCATATTCAATCGCTTGTCCGATGAAGCGGATAGAGTTCATATTCTTGATTTCGCAACGTGTACCAAACTCGCCGCCGGGACGACGCACGGAAACGTTCACATCCACACGCATGGAGCCCTGATCCATATTGCCGTCACATGTTCCAAGATAGCGAACAATGGTCCGCAATTTGGTCACATAAGCCTTAGCTTCATCAGAAGAGCGCATATCCGGTTTGGAAACGACCTCCATCAGCGCAATGCCGGTACGGTTCAAATCAACAAACGACATGGTTGGATGCTGATCGTGCATGGATTTTCCTGCATCCTGCTCCAAATGCAAGCGTTCAACGCCGATTTCAACTTCTTCGAAATTACCTTTTTTATCAGGGCCAACCGAAATGTTGACGATCCCCTCCCCAACAATTGGGTCTTTGAACTGGGATATCTGATAACCTTGCGGCAAATCCGGATAGAAATAGTTCTTACGATCAAATACTGAGCGAAGATTGATCTTCGCTTTCATGCCAAGGCCGGTACGCACCGCCTGGGCCACGCATTCCTCGTTGATCACGGGCAACATGCCGGGCATTGCCGCATCGACCAGTGAAACATTGCTGTTTGCCTCTGCGCCAAACTTTGTTGAAGCGCCGGAGAACAGTTTTGCTTTTGATGTTACCTGGGCATGAACTTCAAGCCCGATGATCACTTCCCAATCGCCGGTTGCGCCTGCAATAAAGCGTTTTGGTTCCGGGGTGCGGGTATCTACTAATACAGGGGTCATATTACCACCATTTCTTCGCTTCGAACGAGCCTGCGGCTTGTTCGATGACATTGGAAAGCTGGAAGAGTTCTTCTTCCATAAACGGTTTTCCGATCAGTTGCAGGCCCATCGGCAGGCCTTTACTATCAAGACCGGCAGGAACAGAAATGGCCGGTAGTCCGGCCATATTCACCGTGACGGTGAAAATATCGTTCAGGAACATTTTAACCGGATCAGCGGCCATTTCTTTATCACCAATTGCAAAGGCTGAAGAAGGGGTTGCCGGTGTTAGGATGGCATCAATGCCATCGGCATAGGCCTTGTCGAAATCCTGTTTGATCAGCGTTCTTACTTTTTGCGCCCGCAAATAATATGCATCGTAATAGCCGGATGAGAGCACGTAAGTACCGATTAAAATCCGTCGAATGACTTCGTCACCAAAGCCTTCAGCGCGAGTTTTTTCGTACATATCCTTGATATCGTCGCCGGTGACCCGAAGGCCGTAGCGAACGCCATCATATCGGGCAAGGTTTGAAGAAGCCTCGGCCGGTGCAACGATATAATAGGCTGGAAGCGCATATTTTGTATGTGGCAGCGAGATATCGACAATCTCGGCACCAGCATCTTTATACCATTCAATACCCTGCTGCCACAGGGCTTCAATCTCTTCAGGCATGCCGTCCATGCGATATTCCTTGGGAATACCAATCTTCATGCCTTTGACTGATTTACCAATATGGCTCTCATAATCGGGCACTGGCATATCAACCGATGTGGTGTCTTTCAAATCAAGGCTCGCCATTGATTTCAAGAGGATCGCTGAATCCCGAAGATCGCGGGTAATTGGCCCGGCCTGATCCAGTGAGGAAGCAAATGCTACCACTCCCCAACGCGAACATCGGCCATAAGTTGGTTTGATGCCAACGGTTCCGGTAAAGGCTGCTGGTTGGCGAATGGAACCGCCTGTATCTGTTGCAGTGGCGGCAACGCATAAATGTGCCGCAACCGCAGTTGCTGATCCTCCAGAGGAGCCGCCGGGAACCAAAGCCTGATTTGATCCTTCTGCTTGCCACGGATTTTTCACCGGACCATAATAACTGGTTTCGTTGGATGAACCCATGGCGAATTCATCCATGTTCAATTTACCCAGCATTACAGCGCCATCATCCCAAAGGTTCTGGGTGATGGTAGATTCGTAACGTGGTTTGAAACCATCAAGAATATGGCTGGCCGCCTGGGTGTGAACACCGCGCGTTGCGAACAAATCCTTGATGCCGAGCGGAATGCCTTCAAGCGCCCCGCCATTCCCGCTATTCAGGCGTTCATCTGATTTTTGAGCCTGAGCCAAAGCCTGATCGCCAGTAATTGAGATATAGGCGTTCAATTCTTCATTGGCTGCAGCAATTGCATCCAGATAGGACTGGGTGAGTTCAACGGAAGTAATTTCCTTGGCCACAAGTTTTTCACGGGCCTGGGCAAGGGTGAGTGAGGTAAGTTCGGTCATGGGCTATCTTTTAATTTTTTGGATTAACAAAATAATATAAACAATTGTTATTCAAGGACTTTTGGAACCATGAAATAATTGTCTTCGCTTGCTGGTGCATTAGCAATGATATCGTCGGCCTTGTTGCCATCAGTGACAACATCTGTTCTTTGCCGGGCTGTTATGTCGACAGCAGATGTCATCGGCAAAACGTTTTCAACGTCTACCTCATTGAGCTGTTCCACGAAGCCAAGAATAGCATTCAAATCATGCTGCAATTGTGCAGCACGATCATCATCAACAGCAATATGCGCAAGCTTTGCCACGCGTTTAACGGTATCAATATCTACAGACATTAATTCATCCAAATGAGTTTTGAAGGTTCAAACTATGTTTGTTGCTTCTGCTATAACGATGTGCGCGGGAAGGTTCAATAAAGAACTCAAAATTCGCTGAACTGGCCCGGATCTAGTACCAGAACCTTGTCTTTATCACCTTCCATACCGGCAATGAATTTGTCTGCGGTTTGATCGACAATTGGAAATGTACCGTAATGGCAGGGAATAATTGTATCAAATTTGAAGTACCGACGGCAGGCCAAGGCTGCAACGTTCCCTCCCATGGTGAAACGGTCGCCAATGGGCACCATCGCAATTTGGGGTGCGTGCAATTCCTGGATCAATGCCATGTCGCCAAAAATATCCGTATCACCCATGTGATAAACTGTTTTCTGGCCTTCGATATGCAAAACAACCCCGTTGGAATGGCCAAGATCATGTGAAACGCCATTTTCATCAATCATCGCGGAGGAATGTTGCGCCTGAACATAGGTTACTGAAAACCCCTCCTGAAACAGGGTGCCGCCGGTATTGCCGGGATCAAGGTTTTCAACGCCCCTATATCCGAGCCATCCGCATAAATCGGCATTTGCCAGTACTTTGGCGCTGGTTTTCTTAGCGATATCAATGGTGTCGCCCACATGGTCGCCATGACCATGGGTCAGCACAATATGGGTCGTGCCGGCAATCACCGTGGCAATGTCCTGTTCACCAAATGATGGATTGCCGCTAAAAAACGGATCTATGAGGACTTTATGATCGTTAAATTCCAGGCCAAAAGCCGAATGTCCGTACCATGTAATTTTCATGATGTTTCTCCATTTAAATTTTACCGCCAAACCAACTCTTTGTTGGAGGCTATTATCTAACCCTCTTGCTCTTCACTCCCGGATGCATCGGTATAGCGACGGTCCGATGGGAATCTGTAAGAACCGATTCTAAGAATAAGAACACAAACGGATAACACAAAAATTGCGCCCGTTACGATCAACAATTCATACTCAACTTTCATGTGTTCTACATTTGCCAATCCGATCAACATGCGCGTCAGTGCTGTGATGGCCACATAGATCAGGAAACGCACCGGCATTCGGTTGGTCTTGAAATAGATGCCAACCATCGCCCCAAGTTCCAGATAGATAAACAAAAGCAGCACATCTTCAACGCTCGCATGCCCCTTGAGTACCATGGAGATAAACGCCTGAATGGCAGCCCAAACAATGGTGCCGCCAATGGCAAAGAGCGCAAGAAGGTGAAACCCTTCCACCAACAGGCCGCCAATATCATCGGCAAACTGCTTAATGCGGCTTGGTAATTGCGATGTAGCTGCCATATCTTTTCTCCAAAACGAACGATCATAAATGGAAACTGGATTAATTGCTGAAAATAGACAATAGGTGTGACTGTTTGAAACAGATAGTGTGGATAATCGACCGACAGATATGACCAATATATTAGATATTACCCAATTACCCCCGCTTCACAAAATCGGACAACGTCTGATTGGCCTTGATTTGGGCTCAAAAACTATCGGCATTGCCTTGTCAGACGGCCGTTTGAGAATTGCCAGCGCCTTTCAAACCTTGCGGCGCACTAAATTTAAGCAAGATGCGGAATTCCTGTTGGCTCTTGCCGAGCGTGAACAGGCAGTCGGTTTTGTGATTGGCCTGCCGCTTAATATGGATGGGTCTGAGGGGCCAAGGGTTCAGGCAACGCGGGCCTTTATTCGAAATATGGGAAATCTTGGTGAGTTACCGTTTATCTTGTGGGATGAACGGCTTTCAACGGTTGCTGCTGAACGTGTGATGATTGAAGCGGATATGTCACGAAAAAAACGGGCCGAGAAAATCGACGCCGCAGCCGCAACTTTTATTCTGCAGGGTGCACTGGATAGGTTGAGCGTTCTATCGAGCGAAGCGCCATCGAGCTAAATGCTACCGGTGCTACCAACGAATATTGCTCAATGTCGCTGGACTTGTTTCCAGCTACCGGATGATTATTCGACGTTTTGTTGAAACGTTCCAAAACCCAAAGCTTTGCTTGGGGAAACCAGGATTTACGCCAGCGAAATGCTGCGAGTGTGAACAATAACATAGAATCAAAGGCAAATGTCGCGGCAATCAGTGCTGGAACCTCCTGCGGAGGTACACCCAATATATTGCCATAGAGGCGGAACATGTGATCATGGAACGGCCGTGACAGGAAGAAAGACCCCATATTAATGTCGTACGCACTGAGGCCATACCAGCCCCAGAAAAACACTAACGGTGTAATCCATAGTATGATTATCAGACGCATTTCATCCTCGTTTCTGACATCACAATGCTTTAACGTGAGAATCAATGCAATTTAAACCATTTGTTAAGGTTAATTTTTGCAGGTCAGTCGGGATTTCAATCATTGCGAGAATCCTGACTTAGCCATTCCAGGGGAATATTGAACTCATATGAGCGTCGTATTTGAAGGGCTTTTGCCTGTATTTTTGATCATTGGCCTTGGTGTATTTATTAAATATATCAAATTGATACCGGATGAGCACTGGAATGGCGCAGAACGCCTCTCCTTCTTCGTCCTGCTTCCGCCTCTAATGATTAACGCACTTTATAAGGCCGATTTCACCCAAATTTCCTTTGGCGGTGTTTCTCTTGCCTTTCTTTTAGGCATGACCTTCACGATAGTCGCAGGCCTTGCGATTCGCGCACCGATGAAAAAATTGTTTGCGATCGACGATCCTGCATATTCCAGTGTTTTTCAGGGGTTCACCAGATGGAACCCGTTTATCGCCATGGCGGTGGTCGAAAAACTTTATGGTGGTCCAGGTATTACAATTGCCATTTTGGGCATGGCGGTGATGACTGTGCCACTTAATGTGGTCAATGTGAGTGTGGTCGGCTGGCTTGGTAAACGCGAGGGCAATCCTCAGCCCTTATTGAAAACCCTAATGTATAATCCGATCATCATTGGAACAATCATCGGTTTAGCCCTGAATTTCTTGGCGATAAAACTCTATGCACCCATAGAAGTGACGTTGGAATTGATGGCAAGAGCCACCCTGCCCGTCGCGCTTATCTTGCTGGGTGCAGGTTTGAAACTACGCATGCCGCGCAATTTCTTCGGTGCGGCGCTCTTTAGTACCTTTGTGCGGCTAATGGTCGGTCCGCTCATCATATTCACCATTGGCTATTGGTTTGGCATAAGAGGCAATGATTTGGCCGCCATGGCTATTTGTGGCGGCGTACCAACGGCGATGTCAGGCTATCTTCTGGCGCGCCAAATGGGTGGGGATGCTCCACTTCATGCAGCAATTACCACCATGCAAACAGTGTTGTCATTTGTGACGCTATATCTGGTTATTCTGGCGGCCGACTATGCGTTAAAAATTCTCTAGCCGGCCAATAGCAACCCATCCACAATGCCTTTGGCATTATATCGATTATCAATCATGCCATAGGTTGTGCGCCAAAGGCCCCCAAGGCGAGTTTCAGTATACGCATCGGCAATTGCACCAAGACCCAGCCTGTTGAGTTCTGCCGCTGCTGCGGTCAATGCCAATTGTTCGGTCAGGATTCTTGCAGAACCCACATCTTCAATCGCCATTGAGGCAGCTGAGCGAATAACATCGACGGTTTTGGCAGCGCTTGGCCCACCAAGATCGCGTTCCAGCATGGCCAATACCCGGTGAATGATTTCACCGCCGCTTGAAATTACCCGCATGACATCCAGACACATGACATTGCCTGACCCTTCCCATATGGCGTTTAGAGGCGCTTCGCGGTAATGGCGGGCAAGATTGCTATCGTCCACATAACCATTTCCTCCAAGGCACTCCATGGCCTCATAAATCATGGAAGGCGCAGTCTTGCAGACCCAATATTTGATGACTGGCGTCATTAAACGGGCATAAGCTGCACTATCTTCATCGGTTGCTGCCTGATCATAGGAATGGGCAAGGCGCATGGAGAGCGCTGTCGCGCCAGCGCCATCCAGTGCCATATCGGCAAGCACACGCACCATGACTGGCTGTTCGATTAACAATTTGCCGAAGACATTGCGGTGACGGCAATGATGAGCGGCTTCTGCAAGAGATGCATGCATGAGGCCCGCAGAAGAAACCGCACAATCAAGTCTGGTAAGGGTGACCATCTCTAATATTGTGCGAATGCCCCGCCCCTCTTCGCCAACCAGATTGCCGAGAGCGCGATGAAATTCGACTTCGCTGGACGCATTTGAGCGGTTGCCCAGTTTTTCTTTCAGCCGTTGGATTCGAATGCCATTGTTTGAACCATCTGGCAGAATACGCGGCATCAAAAAACAACTCAGGCCTTTTTCAGTTTGGGCCAGCACCAAAAAGGCATCGCACATGGGAGCAGACATGAACCATTTATGTCCGGTGATCAGCCATAGCCCATCGCCAGCGCTTTCAGCTGTTGTGGTTGCAGCCCGCACATCTGTACCGCCCTGCTTTTCGGTCATGCCCATGCCTATGGTCAGTCCGGTTTTTTGAACAGGAGGTTTATGGGTGGGGTCGTATTTATCTGACTTGATACGTGGCAACCATTCTCCCAGTAATTCAGGAGATTCCATCAATGCTGCCACCGACGCATTGGTCATGGTGATTGGGCATAAATGGCCGCTTTCAACACCGGATGAAATATAAAAACGCGCGGCTCGAACGGTATTGCGTTGGCCAGCTTCAAGTGCGTTGTCATCCCAGATGGATGAATGTAGCCCCATGGAGACACTGCGGCGCATGAAAGCGTGGTAAGATGGGTGATATTCAACCCGGTCAATACGATTACCTTTGGCGTCAAAAGCATTCAGAACCGGCAATTGCTGATTGGCCTGTCGCGCCAATGCAAGGGTATCTGAATGTCCGGCCCATGCTCCGTGGGAATTGAGGCCAGATTTGATTTCTTGCCCCATATCTCGGGTAATAATTTTTAATAAAGTATTATTGGCATAAGCGTTATGCCCACCAAATAACGGTGACTGGTTAAAAACGTCATGGGTAGAAAAATTCGAATCTGTCATGGACCAAATCAATATTGTTGCATCAATTGCGAAAACCTAGCCGGATTCTAAGGGCCAAGAACTGTTAAAATAGCATCATTCACATTAATTTTCACTCAACACGGCATCGAACCTTGTGATTTTTCCTCCAGCGCCATATAGCCTCTACCTTTAATGACCAAAAAAATTGCGAACCATGACATCCCCTTCACCCGGCGCCATTTGCTGGGTATCAGCGATCTTTCCCCACAGGAAATCGAGACCCTGATTGATTTGTCTAATGAAGCCGTCTCCGTCTCCAGACAATATGAGAAGAAAAAGGCCGTATTGCGCGGCCGTACCCAGATAAACCTGTTCTTTGAAGCCTCGACTCGGACTCAATCCTCGTTTGAACTGGCAGGAAAGAGACTGGGTGCCGACGTGATGAATATGTCTGTTGCATCCTCTTCGGTGACGAAGGGTGAAACCCTGATCGATACGGCCATGACATTGAATGCCATGCAGCCCGATTTGTTGGTCGTGCGCCATCAATCTGCTGGCGCGGTAGAATTGCTTGCCCAAAAAGTTGGATGTAGCGTCATCAATGCTGGCGATGGTTCCCATGAACATCCGACTCAAGCATTGCTCGATGCGCTGACTATTTTTCGCCATAAGGGAAAAATTGCACGACTCACGGTAGCTATTTGTGGTGACATCCTTCATTCGCGTGTGGCGCGATCTAATATATTTCTGTTGAACGCCCTGGGTGCAAGAGTGCGGGTTGTTGCCCCATCGACTCTGTTACCTGCCGATATTGAAAAACTAGGCGTTGAAGTCTTTCGCAGAATGGAAGAAGGGCTTGAGGGCGTTGATGTGGTCATGATGCTACGCTTGCAACGTGAGCGTATGGCCGGAGCATTGGTGCCATCTGTTCGTGAATATTTCCATTTTTACGGGCTGGACGAGCGTAAATTGTCTTTTGCTGCACCTGATGCATTAGTGATGCATCCGGGCCCAATGAATCGCGGTGTCGAGATATCCTCTGCCGTTGCCGATGGCGCACAAAGCGTGATTGAGGAACAGGTCGAGATGGGGGTTGCCGTTCGTATGGCAATCATTGAAACCCTGATGGGAAATTCCAAGAATTCCGAGGTGAAATCATGAGCAAGCTTGTGATCTCCGGTGGCCATTTGTTGGACCCTGCCCAGGGCATAGATGGCCCGGCGTCTTTATTGATTGAAGATGGTAAAATTTCCGAAATCAACGAAGGCACTGGCAAGGTTAGTGTTCCCGAAGGGGCAACGCACATAAATGCCAAAGACCTGCATGTTTTTCCCGGCCTGATTGATGCGCGCGTTTACGTTGGTGAACCCGGCAGTGAACACCGTGAAACCATTGCATCAGCCAGTAAGGCTGCAGCAAGCGGCGGTGTTACTGGTTTCATCATGATGCCCGAAACCAACCCAATCATTGATGATGTGGCGCTGGTTGATTTCATCCGTCGTGCGGCTCGCGAAACGGCTAATGTTCACGTCTATCCTGCTGTGGCTATTACCAAAGGCTTCAAAGGCAAAGAACTTTCAGAATTCGGACTGTTGCAACAGGCAGGTGCGGTAATGGTAACTGAGGGCAAGCGATCAATCGCCAGCAACCTCATTTTCCGTCGCGCCCTCACTTATGCCAAGGATTTTGGTCTCGTGGTTTCCAAGGAAACCAATGATCCCGAACTTTCGGCAAATGGGGTGATGAATGAAGGCCTTAACGCAACCATTCTTGGCTTGCCCGGAATTCCTCGTGAAGCGGAAATCATTCCGCTTGAACGCGACCTACGTTTGGCTGCACTCACCGGCGCCGAATATCATGCCGCGAAAATTTCTACTGAGGCTTCTGCAAAAGCTATCGCTTTTTACAAGGATAACAACCATTCAGTGACGAGCGGTATTTCCATCAACCACCTTTCCCTGAATGAAAATGATATCGGACGCTATAAAACCTTCATGCGTCTTTCTCCCCCGCTCCGTTCTGAGGAAGATCGTCAGGCAATGATTGAAGCCTTAGCTAATGGTACAATCGATATCATC
>JAESUH010000254.1 GCA_016763155.1 Rhizobiaceae bacterium
ACATTGTGGTCAGAGCAACCCATATATTTCCAACTTGCCTTCGCACTGGACCGGGTCAAAGCGCTGGCACCCAAACATCCGGAATGGAAAGATACTCAACCATTCAAAGCTGTGCTGGAAAACGATACCAAGGCCCTGATTAAATCTGGAAAACGTGGCCTGATCGAACTGTTAATGGCGAGCCACGCGGGCATGTCAACGGACCAGTTTGCAGAGATTGTCGACGCATGGATTACGAGCGCTAAACATCCAGAAACTGGCAAGCTATATTCAGAAATGGTTTTTCAACCAATGATCGAATTGCTTGGTTATCTGCGTGAAAACGGCTTCATGACTTATATTGTCTCCGGTGGTGGCATCGAATTCATGCGGCCATGGACGTACAGGGTCTACGGCGTCCCGCCTGAGCAGGTTATTGGCAGCAGTGTTAAAGTCAAATATGAAATGAAGGATGGCAATCCTGTGCTTACCAGATTGCCTGAAATCAATTTTATTGACGACAAGGCCGGGAAACCCGTTGGTATTCATTACCACATTGGAAAGCGCCCCGTTATGGCCTTTGGCAATTCTGATGGCGATTTCGAGATGCTGGAGTGGACCACATCGGCCAGCGGTGCACGGTTTGGACTTCTGGTACATCACGATGACGCCAAACGCGAATATGCCTATGACAGGAAATCACATATCGGCCAACTTGACCGCGGTCTTGATGAAGCGCCAAAGCGTGGATGGTCTATTACCAGCATGAAATCTGATTGGAAATGTATCTATAAATACCAATGCCAAGCAGAATAATTAGCATCGGTCTCAGTTTGTGAGGCCAATGATACGCTCCAGTGTGATAGATCGCACATCACTGGGTGATATTCGCCGCCATATACAACATATCGAAACCCCAACTATTGGAGGGAATTGCTATGTTTTTACGGAATGCATTGAATATGCTGGTTGCGATCACAATCATATTGCCAGCTATGTTTTCAGGGCATGGTATTGCCCATGCTGAGAAATTTATGTCCAGGCAGAATATTGTTGATGGCCTGAAGAAACGAAATCGGACTAATAGGGCTCATCGACAGGTGAGACGCGACCAGCGCCGCGTCTCAAAAAGACGTGCACCGCAGTCTCATAATCGTCGCCGTAATCCTCAAGGATTTAGAGCGCCGCCAAGAGTTGTTCGTCGTCGTCCCCCTCAACGCGATAATCATGTGGTTCTGCACAGTCGCCCACCTGCCCGTGATGGTCGTCTCAACCGACGTCGTGCACCAGAGCGTGATAGCCGTGTTGTCCGTCGCCGTGCCCCCCTTCGTGCACCGCGTCCAGATAACGGGCAGTTAAAATCCAGAGCACCGCAGCCAGATCAAAACGTGGTGGCCAAACGGCGTGCACCAAATCGCAATCCGCAACATTTCAATAATCAAATTGCCAGCACATCGGGCACTATAAACGGACGCGGAATTCGCTTTGAGGAACAAGGATCAGCTTATCCTGATGGTGCATCTGTTGATTTGGAAATTCTGTTTGAATATGATTCTGCAAGAATCAGCCCCAAATCTGTGCGCCAGCTAATTACGCTGGGTGAAGCGCTGCAGGATGCATCCTTGAATGGTTCGCGGATTATGATCGCAGGCCACACAGATGCAGCAGGAGGTAATGCCTATAATTCAAATCTGTCCTTCAGGCGGGCTCAGTCGGTCTCTGACTTTCTGGCTAATTATGCAGGAATTTCTCCTAACCGCCTCGCAATTGAAGGTTATGGAGAGGAATATCTGAAATATCCAGATGCACCTAATTCCGGCCAGAACCGCCGGGTTGAGATTATCAATCTTGGTAGCTGATTCAGAAAAATCGGAAATTAAAATCAGATGCGGCCGGGTTGAGAATAACAACCCGGCCGCATTTTTGTGCTCGATTAATTAACCCTGGGAAGGGCTAGAACGGTAGCCCCACATAGTTTTCTGCCAGTGACTTCATCGCGCTCTCGGAGGAAAACAGATATTCCAGATCGGTCTGCTGCAGATGGTTGTCAAAATCGCTATTGGCAGGAAATTTATGCAACAAATTGGTCATCCACCAGGAGAACCGCTGCCCCTTCCAAACACGGGCCAGCGCTTTTTGTGAATATTGCTCAAGGCCGGTATCATCGCCCTTTTTATAATGATCCAACAATGCGTGATACAGATAATAGATATCTGAAGCGGCACTATTTAGGCCACGCGCACCTGTTGGGGGAACGATATGAGCAGCATCGCCTGCTAAGAACATATTGCCATAACGCATTGGTTCGGCAACGAAACTGCGCAGAGGTGCGATGCTTTTTTCAATCGAAGGGCCGGTGATTAATTGGCTTGCAACATCAGCAGGCAATCTGTTTTTAAGCTCCGCCCAGAACGCATCGTCCGACCAGTCTTCAACCTTATCATCAAGTGATACCTGAATATAATAACGGCTTAGCACCTGCGAACGCATGGAACATAGGGCAAAACCGCGATCGCTCTTGGCGTAGATGAGTTCCGGTGAAACAGGCTTTGTACGCGACAAAACACCAAGCCAACCGAATGGATATACCCGCTCAAATTCCTTGATCTTGTCCTTTGGAATGGACTTGCGACTAACCCCATGAAAACCATCGGCACCGATGATATAGTCACAATCAATGCGTATGATCTCATCGCCATCGCGATAGGTTACATATGGGTTATCGCTGGTGATTTCGAAGAGTTGCACATCTTCCACATTGTGAATGACGGCTCCGCCAGCCTTTTCACGCGCTTCATAGAGATCCCGCGTGAGTTCTGTCTGGCCATAAACCACCACAGTATTACCGCCGGTCAAACCCTCAAGGTCGACGCGATCGCGAATGCCATCATGGGCGATTTCAAATCCATCATGGATTTCGCCCTCTTTATCCATGCGTTCGCCACATTGAGCTTCGCGCATAAGGGCCGCAAAACCATGTTCCAACACACCGGCACGAATGCGGCCAAGCACATATTCCCGACTGTGTTTTTCCAGCAGGATGTTGTCGATCCCGTTGAGATCTAAAAGTTGTGAGAGCAACAACCCGGAAGGGCCACCGCCAATAATTGCAATTTGTGTTTTCATTTTCTTCTCCATCATGAATAAGAATTAGCCAACAACCCCGGATAAGAGAATAGACGCAGGAACCTAATTCTTGTACATATCGAACATTATGACCTTACACTCTATAATCCGTATTCCCAGTTATAACCTCTATGGTGAAATGGGCGACTTGCCTGATGTGGTCCATTGCGAGGCTATTGCCACACGCTCGGTCTTGCATGACTGGCACATCAAACCCCACCGCCATTCCCGTCTGCATCAGTTCTTTTTAGTCGAATCCGGAGGCGGGCAATATCATATCGACGGCCAAAACGGCACGCTTGATCCACCGCAAATTTTAAATATCCCGGCGCGCAGCGTTCATGGTTTTACGTTTATTGCAGGGACACAAGGGTGGGTTGTTACAGTTCCGTTGGAAATTCTGGATCAAAATATCCAGAGCAGTCTGCGTCAGCAGATAAACACGCCCCATATATCCCGGCCTGATTCGACCTTGATTGGTCTGTTTGATGAGATCGCCCGGGAACATGCAGAACGCCGTTTTGCCCGCGCCCATATCTTGCAGTCATTAACAGCCTTGGTCGCCGGTCGTGTCATCCGCATGATTGCTGAACAGGGGGAAGGGGAAGATTCTAAATCCGGCTCGCCCTTGGTTCGTCGGTTTGAAAACTTATTGGAACAGCATTTTTGCGACCATTGGACGATTGGTGATTATGCGAATGCTTTAGCGGTTTCGACAACTCATCTAACCCGCGTAACCAAACAGGATACAGGGCTGCCTGCATCAAAAGTCATTGAAGGTCGCCTAATTCAGGAGGCACGTCGCGATCTGGCCTATACCAGTCTCACCATCTCTGAAATTGCTTATCGAATAGGGTATAGTGATCCAGCCTATTTTACCCGGGTTTTCACCCGGGTAACAGGCGTGACGCCAACGGCCTTCCGCACTGGACTGGAAGGCCCTCGGTCAAGAGCTTAAAGAATGAGCGGAACCTAATCCACACACTCCATGACCATGGTTCCTGCTCCAGTATTGGAAATAGGAATATGGTAGTTGGAGCTGATCAAATTCACCTCTTTAGAAAGCGCACCGCGCATCATCAGCCACATTAAGAAT
>JAESUH010000008.1 GCA_016763155.1 Rhizobiaceae bacterium
AACTGGTTTCGAATAGCAATATGCTTGCGCTGAACCAATGCGCCAAGAGCCTCATCAGCACGTGAAATAGTTTTCTCAAGCCCGGATACATTCAATCTTTTGGCAACAATATCGAGGCGGGAACGGTGGCGCTGGGTCAGGTTACCAAGCCCGCGACCTAACCTTCCGCTTGCTTCATCCAGCCTGCGCCGTGGCATGGCAAGCAGAGTATCTGGCGTCGCAAGCCCACGCTCTGCGGCACGCAATTCTGACTTGTGACGTTCCAGTTTTCTGGAAATTCCAGATTGAAGTCGTGCCGCAAGGTTTGCAATATTAGCTTCAAGATCGGCCTTCACCGGAACAGCAATTTCCGCAGCTCCTGTGGGGGTCGGTGCACGCACATCGGCTGCAAGGTCAATCAACGTCCAGTCTGTCTCATGGCCCACGGCAGAGATGATGGGAAGGTCTGAATCTGCTGTGGCACGAACCACTGCTTCATCATTAAAGCCCCAAAGGTCTTCAACACTCCCCCCGCCACGCGCAACGATGATGAGATCGGGCGTTGGAATACCCGAAGTCTCGCTCAGGGCATTAAAGCCTCGAATTGCATTCGCCACTTCATCACCGCTGGAATCACCCTGCACCCGTACCGGCCAGACCAGCACATGCAGAGGAAACCGGTCGGACAAACGGTGCAATACATCGCGGATCACTGCCCCGGTGGGCGAGGTGATTACGCCGATGGTTTTCGGTAGATAGGGTAAAATCTGTTTGCGCTCTGGGGCAAACAGGCCTTCTGCGGTTAGTTTCTTTTTGCGTTCTTCAAGCAGCGCCATTAACGCGCCAGCACCGGCTGGTTCAAGGCCCTCAATCACAATTTGATATTTGGAAGAGCCGGGATAGGTGGTCAATTTGCCCGTGGCAATGACCTCGAGCCCTTCCTCGGGCAGATGCTTCAGCTTGGATGCAACCCCACGCCAGATTACGGCTTCCAACCGGGCACGATCATCTTTCAAAGAGAAATAGCAATGGCCGGATGAATGGGGGCCGCGATAACCTGAGATTTCGCCACGCACACGAACATGGCCGAAGCGGTCTTCCACCGTTCGTTTCAGCGCACCGGAAATTTCCGATACGCTATATTCACCAGCATTGGATTTGGCAGGAGATTCGCTCATCCCCGAACTCTATGTCCAGCCCCGAAAGGTTTCAACTCTCCCGTGAGCGAAAACTTCTAGCAATCAACAAAACTGTTATCGCAAGCAGTGCTGGTATCACCGCGAACCAAGAGCCGACAGCGACTAATCCGGCAGTTCCTGCCCACAAAATTGAGGAAAAAGCCTCGGCAAAAGTTGCAACCTTGGATGAAGTTTGCCTGCGGCGAAAATTAGAACGTTCTGCCTGTGTCTTAAACCATAATTGAACAAGGGTTGCAGAAGCGGCTGCAATCAGAATATGGGTCGTGGCAATCAGTGCCAGCCGCACATCCATATAGAACAGCACCATCAGGATTGGGCTTGTCACCATAAATATGGCGCCCAGAACAGCCTCAACCTTTGCCCGGACAATGGCCGAGGGCGCGATAGGTGCGGTTGAAACAAGATCCGGCGCATCTTCTCCTGAAATCGCCAACCATGCGAGGCCGCCTGCAAGTTGTCCTGTTGCCATTACCAATACCGGCACGACGACGACATCCAGCACGCCCGCTCCGCCAAATCCTTGCCACAGCATAAAGGCCGGTGGCAGGAGGTATAAAATTTGCATCAGGGTTTGAGAAATCAGCCAGTGATCCCGCAACAATAATCGCCACTCCTTGTGGCGTAAATGGGCGTTTACTGATCGGCGTTTGAACAATGAAGTATGGCTTTTTTGAACAGTTGTTGCGCCAGAAAAACTGCTTGCAGCCAATACGCGTTCACCAAATTTATCCGAGAACACCCGAATTGATACTGCAATTATTCCGAGTGAGCCAATGGTCATTAATGCGATTGATGAAACCTCGCCCATCAGTGCGCGTGCCGGTAGCCAGACGAAACTATCCATATTTGGCACTAGTTCCTGCACTTGCGTGGAGGTAAAAAACTCAATCCTGGAAATGCTGCCAATCGAAGAGATCGCCGCCAGTTGAATTCCGATAATGAAACTTGCACCTACGATGGCTGCAACAATTTGCGCGATGGTGCGGGTGCGTTTCGCGCCGACCGTATTAAACAGGGCAATGGTGATGGCCAATGATAGCGACGTTACCACGAAGCCGAGGCAAAACAGCAAAGGGTATCCAGCCAACCATTGGGGGCCGTCAAACCACACCAGCACATTAATTGCAGGGGCAAAAATCAACAGGGAAAGCATGGTGGTGGAAACGGCAATCGTTCCAACACGAACAGCAAATAACCGCTTGATGGAAGTGGGTGAGGAGAGGATCAAATCAAGATCGGACCGGGCATAAAATACCCGTGTCACCATTTCGAGGGCTTGTGACATCATCAATGAAAAGATCAATGCCATCGTGCCGGTAATCACAACAAAGCTGGTTTTATCAGCGACGATTCCGGCTTCAAGTGCTGGCCGTAACATACCGTATGCTAGCAAATGCAACAGGGCGGCGGCGGTGAAGATTGCGATGTATACCCGGCGTTCACGGCCCGGTTTTCCTGCACTCATCATGCGCATAAAATCACGCCAGAATAGTGAAAATTCATGGCCAGCAAACCACGAGAGTGTACCGGGTCTGTTGATATGAGTTGCAATCATCTCAAGCGCTCCTAGGCAGCATCCGCGATTTGGTCAGATGATTCAGCCACCAGAGAAAGGAATATTTCTTCCAGATTGCCACCATTATCACCTGCGGCTTTGCTGAGTTCGTCAAGTGTGCCTTCGGCGATCAATCGCCCATCAGCAATAACCCCAATGCGGTCTGCCATACGTTCGGCAACTTCAAGAATGTGGGTTGTCATAATCACCGTGCAACCATCGGCAACTCGCTTTTGTAGCACGTCCTTTACCAGTCGTGCAGAACCTGCATCCAGCCCGGTTAGAGGTTCGTCGAGAATGATCAGCTTTGGGTCATGCACCAGCGCACCAGCCAATGCCACCTTTTGGCGCATCCCTTTGGAAAATCCCTCGCAACGCTCATGCCCATGGGGCGCAAGCTGCAACCATTCCAGCAATTCAGTAGATTTTACCCGCGCTTGTTCAGGCGGGATATTCCAGAGCCCGGCGACAAAATCCAGATATTCAAAGGGTGTCAGCCGATCATAGATCATCGGTTCATCAGATACCCAGGCGGTGATGGCCTTTGCTGCAATCGGGTCTTTTTTTGTATCGATATCAAAAATTGAAATAGAGCCTGCATCCGGGTCCAACAGGCCGGAGACCATGCGAAGCGATGTGGTTTTCCCCGCACCATTGGGGCCAAGCAGCGCATAAAACTCACCCGCCCGCACTTCCAGATTTAGGTCGTTTACGGCCGGGCGGTCAAATGTCTTAAAAAGGCCGCGGACTGATAATGCTTTTTTCATGGGGCTTTCCTGCTTCGTGTCCTTGGGACAATCTAGCAAGGGAAAGTTTAGGCCCGGTGAATCTCACAGAACTTGGTTTTCATGGAAAACAAAGGGTTAAAACTCATGCAGCGATGGATTTTTTCAACCGCATGACACGCCCGTAAGAGGCCTTAATTTGCGCTTCGCTCAGCCGTCCATCCTTAACCGCACGAATAATCCAGGCAATTACCTGGGCAGGTAGACCCTCGTCATATTTCAGAGAATTAGACATCAATAACAAGTCATTGCCCGCTTGTAGAGAACGGATACACGCATCTTCCAGACTAAAGGATTTGCGGATGGCTCCCATATCCAGATCGTCCGTCAGAATCACGCCGTTATAGCGCAGCTTTTTGCGCAAAATACTGGTGAGCGCCTTCTTGGAAAAGGTGATGGGGAGTTTCCCATTGGAGAAGGACTTGTGATATAAATGCCCGCCCATGATCACCGGAGCTTGCGCTGCTAAACGTTGGAATGGAACAAGTTCCTCATCAATCCATGTCTTGGTGATATCAACAAATCCGTCATGGCTGTCACCACGAGATGAACCATGGCCCGGAAAATGTTTAAGAGCACAGGCAACTTTGGCTGATGACATTCCAGCAACAAACGCGCCCGCATAGGACGTGATACGGTCTGCATCGCGGCCATAGCTACGGCCATATTTTCCAATCACCGGGTTTTTAGGATCGTGAATATCAACTGATGGTGCCAGATTTAAATTGAACCCGGCAGCACGCATTTCGCGGCCAGCGGCGGCATAAAGTGCCTTGGCTTTTGCAGTCGATAGATTGCCGGAAACCCACTGGGCTTTGGGTATTTTTGTAAAGCCGAGCTTCTTGGAAAGGCGTTGAACCAGTCCACCCTCTTGATCAACGGAAGTGAGAGTCAGGCGATCAGCTTCCAGAAACCCTCTGGTCATGCCGGTAACAAGTTTCCGCGATTTGAAATTATGGCGCAATAAAACAACGCCGCCCGCGCGACCATTTGCAATATGAGCTGTCAGCGCCTTGGTTGATTTATTGCCGCTGGAATTTCCAGGTAGACCAAATAATGTTAATTGGCCGGCCATTTTGGCAACACTTGCGGCATTCACCGGAGTAGTTCGCAAAATCGCAGGTGTGAATAACCCGATGCCTGCCCCTGCCACAAAGTGTCGACGGCTAAGGCCAGTGCGATCATTATTTGAACTACTCATGAAAAACTCCGGTTAAAAAAGCGTGATTCGCTTTGTTTTACAGCAAAAGATTCCACCATGCCAATACAGAGCTATTTTGCCAGAATATCAGCTATGCCCACGCAAAGTGTTTGTTTGATGGCCAGATCATTTTCACTCCAAACAGTCTTTTTTGAAGCCATAAGCACGGCCTGACTTTTGAGTATAACGCCATCGCTCAGAATTTTTAGTTGATTGGCTTTTAACGTCGTGCCGGTGGAGGTGATGTCAACGATGATATCAGCACTTCCCGAGGCTGGCGCACCTTCGGTTGCTCCAAGACTTTCAACAATCCGGTAAGCGGAAATGCCGTGGCCCCCAAAGAAGTTCTGGGTCAGGTGCCAGTATTTGGTGGCAATGCGAAGCCGCCGACCATGACGCGTACGGAATTCTGCGGCTACGTCATCAAGATCGGCCATGTTCGATACATCGACCCAGGCTTCCGGAACTGCAATCACTACATCCGCATGGCCAAATTGCAGTGGCACACAAAAATCAACATAGTTTTCTGCATCCGCAATTTCTTCGCGGGCCAGATCTTCACCGGTTATGCCCATCTGGACATTGCCGGCAATCAGTTCGCGAGCAATCTCGGAGGCTGAAAGAAAAGCAATTTCAATTTTGCCTGCACCTGGAACCTGTTTCAGATTGCCGTAATAACTACGTGCATCATCGGGCAGTTCGACCTTAAAACCCGCTTCGTTGAAAATCTCGATTGAGCGCTCTTTCAATCGGCCTTTCGAAGGAATGGCAATTGTAAAACTCATGATGCCACCACTCTTTCAAGTCGGTCCATAGAGATTGAAAACCCAATGGCTGGCACGGTACTTTCCGCCCCAAGAAATGACATTAAGTGGTCATAGCGCCCACCACCCACAAGCGGTCGCGTATTTTCGCCATCGGCATAAATTTCAAATACCAGTCCGGTATAATAATCCAGCCGACGGCCAAATGCTGCGTCAAACCGAATTGTGCAATCGGCGAGATCGCTTGATGCAATGCCCTTAAGTCTGGCTTTCAGGTTTTCAAAACTTGGGCCTAGCGATAAATTGTGTTTGGCCTCAAATTCGGCCATGATTTTCGCCGCATCTTCAATCGGTGCATTGATCGCAAGGAATTGTTCCAGCGTATTCCGCTTTTCGTCGGAAAGAGTGGCGGAGGTCAGTTCAACCTTATCCATCAGCCGTAACGCGATGGCTTCCGGCGTTCTGCCGCTTGTCAGGGGCAGGCCGGATGCGCGCATCTTGTCGGCAACCCAGCGCGTAACGGCTTGACTATCATCAGCGCCGATATGTTCAGCCAGATCACCGGGTAAATCCGTTGCCGGAGATTGGGTCTTGTCTGACAGTCTTACGAGGCTTTGCTTCAGCCGCTCGCTATCACCAAATTCACGGCCAAGCTTTTCCCGCCATGCCTTGGGTAACCCAAGCGCCAGAAGCAGGGCTTTGAAAATTGCCTGATCGCCGAGCAGAATATTGATATTGCCAACACCCAGCTTGCGTAAAATTATTTCCGCATCAAGCAGGCTTGCAATATCTGCTTCCACCCGGTTTTCATTGCCAAGATCTTCAATGCCAGCCTGAATAAACTCGTGGGCCTCACCAGCGCGTTGGCGAAATACCGTTCCCACATAGCCGTAGCGAACCGGAATTTTGCCCGAAGCCAAATGGTGCAGGCCGACCGGAATGGTGAATTCGGGCCGCAAACACATATTGGTGCCGCTCTGGTCGCTGGTTAGGAACATACGGCGGCGAAAATCCTCGCCAGCGGTTTCCAAAAACGGATCAGCCGGTTGCAGCAATCCAATATCTACAGTGACGCAATTTCTGTCCGCAAATGCAGCATTAAGCTGGTCGGAAAATTTGCCCGAAGCCTTGATCATTAATCGGCAGCCTTTGCAGCGATACGGTCAGCCGCTTGTTCTTCGAGAATGCGTTTCACTTCGCTAACAAGGTCAACTTCTTTCGCGGTAATTTGCGCCGGGCGAGTTTCGCGCCAAGTAACATTGTCTTCAATCTCTGCCGAAAGCCGCTTGCCTTCAATCAAATCCTTGATCTGAATCTCGCCATTCGACCGCTCATCAGAACCTTGAATGATGGCAATCGGCGCGCCGCGATGATCTGCATATTTTAGCTGATTACCAAATTTCTTCGGATTGCCTTGATACATTTCCGCTCGAATGCCTGCCTCGCGGAGAGTTTGCACCATGCCTTGATATCGTATCAGCGCATCTGTGTCCCGGTCCATAATGCAAACAACCACCGGCGCAATTGCTTCACTGTCTTCCAGCTTGCCGAGGTTTTTAAGCGCTGTCATTAGCCTTGAGACACCGATGGAGAATCCGGTCGCAGGCACAGGTTGCCCCATGAAACGGGATACCAGACCGTCATAACGTCCGCCGCCGCCAACAGAACCAAAGACAACTTTTTTCCCTTTTTCGTTGACCACATCAAAGGTGAGTTCGGCCTCGTATACCGGCCCGGTATAATATTCCAACCCGCGCACAACGGATGGGTCAAACACCACGCGGCCCTGATATCCTGCTGCATCGGTAAGCGTCATCAATGTTGCTGTTTCTTGTGAGGGCTGGTCGTCCCCATCAAGGGCTGCGATCATCTCGCCAATTGCAGCAAGCTTATCCGCACCGGTTTCTCCCGGAGCGAATAGATAATTCATGATGATCTCGACCTGATTATCCTCAAGCTCAACGCCTTTGGTAACATCGCCGCTTTCATCTTCTCGCCCTTTGCCGAGTAAATCTTCAACCCCGTCACGGCCAAGCCTGTCGAGTTTATCCATCGCACGCATCACATCGAGGCGTTTTTCTTCTGCAATGGCTGCGGCTTCCATAATGCCATCAAGGACTTTTCGATTGTTGACCCGAATGAGATAATCGCCGCGCTCAATGCCCAGCGCTTCCATTACGTCAGCCATCATCATGCACATTTCGGCATCGGCCTGAACACCCGGTGCGCCGACGCTATCGGCATCAAACTGCATGAATTGGCGAAAACGGCCCGGACCCGGTTTTTCATTACGGAATACCCAACCCACCCGATAGGTGCGATAGGGCAGTTGAATATTGTTGTAATTTTCAGCCACGTGTCGCGCCAAAGGTGCAGTCAAATCATAGCGCAGGCTCATCCATTGATCGTCATCATCTGTGAGCGAAAACACACCCTCATTTGGCCGGTCGGCATCTGGCAGGAATTTGCCTAGCGCATCGGTATATTCAAACAGTGGGGTTTCGACTGGATCAAAACCGTAGCGTTCATAGACCTCGGCAATTTTTGCAAGCATGGCGTTAGCAGCACGAATATCCGCTGCATCGCGATCCACAAAACCGCGTGGCAGCCGAGCTCTGAGTTTAGCTGGTTTTTTATTCTTCCGGGACATGATGAAACTGCCTTAGCGAGCACTGTTTGAAGTTTGGTCAGGTCGTAGCTTATCCACCCAAATATGGCAAGTTAGTTCAAGGAATGGAGGTTAACTCGGTCGGGTGAATTCAGACCGTTTTCGTTCAATATCCACCCGACAGGTGCAACCTTCAATATGATCATTGACCATCCCCATTGCCTGCATGAAGGCATACATGGTGGTGGGGCCAACAAACGACCACCCACGTTTTTTCAAATCCTTGGATAGGGCCGTGGATCTGGGTGAAATCGGGTTCGCGCGCATCCAGTCATAGGTAAGTTCACCAGGGCGTTCGCTTGTAGGTGGTTCTGAGCGCCAGAAATAAGCACCCAGTGAGCCTTCAGATTCTACCATCTCAATGGCTTTACGGGCATTGTTAATTGTAGATTTAATTTTGCCGCGATGGCGGATGATACCGGCATTTTGCACTAGTCGCTCGATATCAGCGTCTCCCATTGCCGCCACCTTCTCGATTTCAAAATCATGAAAGGCATCGCGGAAATTCTCCCGTTTGCGTAAAATCGTGATCCATGAAAGCCCTGCCTGAAATCCTTCAAGGCATACTTTTTCAAAAAGCCTCTGATCACTGTCCTCCGGCACCCCCCATTCCTCATCATGATAGGTGAGGTATTGCTGGTCTTCGCCAGGCCAAAAACATCGTACAGTACCAACCTCATCTGTAATCAACCCGCTCTTTGCATCAGCCATAAAATAGTGTCCTCGTATCGAAAAAATTGATCGTCATGTTTGCAGTATTGCTTGATTACTCAAGCTTATTTGATCAAATGTAAATTGCGCATCCCCATAAAAACATCTTTCCCGTTCACCTTAATATCATTATAGACTGGTCTGACAGGAAGTTTGCTGAAAGAGTGTTGAACAAGAGAATGTTTGAAAGATTGCAGGTTATGGCTTCCAGAATTTGGGTAATGTTAGCATACGGTGCTTTGCTACTTTCACTGTCTGTTTTTACTACAGCACCTGCAAATAGCGCTGCAAGAGATGCGGAGATTATTCGTGGATTTAATCTAACCGTATTTGGCGCGGAATACGCGCCCTTTGGTGTTCAGTCTCGCTACATCCGTAAATATCAGCGGCCCGTTCGATTTTATATCCATAATCTATCGAGGGTAAATCGCACTGGCGCTGCGCGTCGCTTCATTCAAAGTTTGAATAGAAGTATCAAAGGTCTGAAAACCCAAATTGTCTCTTCCCCATCAAGTGCAAATTTCAACGTTTATATAGTCGATCGAAAAGACTATGTGAAAACCGTGCGCAACAAAATTTATCGCCGTAAGAATGCCTCCGCCCCGGGTAAATGCCTTGTGCGGTCCGTATTTTCAAGGCGCGGGATCATTCGCTCAGATGCAGCGATTGTCTCCGATGGCGGCGAAGCGCTTTTCAGACGTTGCCTGATTGAAGAGATTTTACAGGGGCTTGGACCGTTGAATGAACATAGAAGCCTGACGCGGAGCGTTTTTAATGACAGTTCCAAACAAACGTCATTTACCCGCTTCGACCGGCTAATCCTGAACATGCTTTATGATCCACGGATCAAGAACGGCGCATCATTGGAAAAAGTTCAAAAAATTCTTCCAGCCGTATTGCGCACTGCCAAGAAACGGGTTCGCTAAAATCCAGGCAGTAACCTTGGATTTGTTTGCGATTTGTTAACCAGTTCTGGAAACCCTTTCCTTACCACAATTGAATCAAGTTTTACTCAAACTGGTTTGATTCATAATTCAGTCGGGACTTTGAGGCACACTTTCATCTGATCATCACGCATAGTTTGCGGATGAAGTTCATTTTTTTGACGATCAGTAGAGAGTATGTCATGAAAAAACACCTAATTATTCTTTTCGGCTTAGTTGCGTTGATTGCAGGTAGTTTCTCCCTGTCTCAGGCCGGTTCAAGATATGGATCGCAACCACCTGCAGTTTTATCACCTAATTTGACTTCCCCCTGGGTATTGCAATTACAGGGACAACCGCGCGCCAGACAAGCCTATGTTCCGCGAGCCAGACGAGCATATGTTCCGCGTGCCAGAAGGTCAGCAGTTTATAGCAAACCTCGTTACCGGGTTCGTCGCCAAGCTGTTCGCACACAACAACGCCGCGTATACCGTCAAAGTCGACGTGCGAGCTTGAGCCAGATCACCCGCGAAAATCGTATTCGCCGGGCACCCGTGCAACTGCGCAAAAAACCACCAGCACCAAAACCTCGCGGTAAAAAGATCAATCGAGAGTTGTTACCTCAGGTAGTGGCCTATTCCGGCGGCAAAAAAGCAGGCACGCTCATTGTCGATACCCAGGCCCGCTTTTTGTATCTGGTTATGAAAAATGGCAGTGCACGCCGTTACGGAATTGGCGTTGGAAAACCCGGTTTCGAATGGGCTGGAGCGCATAAAATTTCCCGTAAGGCCGAATGGCCCACATGGACACCGCCAAAAGAAATGATCGCCCGTGAAGCAGCAAAGGGGCACCATATCCCTGATTTCATGGAAGGGGGCCCCAAAAACCCTCTTGGAGCAAGAGCGTTATATCTTGGCAGCACCTTGTACAGAATTCACGGCACCAACCAGCCTTGGACCATTGGCAAGGCTGTATCTTCCGGTTGTATTCGAATGCGGAATGAAGATGTGATGGACCTTTATGAACGTGTGAGGGTCGGCGCGCAGGTTATTGTTTCCTAAACGCAAGAATCTAGAACAATAATAAAAACAATTTTACATCCAAACTGTAGCGGCCCCGATAATGTGGCCGCTATTTTTTTGCGTTAAAATCAGATCAACAAAAATGTCACACCTCACGACATTGTGCGCGCCAGTATGGTGTAGCCACTTGAATTTTGAGCCGACAATTTGGTAACTACTCCTCAAATGGGAGTATAAATTGCAAAATTTAGCTATATTCTCAAACATCACAATAATGCGCAAATGAGGATACGGGGATATGGTTTTAAGAATTGCAGCAATTTTTGCGTTGGTGTCGGGGATTGTTATCTCCACCAACTTTGTGGCGGTGCCTGATGCATCAGCCGAGCGCGTATATGATTATACTGAGATGCGCTGGAAAAACGTTGATCCAAATCGGCGTAAATACACCAGAAAAGCAGCTCCACGGAAGTTTAACCGCCGGGTAGTCTCCATTCAAACCAAAGAAAAGCCGGGAACCATCATCATCCATACGGATGCAAAATTCCTTTATTATGTGACCGGACAGAACAAGGCTATCCGCTACGGCGTTGGCGTTGGACGTGAAGGTTTCGGTTGGAACGGCCGCGTGAAAATCAAACGTAAAGTTGAGTGGCCTTCTTGGACACCGCCGCGCGAAATGATTATTCGTGAAGCAAAAGTCGGACATCACCTGCCTGCACGTATGAAAGGCGGCATTGATAACCCATTGGGAGCCCGTGCCCTTTATCTATATAAAGGAAATCAGGATACAATGTATCGTATCCACGGTACCAACCAGCCTTGGTCGATTGGTCTCAATCTTTCATCCGGTTGCATTCGTATGCTCAATAAAGATGTCGAGCATCTTTATAAACAGGCAAAAATCGGCACCAATGTTATCGTTGTTGGTCCTGGTGAAAATGCTAACAAATATTTCAAATCATACACAAACCCATTTTTAGCCTTTTTGGGTGGCTAAAAATCACTCTTGTTTTGTGAGTAATTGACCTAGGGCCTTTCATTAGATTGAAGGGCCCTATTTTTTTAACAAATTCTCCATGCCCTTAGGCGTGGAACCGCCATAGGCCCAGTTTAGCAATTCGACCGTATGGCACATGGGAACGCCCACATCTGCTGATAATTGGGTTAGACAGCCAATATTTCCAGCGGTAATCAAATCAGGTTTGACCCTGGAAATATTGCGAAGTTTGCGCTCTTTCAGCTGTCCGGCAATTTCTGACTGCAGAATATTATAAGTTCCGGCAGAGCCGCAGCATAAATGTCCCTCGGGAATATCAACCACATTAAAACCGACATTTGCCAGCAATTGCTTCGGCTCGTCCTTGATTTTTTGCCCATGCTGCAAGGAACAGGCAGAGTGATAGGCCAGCTTCAAATTAGCGCCTCTATCTGAAGGGGCGAGTTCCCGTGAAGAAAGATATTCTGTGATATCTTTGGCAAGGGCAGAGATTGTCGATGCTTTTTCGGCATAATCCGGGTCTAGTCGCAGCATGTGGCCATAATCCTTGACCGTGGTGCCACAGCCGGATGTGGTAATGATGATCGCATCCAGCCCGCCATTTTCAATTTCATGCCACCAGGCATCGATGTTGTTTTTTGCAGCCAGATGGGATTCATCCTCCCTGCCCATATGATGTACGAGCGCGCCACAACAGCCTTCTCTTTTTGGTACAACAATTTCAATATTGAGACGTGAGAGTAATTCCACCGTGGCCGCATTAATTTTCGGATCAAGCACTTGCTGGGCGCAACCGGAAAGCATTGCCACCCGACCGGATTTTGCACTGGCATCAGCCGCAGGAGTAATTTCCGGTAATTTGATTGCAGCAGGCAGGTTTGATGGGGCCAGGGCAAGCATGGCCGACATGGGTTTCATTCCGGGAATTTTTGCAAACAATCCGCCAAATGGCTTGGCGAGCCGCGCAGCCTGCAAGGCAAAGCGAAAGCGTGAAGGATAGGGCAAAACCATCGCCAGCACATTGCGAAACATACGATCCATGAGCGGCCGCTTATAGGTTTCTTGTATGTGAATTCGCGCATAATCTACCAAATGCATGTAATCCACTCCGGAAGGACAGGTGGTTGTGCATGCAAGGCAAGAGAGACATCTGTCGATATGTTTGACGATGTTTTCATCCGCTGGCCTGTCGTTTTCCAACATGTCCTTGATCAGATAAATTCGACCTCGCGGACTATCCAACTCATCCCCAAGCATCAAATAGGTCGGGCAGGTGGCTGTACAAAACCCGCAATGAACGCATTTACGCAGAATTTTCTCGGAAAAATCCACATGCGGGTCTTCCAATTGTTGTGGGGTGAAGTTGGTTTGCATGATTTATTTGCTCGTTGAGTTCATACGGCCGGGGTTCAGGATAGTCGCCGGATCAAATTGTTGTTTAATTGCAGCCGAAATAGCGGCAACGCCTGCTGCTTGTGGCTGGAAAGCGTCGGCAACATCGTTTTTGTCGTTAGCCCTTACCAGCGTCACATGACCGCCCATTCCGCCAAGCGCTTGGCGCAGAGTATCGGTCAGTGCTGACGAACCGCTATTCTTTTCTAAAGCTTCTTCGTCAGCAAAAATCCAGATCAGACCACCGGCCCAGTCAAGGAAGCAGTCGAATTGATCATTAAGGTGTTCAAGAAATCCTGGGGCATCACCGGGCTTCACCGATGCCCGCCATACGGATCCGGGTTTTCCAGCAAACCGGCGACATTCCTTGACGTCCTGCCAGATTTTTAAATGCTCTTTTTCATCCAGCCTGTGAACTTTTCCAAATGACTTCAACAAGTCGCTCATCTGTGTTGCGCGATATTCAAGCTGGTTCGCAAAGCCTTCAAGGCGAATTAAAGTCTGGGCAGAAGGTTGATCTTTTGATGCCGGTAAATGAGCAAGCCCCGTCGGATCAAACGGTGATGTTCCAGCTTTCGCCAATGCAGAAACTGCGTCGGCTGAAGATAGGTCATCAACCACAATCGTTGTTGTTGTCTCCGCCAGTGGTAAAACCTTGAACGATACCTCGCTCAAAATGCCAAGAGTGCCAAAACTGCCACACAGCAATTTAACCAGATCATAGCCGGTAACGTTTTTCATTACCCTCCCACCATTCTTGATGATGTCGCCCGTTCCATTGATAAAGCGAACGCCGATCAGGCTGTCGCGACAGGCACCGGCCTGATATCGTTTAGGTCCGGAAATGCCACACGCCACTACGCCACCAATGGTGGATTTGCCCTTGCTGCCCATCAACGCGCAATAATCCACAGGTTCAAAAGGCAGATGCTGCCCTTCTTTCGCCAGCGTTTTTTCGATCTCGCTGAGCGGCGTACCAGCCTTTGCAACAATCGTCAGGGCGCCGGGTTCGTAAATGGTAATGCCACTTACCTTGGATGTGGAAAGCTGCATATCAGCATGCACCGGATTACCCAGCCCAAGCCGTGTTCCGCCACCGACAATCTCGATAGTTTCGCTATCACCATTGGCTTTGCGGACGATATCAGCGATTTCTTCTTCGCTGGAGGGGACGCTGTTTTTGCTCACACTATTTCCTTACGCAGCTTTGTATTGCTGGTCATTGTTACGTCGCGAATGAGTGATGGTAATCGGAAAAACCTTGGCCGGGTTCAATAACCATTGAGGGTCAAATACATCTTTCACCCGCATTTGCATTTCCATATCTATTTCGCTGAACTGATGCCCCATCAAATCGCGTTTTTCGATACCAACCCCATGTTCGCCGGTAAGGCAGCCGCCTACCTCAACGCAGAGTTTTAGAATTTCCGCACCGAATTCTTCGCATTTTTCCAGGTCGCCGGGGGTGTTGGCATTATACAAAATAAGCGGGTGCAAATTGCCATCGCCCGCGTGGAATACATTAGCTACAGCCAGCCCATATTCTTTCGCCATTTCCTGCATACGTCCCAGCACAAAGGGCAGTTGGGAAGTGGGGATGGTGCCATCCATGCACATATAATCTGCAATTTGGCCCATGGCGCCGAAGGCAGCCTTGCGACCTTTCCAGATGGCATCTGATTGCACAGCAGATTCGCTTTCGCGCATAACGGCTGGGTCATGGCGTGCACAAATTGTTTTGATTTTAGTCAGTTGTTCGTCAATCTCGCCGGGCGATCCTTCGACTTCCACAATCAACAGGGCATCCACATCGGTGGGATATCCGGCCTTGGCAAACCGCTCACAGGCAATGATTGCCGGTCCGTCCATGAATTCCATTGCCACCGGCAATACGCCAGCCTTGATAATATCGGAGACACACGCCCCTGCAACTTCGCTGGAATCAAAACCCAGCAATATGGGGCGCGCGCCTTCAGGTTTGCGCAAAATTTTCAATGTGGCTTCGGTAACAATGCCGAATTGTCCTTCAGAGCCGCAAATAACCCCAAGAAGGTCAAGGCCTGCCGGGTCCAGATGCCCGCCACCAATTTCGATGATGTCTCCATTCATCAAAACCATTTTCACCCCAAGCAAATTATTGGTGGTAACCCCATATTTCAAACAATGGGCACCTCCGGAATTCATAGCGATATTGCCAGCAATGGCGCAGGCCAATTGGCTGGAAGGGTCAGGCGCATAGAAAAATTCATTTCCGGCCACTTCCCCGCTCACCCCAAGATTGGTAATGCCGGACTGAACGCGGATAATGCGGCTGTCATAGTCAACTTCCAGCACTTCATTCATGCGTGAAACGCCAATCACAATGCTATCTTCTGTTGGCAACGCGCCACCAGAAAGCGAAGTGCCCGATCCCCGCGGAATTACAGGAAGCCCAAGTTCGCTGCAAAGTTTCAAGGCATTTACGACTTCCTCAGTATTGCCCGGCAAAATGACCGCCAACGGCGGACATCGATAAGCAGACAATCCATCACACTCATAAGCGATGGTTTCGTTTTTATCGTGAATGACCATAGCTTCACCGAGTTCCGAAATTAACCGGGAAATGATCTGGTCGCGCCCGCGAAGAATGTGCGGGTTGGGCGTGGGCATGGCAATTTCACTCATGACAAACTCCGGTTTCCTATTTTGTAGCTTTAATGGTAAACTATTTTTACCACTTGCCGCAATCTTTAATTATTGTTAAAAATCAATATGCATTATTTCCAGAAAGTTGAAAATGGCAGACATTAGCCACATGGCAGTTTTCGCAAGCGTCGTTGCCTCGGGCGGTTTAACTGCTGCAGGACGTCAGCTTGGCATGTCACCAGCGGTCGTTTCTAAGCGATTGCGCAAGCTGGAAGACCAGCTTGGAACCAGATTACTGCATCGAACCACGCGGCAAATTTCCCTCACAGAGGCCGGGCAGGGTTATTATGAGCGAGTGGTGGAAATTCTTGCAAGCATAGAGGAAGCGGAAAACTTTGTATCCCGCCGCTCCGAGATTGCTAAAGGAATTCTAAAAATTTCAGCACCCACCACATTCGGACGAATGCATATCGCTCCTCATCTGCACAAATTTATGCAGGCAAATCCGGAACTTACCGTAAACTTCGATTTAACGGACAGGTTTGTTGATATTGTTGGCGAAGGTTTTGATGTGGCCGTTCGTATCGGAACTTTGGATGATTCGTCCCTCGTAGCGCGAAAACTGGCAACCGTCAGAAGAACCCTGTGTGCCTCTCCTGAATATCTGCAAAAGCATCCAGCTCCTGCAACTTTGCAGCAGTTGGACGATCATGATTGCATAGCGACCCACAATCAAAGTGTCTGGAAACTTGAAGGTCCCGATGGCCCTGTGGATTACCGGGTAACCGGCGAATTGCAGACCAATTCCAGCGAAGTAGTCCGCGAAGCCGTGCTGGCGGGATCGGGCATAGCGCTTCGTTCCACCTGGGATGTGGGGCCGGAACTTGCAAGCGGAAAACTGCAACTTCTACTGCCTCAATATACCGGCAACAAGCGCGCCGCCGTCTATGCCCTATACCCAACCCGCAATTTCCTACCTGCTAAGGTAAGGGTTTTTATAGAGTTTTTAGCCGAACTTTACGGCCCCAAACCCTATTGGGATCAGGGGCTGTTGGAAAGTGGCCGGTTGAGCAGAGAATTTGTCAGCTCCTGAACAAGAACGCACCGTGGCCCAATAATTGGTAATATTTGTTGACCATTGGCCGATTTGGTGACAAATCTGCCCTATGAGTTTATTTTCCCAGATAGCCCCGGCAAAAACCGCCGATGAAGTAGCTCACCAGATTGAAGCTCTGGTGCTGGAAGGTATTTTGAGGGTGGGCGATCAGCTTCCCGGCGAGCGGGAACTGGCCAGCACAACGGGTGTATCAAGACCCACCGTGCGTGAAGGCATCAAGGCGCTGGAACAACGCGGCATTCTGGAAAGACGCCAGGGAGGCGGAACATTTGTGGCCGATGTCATCGGCACAATGTTCTCACCACAAATCATTTCAATTCTGCCTTCCCATAAAAAGGCCACTCTGGATTATCTGGAGTTTCGACGCGAATTTGAAGGCAGTTGTGCAGCTTTTGCTGCTTCACGCGCCACAGAGCTTGATCGTGAATTGCTTTCAGACCTGATGCAGAAGATGGAACAAATCAGCGAAGATCCGGCAAAAGAGGGCGCTGTAGATGTGGAGTTTCATTCTCTGATTGGCGAAATGGCGCATAATTTGGTGATGCTGCACACCATGCGTTCCTGTTACCGGTTGCTATCAGCAGGTGTTTTTGAAAACCGGGAACGGCTTTATTCCATCTCTGGCTCGCGCGAAAAATTACTAAGCCAGCATCGTGCTATTTATGATGCGATCATGGCTAAGGAGCCTGAAAAGGCTCGATCCGCTTCTCAGGCTCATATTGATTTTATTTGCGAACAAACGATTTTGCTTGAAACCCTTGACGAAAGAGACAGAATTGCAAAACTGAGGTCAGAAACCCGAAAATCCAATTTCAGAATTGAAGATTAATTCATGCCAAAATCCATTTCCCAAAAACCCCGCGTTGCGCTTTTCGTGACCTGTCTGGTGGATCTTTTTCGCCCCAGCGTCGGCTTTGCATCGGTGAAGCTGCTTGAAGACGCAGGCTGCGACCTTGAGGTTCCCATGAGCCAGACTTGCTGTGGGCAACCGGCATGGAACTCTGGCGACCGGGAAGATACAAAAGACCTTGCCAAGGCTGTAATAAAGAATTTTGAGGGTTATGATTATATCGTCGCCCCATCCGGCTCTTGCGCGGGCATGTTGAAAAAGCATTATCCGGAAGTCTTTGCAGGCGATGCAATATGGGAAGAACGCGTCGAGAAATTTGCTGAAAAAGTTTATGAACTAACCAGTTTCCTGGTGGATGTTTTGAAGGTTGAAAAGGTTGACGCAATCGTCAAAGCCGACATCACATATCACGATTCATGCGCAGGTCTGCGTGAACTTGGCATTCAGGAGCAACCTCGCAAACTTGTTAATTCAATCAAGGGCGTCAAATTAAAAGAGATGAAGGACAGCGACGTTTGCTGTGGTTTTGGAGGCATGTTCTCGGTGAAGTATTCAGATATTTCAAACTCTATTGTCACAACCAAAACTGAAAACATCGAAGCTGCTTCGCCTCATATGTTGTTGGCCGGCGATTTAGGCTGTCTGTTAAACATGGCCGGAAAATTACGGCGTCAAGAAAGCTCGATTGAGGTGCGCCACGTGGCTGAAGTGCTGGCCGGCATGGTGGATAATGCCCCAATTGGCGAGCGGGCATCGAAAAGCGGGAGACCCTAGTCCATGGTTGAAATCACCTCTCCAGCATTCAAGGCCAATGCCCGTTCGGCAATGGCCGATGAGCAATTGCAAAAAGCAATGGGTCATGTGCGTCACAATTTTATTGATAAACGTGCTACTGCCGCCGCCGGTCTCGACGAATTTGAAGACCTGCGGGATAGCGCTGTCGCTATCAAAAACCATGTGCTGGAATATCTCGATCTCTATTTGGAGAAATACGAGGAAAAGGTGATTGAAAGCGGCGGTCACGTTCACTGGGCTGCTACTGCTGCCGATGCCCGTGGACAGATTTTGGATATCTGCCGCAAGGCAGGTGCCAAGACTGTCACCAAGGGAAAATCAATGATCTCAGAGGAGATCGCGCTCAATGATTCCTTGGCTGCAAACGGTATTGAGCCGGTAGAAACGGATCTGGGTGAATATATCATTCAATTGCGCGGCGAACATCCGAGCCACATTATTGCACCGGCTGTGCATGTGACTATGGATCAGGTGCGCGAAGATTTCCTCAAACACCACACTCATCTCCCCCCCGACAGACCGCTTGACGAGCCTGAGCAGCTTTTGCGCGAAGCCCGCGCAATTTTGCGGGAGAAATTCTTAAGCGCTGATGTTGGTGTCACGGGTGCAAACTTTTTGGTGGCTGAATCTGGCACGTCCGTCATTGTTACCAATGAAGGCAATGGCGATCTGACCCAGACCCTGCCAAGAATTCATATCGTCATTGCATCGATTGAAAAAATTGTTCCGACTCTTGAAGATATGAGCCAGATTGTAAGGGTGCTCGCGCGCTCCGCAACCGGGCAGGATATGTCAGTCTATACCACCCTTTCCACTGGCCCACGCCGTGAAGGTGATCCCGATGGACCTGATGAATATCACGTAGTGCTGCTCGATAATGGTCGCTCTTCTATGATTGGCACCGAGTTTCAGGACATGTTGCGTTGCATCCGTTGTGGCGCCTGCATGAACCATTGCCCGGTTTATCATGCCATTGGCGGCCATGCTTATGGTTGGGTCTATCCAGGCCCCATGGGTGCAGTTCTTTCGCCAAGCCTGATCGGTGTTGATAAGGCCGGCCATTTGCCTAATGCATCAACCTTTTGCGGTCGTTGCGAATCCGTCTGTCCAATGCACATACCGCTACCCAAAATGATGCGCCACTGGCGTGAGCGGGAGTTTGAAAAACACTTGTCTCCCGCAACTCAAAGGGGTTCCATTCGCGGTTGGGCATGGGTGGCAAAACGACCATTATTATACCGTACAATTGCTTCCCTATCGGCTAGATTTCTTTGGCTATTGGGTGGGTTTAATCGACGTATAAAATCACTGCCTCTCGCCAGCGGCTGGACCCGTCACCGCGACATGCCTGCTCCTGAGGGATCAACATTCATGAGCCAGTGGCGCGAACATCAAGCCAGCCTTAAAGGTGATCTATGAGCCAAAGAGATGAAATTTTAGGCCGCATTCGCTCTGCCATTGCACCTAATGGCAATGACACTGAACGAAGAAAAAACCTTCGCACCCATTTGACCAGCAATGGCGTCATTCCAAAACTTCCAAAATCGAGAGCAGGCATACAGACCCGCTTCAAGGAACGTGCCATTGTAGCCGATGCCACCGTCGAGTTTTCGAAACCTGAAGCTGTGGCCAAAAATATTTCGAAATATCTTCGCGATCACAATCTTCCCGCCATCATTAAAACCGGTGATGATCAGCGCTTGCGAAAACTATTGAAGGGCAGTGATAAACTGCTCGAAATTTCACGCGGCATCAGTGATGGAAATGATCTGGTGGGCGTTAGCCACGCAATGGGCGGGGTGGCCGAGACTGGAACCCTGTTTATGACATCGGGCAAGGCTAATCCAACCACTCTGAATTTTCTACCGGAAACCCACATTGTGGTGGTCAATGAAAATGACGTGGAAGCAAATTACGAAGATTTGCTAAAAAAGCTGCGCCGCAAATTTGGCGTTGGAAAAATGCCACGGGTCCTGAATATGATTACCGGGCCTTCGCGCTCTGCGGATATCGAACAAACGCTTATTCTGGGCGCTCATGGTCCGCTGCGTCTGCATATTATTATTGTGCGTAACTAACCCATGGCTGAGCGCTACGATTTTCGCACTCAGCGATTGTTCGTTGAACAATCGCTCTTAGCCAATAATGCGGTAGAGCTTGACCGTGCCCAGTCAAATTATCTTCTCAACGTACTGCGTATGAAAGAGGGTGGCGAGGTTTTGCTGTTTAATGGCCGGGATGGAGAATGGCTTGGGGAACTAGAGCCCACAGGCCGAAAATCCTGCCGGATATTGCCCATACGCCAATTGCGTCCGCAGCCTGAACCTTATGATCTGGTTTATCTATTTGCCCCACTCAAACAGGCGCGTCTTGATTACATGGTGCAAAAGGCCGTTGAAATGGGAGCGGGTCTGTTACAACCAGTTTTAACCCAATATACGCAGGTCACAAAGTTAAAAATGGACCGCATTTCCGCCAATGCGCTTGAGGCGGCAGAGCAATGTGGCATTCTTTCAATTCCTCAGGTTAAGCCGCTGATAAAACTCACGGATCTGCTGGCAGACTGGGATAGTTCCCGCACCATCATTCATTGCGACGAAATCGATGAGGGAATAACAACCGTTGAAACACTCGACAGCGTCAAACCGGGCCCATTGGCTATTCTCATCGGCCCTGAGGGTGGGTTTTCTCCTCAGGAGAGAGAATTGTTATTGTCCCGTAGCTTTGTCACACCTATTTCACTGGGCCCACGTATATTACGCGCTGACACAGCCGCCATTGCTGCAATGGCATTGGTTCAGGCGGTAATAGGCGATTGGCGCAAATAAAGAGTGAACGATACGAATTGTCATTGCACTGGCGAAAAATTGCGGTGATATATATCCCTGAATTAAACTAAATTTTCGACCAGATAAGTCTGGCCCGATTCTGGTAGGAACATATGGCACGCGATACAACTGACGATAGACCGATTGAATCAAAAAGCCAGATGGTTGAGTGGCTGGCAGTTGGGTGTAAGCCAAAGTCTGAATGGCGCATCGGGACCGAACATGAAAAATTTGGTTTCTATCTGGATGGCAACAAACCCGTTCCCTATGGAGGGGACCGTGGTATTCGCACAATTTTGGAAAAAATGCAGGCAAAGCTTGGCTGGGAACCCATTATTGATGATGGCAATCTGATCGGGCTGTTTGAAGAAAATGGCCAGGGAGCCATTTCGCTTGAGCCAGGCGGCCAGTTTGAACTTTCAGGCGCGCCGGTAGAAAACCTGCATCAAACTTGTCAGGAATCAAATCGTCACCTGGATATGGTCAAAGTCATTGGTGAAGAATTAGGCATCGGATTTTTAGGTCTTGGTGGTAGCCCACTTTGGACGTTTGAAGAAACGCCAAGAATGCCCAAAAGTCGCTATGAAATCATGACCAATTACATGCCCAAAGTTGGCGCGCAGGGACATGATATGATGTACCGCACCTGCACAATTCAGGTAAATCTGGATTTTGATAGCGAGCGGGATATGGTGCGTAAATTACAGACATCGCTGAAATTACAGGGGATGGCGTCTGCACTTTTTGCCAATTCTCCCTTCACCGAAGGCAAACCCAACGGTTTCCTATCCTGGCGTAGCGATATCTGGCGCGATGTGGATAATCAACGCGGCGGTTATCATGCCTTTATGTTGGAAAAGGATTTCAACTTTGAGAGCTATGTGGATTGGGCGCTCGATCTGCCGATGTATTTTGTGATTCGCGATGGGCGCTATCATGATTGTACCCATGTTACTTTCCGCCAGTTCATGAATGGTGCGCTCAAGGGCGAGGTTTCGGACCCCGAACCCACCATTGGTGACTGGAGCAACCACATGACAACCGTCTTTCCCGATGTGCGGCTTAAGCGGTTTTTAGAAATGCGCGGAGCTGATGGCGGCCAATGGCGGCGCATTTGTGCTCTTCCAGCGTTCTGGGTGGGGCTGTTATATAGCAGCTCATCTCTTGATGCTGCTGAGGATTATATTTCTGAGTGGACACCTGAAATGGTGTTTGATCTGCGTGAAGCAGTGCCAAAAGAAGGCTTAAACGCAAAAATCGCGGGTCAAGATTTGCATTTTCACGCCAGAAAAATTCTGGAAATCAGCCGATTGGGTCTGGTAGAACGTGCAGTTTTAAATTGTGAGGGATTTGATGAAAGCATCTACCTCAACCCATTGCACGAAACCATTGCCAGCGGCCTAACGCCCGCTGAACATTTATTGCAAAAGTACCATGGAGAATGGAACGAGAGCCTCGATCCATTGTTTAGGGAATATGCATTTTAGGTTTTTCCGGCCTAATTGCTCAATAAGACCGTGAAAACTAAAAGCGTAGAAACTTTGAGGACGCTAATTATCGCGTGCGATAGCGTACGTCTGTTTCCCAGGTTTCAAAAGTAACCTGAACTTTGCTGCCGCGTTTTTTGATAACTTTGCAGTCAACCCGCACGCTGTCTGGTTCGACAAACAGGCTGAATTCATCAGGAACACCGATCCAGCCGCTCATTATCAGTATGGCGCCGTCGACGGTAAACTCTCGAACTCCGCAAGGGACTCCACTTGGCTGACCGTTAAATACGAGGTAGCCCATCCGTGTTCCACGGGCGTTTTTAATAATCCGCGGTTGGGAGGCTGTGACATTTGATGGTTCGTTTAAAACTGTATTCTGTTGCATTATTGGATTTTACCCTGGTGCCTACTATTATTATCAACATACCAACATTATGGTTAAGGTTAGATTAAGCTGACTGGCAAAATTGCATTTTGACGTAAAATTGGAGAAAAACATGCCATCCCTTTTTGAGATGTTGCAAGACACACCAGGTGGTGCGGTTCATCAAAACCTTTCCCAACAATTCGGGCTTAGCCCGGAACAAACAGAACAGGCGATCGAGGCATTAATGCCTGCTTTTTCTTACGGGCTGAAACAAAACACAGCAGACCCGGCAGGTTTTGCATCTTTCATGCAGGCATTAAGCAGCGGCCAGCATGCTAAATATATGGAAAATCCGGCAGAGGTATTTTCGCCAAATGGCGTACAGGATGGAAATGCGATACTTTCTCATTTGTTCGGCAATAAAGATGTCAGCCGCGCAGTTGCAGCCCAGGCAGCGCAGGCAACCGGCATTGGCGAGAATATTCTAAAACAAATGCTGCCGGCGCTAGCGCCAATGGTTCTGGGAGGGCTATTCAATCAGATGCAGGGCTCAGGCCCCGGTACTTCAAATGCCGGTGCTTCAAGTTCAAGCGCTTCACAGTTTGGTAGTAGCGGGAAAAATCCACTAGGTCAGATATTGGAGCAGATGATGGGCGGTGGCCTCAAGTCTGCACCCAGTGGTAATGGCCGGAAAAGCGGCAGAAATCCGCTGGAAGACCTACTCGGCCAAATGATGGGTGGTGGTAAACAATATTCACCCCAGCCAAAAGGACGCCGACAATCTGCCCCGATTGATAATCCCCCGATTGATAATCCATTGGGAAAAATTTTCGAAGAGATGCTTGGCGGCGGCGCTAGTAACCGAAATTCACCAACACCGCGCTACAATCCGCAACCTCAAAAATCTCAACCAAGAGCCCAACCTCGTGGACGCTCTGGCGGAGGACTGGGAGATTTGTTCGGCGATATGTTTGATACAGGTCGCCAAACTCAGGAAAATTATCAAAATGAGCTCGGCTCAATTTTTGACGAATTTCTAAAAGGTAAACGCTAACCCGCAGGGTTAGCTTTGTTCGTTCTCACGG
>JAESUH010000255.1 GCA_016763155.1 Rhizobiaceae bacterium
AACTACCCGGATACGCAGGTCTGAACTGAAACTATGTGACATCACAATCTCCTCAAGAATCAAGGAAATCACAGAATCACAAAAAACAATTCAGGTGAATCCCTAAAATGACTCAGAGTTCTTTAAATCCGCTCTAGGTCTTTCCCCGAACCACAACGACCGATTGCTCCGCATGGCGAACCACCCTGGCAGCATTTGGCCCAAGCAGATAATCACGCAATTTTGGCCTATGCGAACCAATTACGATCACATCCGCTTTCACCGTATTTGCCGCTTCAATGATCTCTTCATAGACATTGCCATGGCTAATAATGTGCTGCAATTTAGTACCCTTTGGGACGTGTTTTTTGGTGAACTCATGCAGCGCTTCCTTGGTGTGTTGCAGCGCCGTTTCTTCATATCCAGCCGGGAAAAATGATCCCACCACGCCGGTATTAAGTTCTGGAACCACACAAAGAACATTCAAGGTATCGCCATCGTCTAGCAATTCCAGCGCGCCATCCATAACGCGCTGTGAAATTTCTGGATCACCCAAATCTATGGTGACCAGTATTGTTGCAAAGAAGCTCATGCTGTTTCTCCTTCAGCTTTAGCGGCCACAGGAACCCGTCGGCGACGTTGCAGCCAATATATGAAACCAAGCAATAACAATGCAGGAATATAGAGCAATTGTTTTGGCACCTGATCCGCAGGAACCAGAATTTTCTCAATAACCTGGTCGAAATCGAAGCCAGCTGTTTGAGCTTTGGAATCATAGGTGGCTCCATCAACGATGATCTTACCATCCTGCTCCAACACCTCAAGGCCGTAAGCCTCAAGCCGCTCTGCACCGGTGGCCTCATCGCCCACATCGATAACCATGGTCAAGGTGACCGGGTCACCCACATCATCAACCCCGTTTACAAGTGCGCGCATCTGGCTACCGGGCTCAGCTTTACCCATAACTTCTACCAGTTGTGCAGGGTCAGTATCGATATATGGCGGAGACATCATATCCATCCAGAAACCCGGCCTGAACAGAGTAAAGGCGATCAAAATCAATGCCACAGATTCCCATATTTTTGATTTTGCAATAAACCAACCCTGTGATCCGGCGGTAAATATTAATATCGCCGCCGTGGCAACGATAAACACAATCACCCCTTCAACCGCCGTCACATTGATCAACAATATGTCTGTGTTGAAGATAAACAGGAATGGCAGCAGCGCAGTTCTTAAAGAATAGAAGAATGCGGTGAACCCTGTTCGGATTGGGTCACCACCTGATATCGCCGCAGCAGCAAACGAGGCCAGCCCCACAGGCGGCGTAACATCCGCCATGATGCCAAAATAAAACACGAACAAATGTACAGCAATCAGCGGAACAATCAGCCCGTTTTGCTGACCAAGCGCCACAATAACCGGCGCAAGCAATGAGGACACAACAATATAGTTTGCCGTTGTAGGAAGCCCCATACCAAGGATAAGGCTTAGGATTGCTGTGAATATCAGGATCAACAAAATATTGCCCTGGCTGAGGAATTCAACCAGCGCCGCCAATACGGCACCAACACCTGTTTGAGATACCGCACCAACAATAATACCGGCAGCTGCCGTTGCAATACCGATACCAATCATGTTGCGAGCGCCGGTAATCAAACCATCAATCAGTTCATTGAACCCGCGAGCCCATGTGCCGCGTTGATCTTCTTTCCTGAATATAGCGAACACTTTACGCTGGGTAAGCAGGATGAAGATCATCAATGTGGTAGCCCAGAAGGCCGACAATGACGGAGACAAACGTTCCACCATCAAACACCAAATCAACACACCAACCGGCAATAGAAAATGCAGGCCTGATTTAATGGTCGGTGCAGGATCAGGCAGGCTGATCACTGGTTCATTAGGATCATCCAGTTCCAGTTCCGGATAAGCAGAACAGAATTTGGCCAGATAAATATAGGCCGCAATCAACAAAGCAGCCACAACCCAAATGGTGCTACTACCAGCATTACTACCGATAATATCAGACAGGAAGAAAAGGGCGAAGGCACCAATTACCGCTACCCCTAAAACTGTGGCAGAGGTTGAAACAAATTTCATGGCATTGGATTCACTGCTCTTACGTATCATATTTATGGCAAATACGACCGCAGCCAATGCAATGAGCGCACCAGTGAGCTTCAGTGAACTGGAGCCCATGAGTTGAAACATTTCGTAGAGATAATAAACTGCACTGGCTAAACCCATAATGACGGCCATTGTAACCCCGAAGGAAATCAAGGCCCATTTAGCAGGTTTGGTTTCTTGAGTACGCTTGAGGCCAACCATACCCAGCTTGGCTGCTTCCAGATGCACGATATAAACCAGCGCAATGTAAGAAATGATCGCCGGCACGAATGCGTGCTTGACCACTTCAAAATATGAAATCCCGATATATTCAACCATCAGGAATGCGGCAGCCCCCATAACCGGAGGCATGATTTGACCATTCACCGAGGAGGCAACTTCAACCGCCCCGGCCTTTTCGGCGGTAAACCCTACCCTGCGCATCATCGGGATGGTGAATGTTCCAGTGGTCACAACGTTGGCAATGGAAGAACCGGAAATCAGCCCGGTCATGCCAGAGGCAACAACTGCAGCCTTTGCTGGCCCGCCGCTCATATGCCCCATTAGTGAAAATGCCACTTTGATGAAATAATTGCCTGCGCCCGCCTTATCGAGCAGAGCCCCAAACAGCACAAACAAAAATACCAGATCGGTAGATACCCCAAGAGCGATACCAAACACGCCCTCAGAAGAGAGCCATTGGTGATAGGCAACAGCATTAAAACTGGCGCCCTTCCAGGCAAGGATGCCCGGCGCATATGGCCCAAGGAATGTGTAGCCGATGAAGACCATAGCCACCACCGCAAGAGGTGGCCCAAGTGCACGTCGTGTTGCTTCCAGCAGGAACAACATGCCGAAGACTGCCACAACAACATCGAGTTTATTTGGGTTATTTGGCCGGTCAGCAAGCTGTGATCCGGTCAAGGCCTTGATCAAGCTGGTATCGAATAAGAACAGATAAAGCGCACACGCCGTCGCGCCAATAGCCAATATCCAGTCGATCATTGGAATATGTTTGCGCGGTGAATTCTTAAATGCAGGATAAACCAGAAAGGCAAGAAAAATAGCAAATGCCAAATGGATCGGGCGAGCTTCACGGCTGGAAAACACACCAATACCTATGGTGTAAGGCAATGGCGAAGCAATCCAGACCTGGAAAATAGCCCATGCAAGTGCCGTTCCGGCTATCAACAACGCTACCTGACGGTTGACTGGTGCCCGCCCGCCAGTGTCGGATGACGCTACCAGATCTTCAAGTTCTTCATTGCTCAGTGTGGTTTCTGCGCTTGAATCGGCCATGTTTTTCTCCCCGAAAGCATTATGGCTGTTTTATTTTTGAAGCATCCTCCCAGATACTTGCAAACGGCCAGAGAATTAAATCGAGTGGCGGTTTGCGAGTAGCTTGGAGAAAAAAGGGCGCGGGTTTAATCCCGCGCCCTTCATTAAAGCTTGGACTACATCCAGCCTTTTTCTTTGTAATATTTCACAGCACCATCATGCAGAGGTGCAGAAAGATTGTTTTTGATCATGTCGGCTTCTTTAAGATTGCCAAATGCAGGGTGCATTTTCTTGAAGCGATTAAAGTTCTCAAATACCGCTTTCACGATTTGATACACAACTTCAGGAGACGTTTTGGATGAAGCAACGAAAGTTGCGCCCACACCAAATGTTTCAATCTCATCTGGAGTACCAGTGTACATGCCACCAGGAATTGTGGTCATGGCATAATAATCTGCACCACCAGCAAGTTCCTTGATTTTATCGCTGTTCACGTTGATCAACTTGGCTTCGCAGGAAGTGGTTGCTTCCTTGATAGTACCAGCAGGGTGACCCACGGTGAATACGATTGCATCGATCTTGTTATCGCAAAGGGCAGCTGCCTGCTCGGAAGATTTAAGTTCAGCAGTCAGTGCAAAATCATCAGTTGTCCAACCGAGTTTTTTCATCACCACTTCAAATGTGCCGCGAGCGCCTGATCCTGGGTTTCCAAGATTAACGCGTTTACCCTTCAAATCGTCAAAGGTGTTGATGCCTGAATCCATCCGCGCAACCACGGTGAAAGGCTCAGGGTGCACTGAAAAGACAGCGCGTAATTCTTCAAATTTTCCATCCGGAAATTTGTCTGGTGCAGTGCCATTATAGGCATGATACTGCCAATCTGACTGGGCAACACCAAGATCAAGATCACCTGCGCGAATACCATTGATGTTTGCAATAGAGCCGCCAGTTGTATGGGTGCACTTGATATCATGGTCTTTAGTACCGCGATTTACCAAACGGCAAATAGAGCCTCCAACCTGATAATAAACACCGGTCTGACCGCCGGTTCCAATAGTAACAAATGTCTCAGCATTTGCCGGAAGCGCCACAGCGCCCATAGAAATTGCTGCAAACGCCGCAATACCAAATTTTCTCATTTTGAGTTCCTCCATTTTATTATTATTTGAACCAACGAGTGACGCATAAGTAATTGCACACGTCAACCCTGCTCAAGCTGAATACAAATTTACTCCCGCCAAAACAAAACACTTATTTACATGTTAAGCTCTCTGAATACTAAAGAGCAGGTTAAGCAAAAAAACAATTCCATTTAACCGTACATAATCTGGAGCTGATATTTTGATTTTCAAGAAAAATTTCTAGAGTTATAGAGCTAAAGCGCGAAGGCGGAGTCAGAATGAAGATGTCGAAATTCGCCACTTCCAGAAAATTATATAATAATTTCAGCCAGCTAGATGGAGACTCATCAATAGCATGTCTCTGAAAAACCCAACGAAATCACGAAGCAAATAGCGGCGCGCAATGTGATGTAGGTAAATTCGAAGAGTTTAAATTCTCCGCAATAGGCATAGGTATACTCAATAACTATGTTGAAATGACTGATCTAGATAATAGTGACCATCGCAATTTTGGAGAAACTCAGACGGGAAACGAAAACTCAATCTTCATGCATTTCCACCTGCAGCTTGGTATACATTTTTTAGTTGCTCAGCCAGCATGCCGGAAAGCAATTTTTCCATCTCGCTGACATCAATTTTGCCACTCTTATAGGCAGCATCTGCACTATCCAAAGCATCAAAATATGGGTCACGGTTTCCAACAATTTGTTCTGGAATCGTTGGCGTGCCCGGAAGCATGCTTTCCGTTTTTATACAAAGTACCACGTAAGAAATTATACGTGACGTACGACCGTTGCCATCAGCGAATGGGTGTATCCAATTTAATCTCCACATCAAATATGCAGACAAATGAATTGCGGATGATTGCCCCCAATTTTCATTCACATAATCACACATCTCCTCCACCAACTCGGCAACCAAATGTGCCCCAATCGGTTCATGGCTACTTCCTTGTATCTCAACATTTGCCGGACGAAAATTGCCTGCAAAAGAACTTAACCCTCGCAGAGCTTCACGATGTAGACTCAAAATCAAAGATGGTCGTAACTTAAAATTGCCTCTATCCAAGGCATCCTGAATAACCTGAACGCCTGAATCGTATTGCTTAAGGCCATTGAGAACTTCAATTTCAGCCCTTTCAGCGGGATCACTTACGAGTTGCGCTTCTTGTGCTACACTGTGACGGCTGTCATTGTTAACCAATGTTCATGCCCTAACTAATCGCTAGATTTACCGCTCAACAAGTCGGCTTGCCTATTGACCATATCCCAAGTGATTGTATCATTTTCAAATTTAGTGTTGCCGTAGGCAAAACTACGACGCTGTTTTTCCACATCATCGCTAGATTGTTGTACTGTTTTTGCAGCTTCAATAAGCATTTTCAGAGCGTCAGTCATATTATCCCTATACCAAAATGGCAGCAAATCATTACGGTAACTATTGCATGAGCACCACTGATACCGCCAGTAAAATTTGGCGGCACTAGCTTATTTTTACTCGTTCACCAATCCAGAATAATTCAAGTTTGGTTAATTTAGTGTTCATTTTAGTCCAAAATTAGGCAACATTTATCGAACACAACACACTAAAACAATACGGTTTTGTTTGGACACTATGAACTTCAAATACACTCTACGCAGGGTTTCGACATTCGACAGTCTCAAACATTGACGCGCGAAATTTTTCCAACTTCAGACAAAATAAAAATTCAAATACTTCACGAACAAATGGTGCCGCATGGGTGACTTGAACACCCGACCCCCGCATTACGAATGCGATGCTCTACCAGCTGAGCTAATGCGGCATTTTGAGAAAATGCTCTTGCACCTTTAGTGCGGCAATTCCAATTAGGCT
>JAESUH010000256.1 GCA_016763155.1 Rhizobiaceae bacterium
GCGGCTTTTGAATGGCTGCCCCAGCGGGTTGATCTTGGCTTTCTGCTTCTGTGATAATCTGTGAATTGGTGGTTGCAAGCTTCTGCGTCTTGCAATTAGCTTTTGCCTTAATTCCAGATAATTGTGTCATTTTTCGGTATAATGTGGTGCGGCCCAGCCCCAACGCCTTCGCAACCCTGCCCAATCGTCCACCAAGATGTTCCAGCGCAAAGCGCACAGTTTCATCTTCTATGTCGGCCAATGGCCGGATTTGGCCCGCCCCATCCAGCAGCTTAATGCTTGCAAAATCTGCAACGGACTGCACCACAGCAGGGTACTGGTTGTGGCCAGCCACACCGCGCGCCAGATCAGCATTTTGTGCCATTTCCGGCTTATCTTCGGTTTGCTGGCTAAGAAGCTCCAGAAAAACTCGTTGGCGAAGGCCCCAAAAACCGTTGGCAAAACGCTGCTCGACAATTGTTTGCAGAAGGCGGTTTTCATTGCTGGCCTGCACCTGCATTAATTGGATGGCTTCCTTTAGAAAAGCCTGCGCAACCAGGTGCAAATCTGCGGGCCTGTCTTCAACTTTTTCCACCCAGATGGGCGCTGTACACAGCCGACTATACAATTCATGACAAATCCGATTGCCGATCACATGGTCCATCAACCGGCCACGGGTGGTGGCAACAACAAAATGTCCCTCATCCAAAAGGCCCAAAATGGCCTGCTGCATTTCAGGCGTGGCATTTTCAACGTGTTTGACCAAAACCCACTGCTTGCCGCTTTGTGCTGCGAGCTGCTCTTGTAAGGTCTTCATGCTGTCGCTGCTGGCCGAGAATTCAAACCCTGGCTGTTGCGGAATGTGGGTATGGATCAGATGGCGAGCAAGCGTTGCCTTGCCGCTTCCGGTGACCCCTTCAATGATAACCGGCACACCATTTGCCAGTGTTTTTTCAAACTGCTCTTCGGTTTTGGCCAGCATTTTCGCATCATTGTTGAAGAACCCGTTGGCCGGATTATCTGATGTCGCCGCACCTTCGTCGCGCAGGCTCATTTGCTGCAAGCCAGCCTGAGTACCCGACAATAAGCACCGTAGCTGTAACTGAATAAAAGCCTCGGAACGGTTGAGTTCCAGATAATTGGCCGCACCCCAGCTCAAGGCATCGCGGATAGATGCGGGGTCATCGCGCCGGCTCATGACGATAATCTTGCAGCGCGGCGCTTGCTCCTGAATGGCGCAAATCATCTGCCGCGTATCGGTTTCCTTGCGTATAATCGAATGATGGACCCGGTGCATGTCCGGGGTGACGATCAGTAACCGAAGAACTTTATCGATGCTCAAAGGTAGCTTGAAGTTTGCATGATTGAACAATGCGCCGCCATTGAGGACAATTTCAAACACCAGCACACTGGCCGCAGGCGCCCCAAGGGCAAGCACGATCAGATATTTCCAGAACATGGAAAGAATGATTTCAACCGGGTGAAAGCGTATGGCCGTTGTGACATCGATGTCGATATCAGAATGATGCATACGATGAATGCGCCAGAAGATTGGAACCTTATGGGATGCCAAATGGGAAAACCAAATGGCAAAATCGAGTACCAGGAATGAGATTATGAAGGCCAGCCAGTATGGCAACGCAATCATATTAAACAGACCATAGCCATTTTCAGTGGCCCAAAGGGCAGCCCCCACCGCTGCTGTTTTGAACAGCAGGCGCACAAGCACGGAATCTATGATGATGATTGCCCAGTTTGTGAGCCAGCGAAGTGCTTTCACCGGGCGAAGTTTACGCCGCGGTGCAAAATACTCCAGGCCTGCCATGATGACAAACAGGCCCACGAAAACCCCAAATCTGATGGCGGCTTCTGACATTATAGTTTTTGGAATCTAACTTTTGCGCCATGCTCGATTGCTGCACAGGCGAGGCGGTCAATGTTCATTTTTTGCCGTAATACCTGAAGCAGTCGCAGTTCTGTTTGTTCAAGATGGAGATCGGCTGCCGCCACTTCGACTGCCAAAGCATAGGCAGTTTGGTGGAGATGTTTGGGCAAGGAGACAATGGCATTCTGGATGATCTGATCAAGGCCATCTTCATCCTGAAGGATAAGGCTACAAGCGGATACATCTTCCAGCAGGCTATCGGTATTATAGTCTGAAAAGACCGGTAGGGTTTTGATGGCATCACCCATCTTGGCAAGTTCAGCATCGCCCATGGAACGGTCGACGGCGGACATGGTGACCATGATATGGATCAATGCCTGATGATGGGTAAGGTTGCTCATGAGTACTGCCTTTTTATACGAGAAATTTAACCTACTAAATATGCAGTTTTTTACAGTTCTTCAAGCGGCTTGGAAAATTGATTTTAATAGGCTAACAGTTTCTGCGAACTCAAACCTTTGGAAATATTATTATGACCGGCACAACTCTGCCTCCTCTTGACCTTTCACCTGATATTCTGGGCGCTGCCCAGAATGCCAAGACGTGGACGTTTGAAGAGGCAAAGAAGCTGGTTAAGCGGTATGAAAAAACCGGTTATCCTGAGGAGGTTTTGTTTGAAACCGGCTACGGACCCTCAGGTTTGCCTCATATTGGCACGTTTTGCGAGGTGGCGCGGACCACAATGGTTCGCCATGCCTTTCGTGTGCTGACTGAAGATAGCGTAAAAACCCGACTATTGTGCTTTTCAGATGATATGGATGGCTTTCGGAAAATTCCGGCTATTCTTCCAAATCAGGAAATGCTGCAAGGTTTTCTTGGCAAGCCTCTTACACAGGTTCCAGATCCTTTCGGTGACGAATATGAGAGTTTCGCCCATCACAATAATGCGAGGTTGCGGGTATTTTTGGATCGGTTCGAGTTTGAGTATGAATTTGCCAGCTCCACCGAATATTATACTTCCGGCAGATTCGATGAAACTCTGCTGAAAATGCTGGCATCTTATGATGATGTTATGGCGGTAATTTTGCCCACATTGGGTGAAGAACGTCGCGCCACTTATTCTCCGTTCCTGCCAATTTGCCCGCGCACAGGCATAGTCTTACAAGTGCCGATGGTAGATCGAAATGTTGAAAAAGGGACGGTGATCTATATCGATCCTGAAACCGGAGATCGTATGGAGACGGCAGTCACAGGTGGCAAGGTGAAGTGTCAGTGGAAGGCCGATTGGGCCATGCGCTGGGCAGCTCTTGATGTGTCCTATGAAATGGCGGGCAAAGATTTGATCGACAGTGTCAAACTATCCTCACGGATTTGCCGGACCCTTGGCAAACGTCCGCCGGAAAATTTGATCTACGAGCTTTTCCTTGATCAGGAAGGGCGCAAGATTTCCAAATCTATTGGCAATGGCCTGACGATTGATGAATGGCTGACCTATGCGTCACCTGAGAGCTTGTCATTGTTCATGTATCAAAAACCCAAAACTGCAAAGCGGCTCTATTTTGATATTATCCCGCGCCATATGGATGACTACTTCCAGCATCTGGGTGGTTTTGCAGGGCAGGACCCGGCTAAGCAGTTACAAAACCCCACATGGGCCATCCATGAGGGACATCCGACACCGGTGGATATGCCTATTAGTTTTGCCATGCTTTTGAATCTGGTAAGCGCTTCAAATTCAGATGATAAGGAAACCCTTTGGGGATTCATTTCCAACTATGGAGAAGGGCTTTCTGCTGAAACGCATCCCAAACTTGATGAGTTGGTTGGATATGCAATCCGCTATTTCGAAGATTTTGTGAAACCCAATAAAACCTTCCGTGCACCCAGTGAGCAGGAGCGTGAGGCAATTACTGATTTGGCTAAGCGCCTTGGCGCGATGGATCAAGCCAGTGGCGCAGATGCTATCCAGACTGAGGTATTTTCTGTGGGCAAGGATCACGGCTTTGAGAACCTGCGGGAATGGTTTCAGGCGCTTTATCAAATTCTGCTGGGGCAGGATCAGGGCCCACGCTTTGGCTCATTCGTGGCGCTTTACGGTATCGACAAGACTAGGGCGATGATTGATGAAGCGCTGGCAGGTAAATTCCTGAAATAGCCTATTCGACGTCGCTGAAGAATACGCCAATCAAGCGTCCGAATTTTGATCTAATAATTCGGGCGCGGACTTCTCCATTTTCAAATTGCAGCAACCAGCCTCGTGCGGTTTTCTTAGCGTCTGTATAAGCACCACCCTGGTGTTGTAGGTCGCTAGTGATATCGCGCAGCATTTGCGGTGTCAGTTCTTCTTGGGCTGCGGGGCGATCCATTCATTTGATATTGTCTGGTTGGAAAACATCGCGTTGAACAGATCCGGATCAGTTGCCGGGAAAGTTGCCGAGTTGGCTGGCTGGAACTGCATGAGCGTGAAAAATGCAAGAACGGCAGTGATTGCTGATTTAGATTTTGAATGGAATGTGTGGTTTTTCATATCATCCTGCCCATGCACAATTGTCGAAGGGGTATAGGAAATCAGATGCTCAGGGGTGCCGGTTTTTGCGAGCCTTGAACATCCTTCCAACGCGTCTTCATTTTCGAATACACCGATGGTTCCTTTTGGGTTTTTGGAGGCGATGCAAAGCGTCTTTGAAGGGGGGAGAGTTTCTAATTTGCGCTGGCCGCTGCCAGCCTCAGCCACAAACAACAAAGCGGTGCTACTTTCGTTGGTCACGCAAATTTTTCCAACCGTATCTGTAACCATTGTTTCGTTTGTCTTTGTAGCCATTTTTGGTACCGCATCATCTGCCTGATCGGCGTTCTTTGGGGCCATGGCTTGCTATCTTTCATTGAAAAACTGGCAAGATATGCAATGACATTACGGCGATCTTTTTCGCTTTTCAGTTTGAATTTCATTTTGCTTTTGGCTTTTCTTGTATCCAGATAGGCGCGAAGGAATTTCTTTGGGCTAACCAGATATTTGAAGATTTCCTCTTCTCTCCACACCAGCCCTTTTTCTCCGGCAGCTTTTGTGCTTTTTCCATAGCGATAGTCTTCAAATGTTCCAGCCCTGCGTCCGATAACGTCGGTTAATACGGGACCGATGGCATTTTTTGCCCCTTCACCAATCTTGTGGCAGGCGCCGCATTTTTTGAAAATTTTGGCTCCAGCTTCCGCATCGCCATCAGCGTATCCGGTCATTCCCTTATGAGGGTACGGAGCCTCATGGCTTTGTGCTTGAGACCTTTTATGCCAGCGCAACCATTAACGGCCATACGGGCGAGTTGATTGTGAAACGCAATTACGGTCCCAAAGATGTGGAAGTTGAAACGGTGCAAATGGAACCATCCAAGCATCTGGGCGCAATCACGGTTATGTTCAAACGCGAAGACGGTTATGACGCCGATAACCAGAACTGGTTCTGGGCTAAATTCCTGCCTGATGGCTCGCTTGATAAGAACCCCAAAGGCATGATGCTTGCCGGTAAAATTGCCAAGGGTGCCAAGGCTGGTTGTATTGCCTGCCACACCGGGTCTCCGGGTGGAAACTACCTATTCACCAAGTGAGGTTTCACTTTTAATGTGTAGTACGGGACCCTTTTATCGAAGAGGCGATTGCGTCAATTCTCCACAATCGCCTTTTTGATCTGGATCGTTTTTATGAAACGGAAACGATCCAGTTCTTTTTTAGCTTACTGACTGGCCCAGAGAATGCGTGCAATCCATTCAATTTCACTGAGCGGATATGTCAGGAGTTTGTTGTCTGGATCGCCCGAATGGGTCTCGATTTGACGGGCCGATTTGCGAGCCAGGACTTTTGCCAGTATTTCCCCAGACTTAGTTTTAAATACAATCTTATCGCCTTTACGCACGTTTGCACCCGGTGCGACAATCAACATGACGCCTTCCTCGTAGAGGGGCTGCATGGTGTTGCCGGAAACTTCAAGCGCATAGATGGAATCCTGATCTTCAGCCGGGAAATGGATTTCGTCCCAGTCTTGCCCAGCGGGATAACCACCAGAATCAAAGAACCCACCGGCACCGCCTACCTGAGAAACACCCAACATGGGCACATGCTGGCTGGCGGGCATGGGATAATTGCCGGCTGGCATTTTGGAGCGGGGTGATTTTTGCGCGCCTGCATCTTCGGCAAATTCTACGAATTCCGACATGGTAACTTGCGTTGCCTCAAGCGCCTTGGCAACGGACTCAGTAGAGGGCCAACGTTTGCGGCCGTTAGATGTGTGGCGTTTTGATTTGTTGAAACTGGTTGGGTCGAGTCCGGAGTTTCGGGCAAGACCAGATGCAGTTAGTTGTTTTTTCTCTGCCAAGGCATCTATTGCTGCCCAGACCTGTTCATGCGTGAGCATGAGGATTACTCCGTGAACGCAAAACTCAATACAGGAAATTATTCCTGTATTGGTTAACATAGACGTCCAAAGGTGTCCATAGGTTTGGGGTGAGCGAGGTAGGTGCTATTCAGCTTTGAAAGCAGCGCGACCTGAAGCAATCATTTGATCCAGATAGTCAATTCGATCCTGACCCCAGAAAACTTCACCGTCATAGACGTAAGCAGGTGCGCCGACAGCGTCTGCTGCGATCGCCTCTTGCGTATTGGCTGCGCGGAGTTCGGCACTGCTTGCTTCGTGAGAAGCTGCAAGAGTTGCAACCGCATCGTGACCACAGGCCTCAAGCACTTCGCTCAATACGGCTTCATCCGCAATGTTGAGGTCTTTGCTCCAAATAGCTTCACCAATTGCCAGAAGATAAGATTGAATGTCTTTTCCCTGATTAGCCAAAGCGCAGGCACAAAGTTCGGCGCGTGTTGGGTCAACGGGAAAATGTGCAGGCTTGATATTGAGTTCAACTTCTCGCATCTGGGAAGAACGTTGAAGTTCAAGCAGACGGTAGCGCTGGCGTACAGGCGGGCGTTTGGGAAGAGGCAGTGCCCCTGAATTTCCGAAAACATCTGCGATATTGAAAACTTTGATATTAACAGATTTGCCGTGCTTGGCGGCCATATCAAAAAAGGCCTTATGGCCCATATAGGCAAATGGAGAAACAATGGTGAGGTAGTAGTCGATATGGTCAGACATAAATTGGGTTCCTTTGAAATACGAACGCCGACTTATGCATGCGCCAATTCATCAATCAATATGAGTTTAGCAATTATGGATATGGGTAACTTAATTGTGTTCCCATATGACTGCGCCACCCCGCTTAGTTTTACGGGGTGGCGCAATTAGTTTCATTTTAGAACGCCTGGATCAAGCAGCTTTTTCTTTGGCAGGTTTACCATATGGATTGAAGCGGTCGTAGAACTTCTCATTGGTTTTAGCCATTTCAAGCAGGAGTTTATTTGGCTTGAATTGGGTGCCATATTTCCTTGCCAGCTTTTTGCACATATCTACAAATGCTGTGGATCCCATGCCATCGATGTATGAAATCGCACCGCCGGAAAATGGGGCAAAGCCAAAGCCTAGAATACTGCCCACATCAGCTTCACGCACATCAACAACAACGTTTTCCGCCACACAGCGTGCAGCTTCCAATGCAATGGTTGCATGGAAACGGTTTTTAAGTTCCTGTACGTCCAAAGTGTCTGGATCAAGCTGCGGGTATAGGTCTTTCAGGCCTGGCCACAAATGTTTCTTGGCTGGCTTATCTGGATAGTCGTAAAACCCTTTGAGGTTTTTACGGCCGAGGCGGCCGTGTTTTTCGACCATCGTGTCGATCAATTCCACATGGCGTGGATCAACGGCTTTTTCACCCATATCGCGGATGGTCTGGTGCAGGATTTTGTGAGAAAGATCGATGGCTGTCTCATCGTTCAGCATTAATGGGCCAATCGGCATGCCTGCCATTTTGGCGACATTGTCGATCATTGCTGCTGGCACACCTTCGATCAACATGTTGTAGGCTTCGCTCATATAACGAAGCACGCAACGGTTGACGTAGAAGCCACGGGAATCGTTCACTACGATCGGTGTCTTCTTGATGATGCGGATGAAATCGAGTGCCATGGCGATGGCTTTGTCGCCAGTCTTTTTGGCCTTGATGACTTCGGTAAGCATCATGCGATCAACCGGAGAGAAGAAGTGAATGCCAACAAACTGCGTAGGCCGTTTGGAATTTTTGGCCAAATCGGTGATTGGAATGGTCGAGGTGTTGGAAGCAAATATTGCATCTTCTGGCATGTTTGCTTCGGCTTGTATCGTCACGATTTTCTTGACTTCGCTGTCTTCAAACACTGCTTCAACCACCATGTCCACATCGGATAA
>JAESUH010000046.1 GCA_016763155.1 Rhizobiaceae bacterium
AAGATCGAAAATTATATTGATCACCTGCATGGTGGCGTAGGCTTTGCCGGTTTCAAGATCACGCAATTGATGGCGCACGGTAAACGTCTTTTCATTCGCCCCATAACAATATGAAACAACTTCAACAGCCGCTCCAGATTTTACCGGTTCGATGATGGATAATTTCATCTCCATGGCGATGCGGCCATAGTTGTTTTCTGACAGATAATCATCGGTAAGTTCGAGACGATCCCAGAGATGAGACGCGCCATCGGATATGCGGGATATGTATTGCTGGGAGAGTAATTCCCCATTGATGTTGCACTGAGTCGGTTGAATGATGCCGTAATTGGTGGTGATCGCTTTTTCTTGGCTGATCAATAATTCAAGGTCCAGTTCGGGTAAAAACCCGGCGGGAATACCCCGTGGCAAGGCAAAGGCGATATCGTCAGAATTAACTGTGGGTAGTCCTGTTGGCGGATTTTCGCAATGGTCCAGCGCTGTGGCGCTTACCACGCCCTCGCCAACATTTTCCATAATATGAATGATGCTGCCGGAATGTTGGCCATCGCCAATGATGGCTGATTTAATCACAATGGAACTGGCGCCACGCAATTCGCGAAGATAGCGCACATGGCGAACCTTGGGGCGCGAAGCCTGAATGCGATCTATTCTGTATTTCAAAGCAAAAATCTCGGCTGCTTCTGCAAAATTATTGATATAGAACTGCACGTTCATATGGTCATTCTCATCACACTGCCAAGTGTTGACGAAACTGCGGTGGGTTTCAATGAATGCCATCAGGTTTTTGGTGCCAGGCGGTTGAGGAAAGCTTTCAGGGAGGCGAGGCTCTCTTTTGCAAGTGTCAGGGTCTCAAAATACTGAAACACATGGCAGCCACCAGCGAATAATTCCAATTCAGTATCTGCTTGAACCTGCGCCCATCGTTGAGACAAGAACAGGCTGTCATCCAGCAAAGCATCGCGGGTTCCCACACAGAAATGCGCTGGGGGCATGCCGCTCAAATCTGCAAACATTGGCGAGATATCGGGGTCTCGCCGGTTGGTATCTTCGGGCAAAAAGCTATCTGCGAAGTTTGCAATGTCGCGAGTGGTCAGCACCGGCGCGCCATATCCAGATGTTTCCGCGTTATAATTTGCGGTGCTGGGGGTCATGGTGAAATCATAGGCCCCTGCGATCAGGACGGCTGCTTTGAATGGGGAAAGGCCATGTTTGTCTCGTAAGCGCAGCAAGGTTACAACAGAAAGATGCGCGCCGGCGCTTTCGCCGCCAATTGACATCCACGAGGTGTTAAAATGCTCGGCCCCTTGTTTACCAGCCAAAGAGCGGCAGTTTCACAATCATCCGGGCCACATGGGTAGGGATTTTCTGGAGAGAGACCATATTCCACAGAAATACAGGTCAAATTGCAGACATTGGCCAACCGTTTCAACCGCTGGTCCTGCATGTCTGCACCACCTAGTCGCCAGCCACCGCCATGAATATGGAAAAACACGCCACGGGCGTTTTCATTTCCACTATCAGGTGAAATTACCCGCATCCCGATGGGGCCATGAGAGCCTTCGATTTCAAAAGTCTCGGTATCCTCAAGCAGGGACTCCAATGGAAAGGCACCTTTGCCAGCTTTTCTGGCAGTCCTGACTTCTTTTACATCCATTGACCAGGGATCAGCACCTGCGGCAAGTTTTTCACTCAGTTCGGCATTGAAGCGCCTTGTTTCCTCAGATATGGCATCGTCGGTGAAGACATTGGGGTCAATTTTTAGCATTTAGTGTCCGCTTTGATGTTTTGTTCAAAGCGAAATCTATCGTGAAAATTGCCGCAAATCCAATAAGCATTCCAACAAACCCCGATTGAAATAGGATTGTCGCATCGCTGGCTGTTCTCTGGAATGAAAATATATCAACCATGTAGGCAATTTCGTCGCCGCTCTTTAATTGATTATCCAGCCCCCAAAAAGATCCATATGTTAGTGCGGCAGCGCTTAATGACCCGAGGATCATGCCACTCAATAACGAGGTTTGCTGGATATTTTTCCTCAGGGCTTTTGTTATCATGGCTGGAAAAATACCAGCTGCCACGAGCGCAAAAGAACCAACTATCAACAAGGTTGCCGGGAAATCGATGGCTAGGGCCAAATATGCGGTTACGCCTGTCATGGCCACAAGAATGAGGCGGGAGGCGAACATGATGGCTATGCGCGGTGCGCGGCGACGCAGCAGCTTATGATAGCCGTCTTGCGCAATGGCATTTGCAACGACCAGCAACAATCCATCTACTGTTGAGAAAATGGCTGCAACGGCACCCACAGAAATCAGGATAGTTACCAATGGTGGTAAGTCCGCAATATTAGCACTGGCCAGCATGATCATCGCGCCGTGGATGGATATGTCTGCGGGGATCAATTGATAGGTGCGATCGCCACCACATGCCAAAATGATCGTATCCATATCCACAACTTCTTGTCCGCAAATAGTGGCCAGCGCTTCACCTTCAAACAGGCCACGAGAAAACATCCAAGGCGCTTGTTGTGGCAATTCGCCAATGGGTAAACCAATCATGGAATTATAGATTTCCAAGGTGATATAGGCTGCATAGGCCGGGGCGGCACATAGCACAATCAGCAAGAACAGCATTGCCCAATTGCTGCCAAACCGGGCGTTGCTGGGGCTTTTTATGGTCGAAAAATGCTGCAAAACATGGGGCATGGCGGCGGCCCCTGCTGTGACACAAAACAACCAGGGAATTATTTCCAGAAAATTCAAACTATCTGGGTTTTCAGTGATTGAACCAAATGTTGAAAAGGAAGTTATTCCTTCTTTGCTCAACTCATGTTGCATCGCGTTTAAAGTTCCCAATGCGCCGGTGCCATAGGATAAATGTGGGACCGGGTTACCAATATGAAGAATTGAAATCCATATGATGGGAATTAAAAAAGCGGCAGCAACCACAACGTAAAGGCCAACGCGGACCCAGGTAAGGGCGCGCATTCCCCCAAGCAACAAACAAAACAAAACGGCAAGCAGGCCGCATATAATTGTCACCTTTGGCGGAATGCCGATAAAGGTAGCTGAGATGATCTTTACAAGATCCAATTGCCCGACAATTAACGCCATGCTGCAAATTGTAAGAAGGAACAGACTGGTCAATCGCAACAGTCTGCTGGAAATATTGGCAGGTCTTCCTGTTTTTTCAACCGAGGTTAAAAACTGGGGCAGGGTGCTTGATTTATCGAAGGCAATTGCTGGAGCCAGTGCAATGCTTGCAATTGCCAGACCCAGGATGAGCGCGGATATCCACACCATGCCACTCCACGCATTTAGAAAAATTTCTCCGGATAGGGTTACAAACGCACTGCCTGAAATAAGGGAAACGGCAATCGCCATCCCGCCAAAAGTTCGCCCGACCCGTCTGCCTGCTGTTTGAAATTCATCAAGCTGCATAGTGCGCGCCATGATGCCGATGACTGGATAAATAGCTACCAGCAAGCTAAGGGCAAGGTAGGATTGAAAAGATGCAGGCGTGCCGATTTGTTGAAGTGTTATTAGAAAAAATGCCAAAACAAAGACAGCAATAAGAAATATAACAAATAGCTGGCGCGGATTATTACTTGATGACATTTGTCAGGCTCCAGATCATTTGTTGGAGATAATTACCCATGGCCACTCAGGTTTCATCATCCAACTGCAGATCATTTACAGCCTGCTTGCGGGAATATAGATATACAAGAATACATAACAGAATCGGGCAGATTTGCGTTATTAGAAAAAAGCCTGTCGGAATGTTTAAAAGGGTTGAGGTGTTAAGCTGATCCATCAGTAAAAAGGGAATAAGCACGAGCAATATGCAGGCTGCAATGAGGATCGCAGTTTGTCCACGAGGGGTGAGAGAGAGAAATTTACCGTTTTCTCGTCTTGACCTGAACGGGAATTTTGATCGTCTCATCGATATGTCGCTTCTGCTTTTTCCAGAATTCACAATATTGGGACAGGCTGACCTGTATATATGAGTACATGGCCCAAACAGCAGGTGAAATCAACAGGCTTGCTTTAATAGGCGGCGTGCCTAAGATGCCGATAATTGGCTAAACCGAAGCGCAAATGCTTTTAGTCATGAATAGATTAAAGGGGAGGGGATAATTTGGACAAGGCAACAATATTAATTGCCGATGACCATCCATTGTTTCGTGATGCACTGAAACAAGCGATTGAGGGACTGGAATTTCCATGTGTCATTTATATGGCTGGTGCTTTGGGGGAAGCGCAGGATATTCTTAGTGAATCGCGGGATATAGATTTGGTCCTTTTGGACCTTGCGATGCCGGGGGCAAGTGGTTTTTCAGGTCTGGCGCAATTGCGTTCGGAATATCCTGCAATTCCTGCAGTTGTTATATCTGCAACGGAAGATCCAACCACGATCAGGCGTTGTCTTGATCTTGGTGCATCAGGGTTTATTCCGAAATCCTCGTCGGGTGAAGCAATCCGCACTGGGGTTAAGGAAGTTCTGGGGGGCAATATCTGGGTTCCAGATGGCATAGATCTGGATGTGGAAGACGATCCTGAAACAGCAGAAATGTTCCAACGGATAAAAAGCCTGACACCGCAACAAGCGCGTGTGTTGGGAATGCTGGGGGAAGGTTTGCTCAATAAGCAGATCGCTTATGAACTGAACGTTTCCGAGGCAACTGTTAAAGCTCACGTTTCGGCGGTGTTGTTAAAACTGGGTGTGGATAGTCGGACACAGGCAGTGATCATAATGAACAAAATTGGTGCGGGGCTCGGTATCCAGCCAAAAGAAGGATAGCCAAACGGGGATGATTCGATAATTTTTGCAGTTTTTCGCTGTGTGCGTGAATGCACACGCGAATTTCTTGATGCTCACTATCTCTAGATCATCGGAAGGGCCACAACGGACTTCCACATTACTTGGAGAAGTAAAATGAACATCGCAATTATCAAGAAATCAGCCATCGCAGCTTTAACAGTCGCAATTATCGCAACCGGCAGCCTTTCTGCCTCAACCAGCACGGCATCAGCCGGCGGCAAACACTTTGGAGCAGCATTGCTTGGTGGCCTTGCCATTGGACTTATCGCAAGTTCAGCTCGTGGCCGTGGTCGTAGTTATGCTCGTGAGTGCTGGACA
>JAESUH010000047.1 GCA_016763155.1 Rhizobiaceae bacterium
TCATTCGGGCTTGTTGCCAAAACTGGTCAAGGCTGGCTTCAAAGGACCAATATATGCAACCGCACCAACGGTCGACCTTCTGGAATATATGCTGCTTGATTCAGCAAACATTCAAGAAAGCAATGCGGAACGGGCAAATCGTCGACGTCAGAGACGCGGGCAGGATAAGATCGAACCAATCTATGACGAGCAAGACGCCCGCAAAACGCTGAAAATGTTGCAACCGGTTGAATATGGCGAATGGTTTGAGTCGATCAAAGGTGTTCATGTGCGCTACTGGAATGCGGGCCATATGCTGGGTTCAGCTTCCATCGAAGTGAAGTTCCACGATAATGAAACCAAAAACACCATGCGGTTATTGTTCTCTGGTGATCTGGGGCCGGATGAAAAAGTATTCCACCCTGAACCAGGCGGTGAGCAGGGTTTTGATTATATCATCAGCGAAAGCACCTATGGCGACCGCAACCGGGATGATTACACCCTAGAAAAACGCCGTGAGGCCATTCGTAAGGAACTTGTCGACGGACTTGCTCGCGGTGGCAATGTGGTTATTCCATGTTTTGCTGTGGAGCGGAGCCAGGAATTATTACACGATATCGGCACATTGCTCGCCAATGGAGACCTTCCCAATACCACCGTCTATCTGGATTCTCCGCTGGCACGAAAAGTCACAACCGTCTTTATAAAATACGCCAATACGCTGGATGATATTGAAATTGATGAAGAAATGCTGTTCCGCGACAAGAATTTCAAATTGGTAGAAAGCGTCGATGAGAGCAAGGCTATCAAACATGACAAACGCGGATGTATCATCATTTCAGCCAGCGGCATGGCTGATGCCGGGCGTATTCAGCATCATTTGAAAAATAATATCTGGAAGAAAGAAGCCACCATATTGTTTGTGGGCTATCAGGCCCCCGGCACTACCGGCCATTTGATCACCAGCGGTGAAAAAGAAATCCGTATTCATGGCCAAAACTTTAAAGTGAAGGCCACCATTCGCAGGCTTGGCAATTATTCTGCTCACGCAGATCAGCAAGAATTGCTTGAATGGATTATTGAGCGCGGGCCAGTGGTCGGTGGATTGTTCCTTAATCACGGGGATGATGATGCGAGAGCTGAGCTGCGTCGGCTGGTTGCCAAAAAAGGCTGGGATATTGATAAGATCTACATGCCTCATTTTGACGAGAGCTTTGAACTTAGCGCCAGTTCCGCCCGTTCCAAAGGCAGAGCGCCTCAGCGCATGGATGAGAGCACCTTACAGCGGGATTGGTATAATGATTATGCTGCCTTCCTGATTGAACTCAACAATGAGCTTGAGAACGAGACAAATCCTGAGAAGCGGCGAGAGATGATTGCAAAATTAAAAACCGTAATCGAGGGTGGCAAATAAGCGCTCTGGCTTAGTTTACACACCTCCGTCATCCCTGTGCTTGTCACAGGGATTTATTCCTCTCCCTAATCCATACAATGAGACTTCCGAAAAGCCGGCAGCTCAATGGCATGGATTCCTGTGACAAACACAGGAATAACCAGAGATATTGCAGGAATACCTAAGTCATCCACAGGGCTGTTACATAGCCGCATGGATTTCACCTGCGGAAGTTGATACCAGAAGCACAATCTGTCTGGCCAAAATCACAGGATGCTCCCATGTTTCAAAATTCTTTTCCTGAACGAGATTTCATCTCCGAAACCGTTGCTAAGATGCTGCTGGAAATTGAGGCGGTGCATTTTCGCTCGGACGAGCCCTATACGTTCACTTCCGGGCTCGCCAGTCCGGTTTATATTGACTGTCGCAAGCTGATTTCCTATCCGCGCGTTCGCTCTGCCCTGATGGATTTTGCAGCATCCATCATTATGCGCGATGCGGGTTTTGAAAAATTTGATGCTGTCGCCGGGGGCGAAACTGCTGGTATTCCCTTCGCAGCATGGATTGCCGAACGATTGGGCCTTCCCATGCTATACGTTCGCAAAAAGCCAAAGGGTTTTGGACGAGATGCACAGATTGAGGGCAATCTGGTTGAGGGGCAAAACGTCTTGCTGGTCGAAGACTTAACCACCGATGGCGGAAGTAAAATCAAATTTGCCAAGGCGCTGCGTTCAGCCGGTGCTGAAGTCACCGACACATTTGCCGTATTCTACTATGACATTTTCCCGGAAACCCCGGCAAAGCTGAGTGCCGCCGGAATGCAATTGCACCATTTGGCCACTTGGTGGACAGTGCTGGAGACTTGCAAGAAAACCAACAGGTTTGACACCAAAACGCTTGATGAAGTCGAGAGCTTCCTGAATGAGCCACTTGCCTGGTCGGCAAAAAATGGCGGTATTTCGGAACTCAAGAAATAAGCTGTTACGAAAGTTCTTTCATTCCTGCTTCCAGACCGCCCAAGGTCATTGGAAACATGCGGTTTGAAAACAGGGTCTGAATCATCTGGGTTGATTGTGTATAGCGCCAGCCGTTTTCTGCTATCGGGTTCAACCAGATAGTAGAACTCCATTGGTCGAGGGCGCGGCGCAGCCAGACTTCGCCGGATTCTTCGTTCCAATGCTCGACCGAACCTCCCGGGTGCACAAGCTCATAGGGGCTCATCGCTGCATCGCCGACAAAGATGACTTTATAATCCGAGCCATATTTATGGAGAATATCCCAAGTTGGAATGCGCTCTTTAAAGCGGCGGTTATTATCGCGCCAAAGACCTTCATAGAGGCAATTGTGGAAATAGAAATATTCGAGATTTTTCAACTCCATCCGCGCTGCCGAAAAGAGTTCCTCTAAAATCTTGATATGGTCATCCATTGATCCACCCACATCAAGAAACAGAAGCACCTTAACGGCGTTCCTGCGCTCTGGCCGGGTTTTCACATCCAGATACCCGCTTTCAGCCGTTGCTCTGATGGTGCTGTCTAAATCCAGTTCCTCATGTGCACCGTCTCTTGCCCAGCGGCGCAGCCGTTTCAAAGCGACTTTGATATTGCGGGTGCCCAATTCAACACTATCATCCAAATTGCGAAATTCGCGTTTATCCCAGACTTTCACCGCACGGCGATGACGGCTTTCCTTTTGGCCAATGCGCACGCCTTCGGGGTTGTAACCATAGGCACCATAGGGAGAAGTCCCTGCCGTGCCGATCATTTTTGAGCCACCCTGATGGCGCTTATGCTGTTCTTCCAGACGCTTTTTTAGCGTCTCCATCAGCTTTTCCCAACCGCCTGCAGCCTCAATTGCTGCCTTTTCTTCATCAGATAAATTGTTCTCTGTCAGCTTGCGCAACCAGTCTTCAGGCAGATCCATCGGGTCAACGCCCTCAGAACCACCAACGCTCTCAACCCCTTTAAAAACCTCAGAAAACACCCGATCGAACTTATCCAAATTCCTCTCGTCTTTCACCAGCGCGGAGCGGGAAAGAAAATAGAAACCTTCCACATCAAACGTCACAAGATCCTGCTCCATTGCCTCTAGCAAGGTCAGGAATTCACGCAAAGAAACGGGAATTTTTGCTTTTTTTAACGCCAGAAAAAACGGGATAAACATCGCGTTATTTGCCTTTACCTATATCATCAGACTTATAGGGTGTGGTCTGATAGATTGTATTGATCCAATTGCCAAACAGCAAATGCGCGTGACTGCGCCAGCGGTTTTGTGGATCATTTTCCGGATTATTGAAAGGGTAATAATTGCGCGGAATTTCGATTATATTGCCGGCAGCGCGATCACGGGAATATTCTTCACCCAATGAATTTGAATCATATTCAATATGATTGAATATATAGAGTCGGTTTCCGACCTTTTCATGAATGAGGCAAGGGCCGGTTTCTACTGAATCCATCAAGATTTCTAATCCTGAATCCGGATCAATGTCTTCAGAATGGATCTCCGTCCAGCGGGAAACCGGAATGGAGAAATCATCAGAAAACCCGCTCAGATAAGGTGATGACGGGTTCAGGTTTTTATGACGAAAGACGCCAAATGCCTTCTTTTCCAGCTGATATTTAGGCACTTTATGGAAATGATAAATCGCAGCCATTGCACCCCAGCAGATATTAAATGAGGAATGCACATTGGTCTGGGTCCAATCCATGATCTGCACCAGCTCATCCCAATAGGTCACTTCTTCAAATGGCAGGGTTTCAATCGGCGCACCCGTGATAATGAAGCCATCAAACTTGCGATGCTTGATTTCATCCCATGTATGGTAAAAATCAATCAGGTGCTCTTCTGCCGTATTCTTGGATTTATGGCTGCCAATGCGCACGAGCGAAAGCTCCACCTGCAATGGTGTTGCGCCTATCAGCCGCGCAATCTGCGTCTCGGTCCGGATTTTATCCGGCATCAGGTTTAAGAGGCCAAATTGCAGGGGCCGGATATCCTGACGCGCCGCCTCAGAATCAGTCATAACCATTACGCCCTCATCCTCCAGGGTCTGGCGGGCGGGCAATCTGTCAGGGATTCGAATTGGCATGATCTTCACTCATATCTGGCGTTGTTGATATGCAGGAGGGGTCGCGAAACTAGAAGACGGCCCCTTTAGCAACTTATTTTACGTGGCTGCAAGCCGGCCGGCCCAAATCACCACAATTGATGTAAACTTAGCGCTCCGCTAAATTTACGTCAATTGGATTCTTGTTCTCACGGCGAACCCTGTGGGTTCGCCGGTTTGTTTGTTCTCGCGGCGTATCTTCGCTGCGCTCAGGCCTGCGAAGGCGCGGCGCATTAGCGCCGGGTTCCCACGCTTGCCCTTTGGGCTCGCATTCTTTTTCCTTGCACAGTTCTTTCCGGATCGTCCCTTGCGCCATCTTCTCCGTAGCAGTCCGCCGATAGGCGGGAGCGAAGAGCGACCGGCGCTTATGCCCCGCCCATGCGGAGGCCCGAACGGCAGTGAGGATACGCCGTGAGCCAAGCAACCAGCGAACTCCTGAGTTCGCCGTGATAACAAACAAACTCTATCTTCGCTGCCGGGAGAGAAAAGCCAACCGTTCGAACAAGTGGACGTCTTGTTCGTTTTTAAGCAATGCACCGTGCAACCTTGGAAGCAAGTTGGTAGAATCATCGCCCCTCAAAGTCGCAGCATCGATATCATCAGCCACTAACAATTTAATCCAGTCCAACGCCTCAGATGTAGAAGGCTTTTTCTTCAAGCCCGGAGTTTCCCGGATTTCGTAAAACTGTTTCAGAGCGCTGCTGACCAGAGACTTCTTAATGTCTGGATAATGCACATCAATGATTTTCGTCAGAATATCCTGATCTGGAAAGCTAATATAGTGGAAGAAACAACGGCGTAAAAACGCATCCGGCAGTTCTTTTTCGTTATTGGAGGTAATGATGATGATCGGCCGATTTTTTGCCCGCACCACTTCGCCGGTCTCGTAAACGTGGAATTCCATCTTGTCGAGTTCCTGCAACAAATCGTTAGGAAACTCGATATCAGCCTTATCGACCTCATCAATTAGCAAAACCACCTTTTTATCAGAGGTGAAGGCCTCCCACAGTTTTCCCTTTTTGATATAGTTTTTTACGTCCTGAACTCTTTCATCGCCCAATTGGCTATCGCGCAGGCGCGATACTGCATCATACTCATAGAGCCCCTGCTGTGCCTTGGTGGTAGACTTTATGTGCCATTCCAAAAGTTCGAGACCAAGAGCGCCAGCCAGCTGTTTTGCAAGCTCGGTCTTGCCCGTACCGGGCTCTCCCTTCACCAGCAAGGGCCGCTCCAGCGCAATGGATGCATTAACTGCAATGGTTAGATCTTTTGCCGCCACATAGGAGGAAGTTCCCTCAAAACGCATATCAGTCACTCGCAATCAATAATTTCCAGCCCTATTGGGGGCATTTGCTTCACTGCATAATTTAATAATTCGACCATCACCGCAGAACAAGCATTTTGTTTGGTTTTTAGGGGAGATAATCAGCCAAAAATATAGATTTTGAAATTTTCTTTGCAAATATCCTGTTTCAACCAATTATCATGCTTGCAGGGGGGAAATGAAATGGGTATACAATTTTTTCACCCACCAAGTTTGGATCGGGTGAACTGTTGGGGTGTAGCCAAGCGGTAAGGCAACGCTTTTTGGTAGCGTGCATCGTAGGTTCGATTCCTACCACCCCAGCCACCTAACTCTCTCTCCTTTTTGAGACTGCATTTCTTCGGGTATTACTGCGAAGGTTCAATGGCTTAGGCATAGTCGATTTCCACGGAGACCATTATGATTGCTTGATTTAAGGCCTCACAGGGCAAAAGTCTCCGTTTGCAGTTTTGGCGCATTTAGTTGGAGAGAAATGATGCAGTCTGATGCAGTTAGATGCACCTGCAATTTCGGGAATCGGGAAGTTTGTGGGAGTTGTTGCTTAGCTTTGCTGATCAGAGTGAACTAAGCAATTCCCTCTGTGCATTCCATGACGTTGGAATGCTATGCCGCAACAGATAGTCTGAGGTAAGGCCAATGGGTTGTTTGCCATCAATAATCTGACGAACGATATCCAGAGCGATGAAAGCAAGGTTGATGCGTTGCCTGACCATGCCAATGCTGGCGTTTTCTTTGTTGGCAATTTCCTGGATTGTGATTCCGCGTTTGATCCTCTGATACCAGACATGGGCTTTTGCATTGTTTTTGATGAGGAGTTCATCCCTGTCGGTGATATCAGTTTGGATTCCACGCCCCGCTTTCTGATTTGGAATGGTGCGTATATCGAGAGTAGTGATTAAAGTGTTTCTGGTGAACCGTTGATGTCAATGTTCAACCGTTTGGTGAGTCTTGTTTGATCCAGTTGGATGGCAATTGACCCAGGTTTGATAGTGATGCCTTCAATAAGGGATTTTAGTCCCTTGATGCTGTTCGTTGCTTTAGTGGCTAATTGGTCTGCTGATTCAGTTCAATCCTCAGCCTCTGCCGGGCTGCAATCAGTTATGATGGCTGATATGAATGCCGAACTTGTCAGATGTTGTGCAATCTGTTTGCCAATTGCCTGTTCCAATGGTTCCGCCGGAAGTCTCCAGCCATCTCTGACCTTGGGTGACTTGGCTGATGCCTTTGTCATCGTCAATCTGTGTGAGATATAATAGCGATGACGAACTCCCTTCTTGTTCGCATGAGATGTTCTCAACGCTGCGGGAGCCGAGCGAGCGAAACCAGCATGTTACGTAAGACTGCTTTCCTCATTTGTGAAATATGTATAAATTACAATTATGATTGATGTTCTCAAACACCCCGTCTATGCGCGGCTCTTTGGTGCGCAGGTTATTGCCCTTCTTGGAACGGGGCTCTTGACCGTTGCACTTGGCTTGCTTGCTTTTGATCTGGCTGGTGATAAGGCCGGGGCAGTTCTTGGGACAGCGTTTGCTATCAAAATGATTGCCTATGTTGGTCTTGCTCCTGTTTCTGCTGCTGTGGTCGATAAATTGCCGCGCAAAGTCGTTTTGATTGGTGCTGATCTGTTGCGTGCATCAGTGGCTGTTTTTCTACCTTTCATCGATTCAGTGTGGCAAATCTATTTACTGATCTTTGTTCTCCAAGCGGCGTCAGCCACTTTTACACCCGCGTTTCAAGCTATAATTCCCGATATCCTCAGCGATGAGAAAGACTATACAAAAGCTCTGTCACTTTCGCGGCTGGCATATGATCTGGAAAATCTTGTTAGTCCTGCTCTGGCAGGTATTTTACTGGCCGTCATGAACTATCACTGGCTGTTTGGCGGAACGGTCATGGGGTTCATCGGATCTGCCGCGCTCGTCTTAGTTACACCTATTCCGGTATCTGACCGGAGTGAAAAATCGCGGCCGTTTTTAGAAAAACTGACAAGGGGTGCGCGAATATACCTTGCAACTCCGCGACTACGCGGATTGCTCGCTCTCAATTTTACGGCAGCATCAGCTGGTGCTTTCATCCTCGTCAACACCGTTGTGATTGTGCGAAGTGAATATGGTGCGAGGGAAATTGATGTAGCTTATGCACTTGCAGCTTTTGGGGGCGGGTCAATGCTTTCTGCTCTCGCATTGCCTCGTCTCCTTGAGACTATCTCCGACCGATTGGTTATGGTTGCGGCGGCATTCCTTCTTGCTGGACTGACAATTGGGCACGCGGTTTATGTTCTGACAAATGGTTGGGTGGTTTGGAGCGCATTTCTATTTTTGTGGGGGATGAGCGGCATACTTTACTCGGCAATTCTTACACCGTCTGGTCGCCTCCTGAGACGTTCAACGCATGCAGAAGACAGGCCAACAATTTTTGTGGCGCAGTTTGCTCTCTCACACGCCTGCTGGCTGTTGACTTATCCGATTGCGGGATGGGCAGGACAAGCATTCGGCTTACCTGTTACCATGGCTGCCCTCGGCATTCTTGCGCTGTCGGGAGCCATTTTGGCGCTGTTTGTCTGGCCAGCTAATGAAGCAAAAGAATTGCTCCATGATCATCCCAACCTGCCGTTGAACCACCCGCATTTGCAGGGGCATCGGGGTGAAGGAAACCATCACCGCCATGTGTTTGTCATCGATGATGAACACAGAGCATGGCCAACTCACGGCTAGTGCTCGTTATGATCGTTACTCTGTCAGAAGACACTTACGTTCCTCAAACTCCTTGGTATCGATCTCGCCCTTCGCAAAGCGTTCTTTTAGAATATCAAACGCATTGTTGCCATTGGCCGCTGACTTACTACCAGCTTGCGATGTTCCAATAATACCCAATGA